>NZ_JBVHHW010000021.1:0-145390 GCF_055560875.1 Kitasatospora sp. NPDC023118
GGAACGGACGCTTCCTTCGGACCGCCTTCCAGCGGGCCCTCCGGGCGCTTCGTTCTTTCGTGTTTCCAGCTTATCAGACGTTTTCCGCTCCGTTTACCGGAGTTTCATTCATCGGATTCGCTTTCCGCTTTGTCACCCCGGTCTCCCGCGGCGACTCCGGAACTGTACGGGGACCGACCCGCCACATGCAAATCGCCCCCGCCCGGGGTCCCGGGCGGGGGCGATGCGGTGGCGATCAGATCCGACAACCCGGACCAGGCGAACCGGACCAGGTGCCCCCGATCAACGGACCTCGGTGATCTCCGGGCCGCGCGCGAACGGGTCGAGCGCGGTGCCGCCGAAGCGGTTCTCGCCCTCGCCGGCGGCGGCAGCAGCCCCACCACCGTCGGCAACCATCTGGGCGTCCTCGGGAAGCTTGAGCACGATCGGGTCGCGGGGCGCCATCGGGCTCTCGCCGCGTACGACGACGGTCTGGCGGAAGACCTGCTCAAGGATGCCGGCCATCTCGGGCTGCACGGCCGCCTGGCCCGAGATCACGCCGCGCAGGAACCAGCGCGGACCGTCGCAGCCGACGAAGCGCACCAGCTGCACGCCCTGGGTGCCGTCCGGGAGCTGCACCGGGACCTGGGCGCGGAGGTGCCAGCCCAGCGGGCCCTCCTCTTCGTCCACGATGCCGCCCTGCGAGGTGATGCCGTTGGCGATCTCCTCCCGGACCTCCCCCCAGATGCCCTCCGACTTCGGAGCCGCGAAGGCCTGGAGCTGGATGGCGCTGTTGCCGAGCACGAGGGTGGCGGCGACGATCGCGTCACCGGCGACCTCGACGCGCAGCTCCATGCCCTCGACGCCGGGGACCAGCAGTCCCCCGAGGTCGACGCGGCCCTCCTCGGGGTTCTCCAGCTCGGAGTGGTCCCACGGGCCGTCCGGCCGCGGGGCCGGCGGCAGGCCGAACTTGTCGGCCGGGTCCAGCTCGGTCACGTTCTCGCTCTCGGCGGAACCTTCGACGTCATCGGCCGTCTCGTCGGCGCTGATGGCGTCGTCGGCGAGCTGCTCGACAGCGTCCTCGCTCTTCTGGCGACGACGGAACACGGTCACTGTCCTTCCCGGTCCAAGACCGATGCGAATACCTGCTCGGCTTCCTGCGAGGCCGCGGGAATGCTAGACCGCGGCGTGGCCGCCGGTCGACCCGAACCCGCCCTCGGCGCGTGCCGACCCAGGCAGCTCGGCCACCTCGTGGAAGCGGGCCTTCTCGACCTGCTGGATGACCAGCTGGGCGATCCGGTCCCCTCGGCGGAAGCTGACCCCCTCGCGCGGGTCCAGATTGACGACGATCACCTTGATCTCTCCACGGTACCCGGCATCGACCGTCCCCGGGGCGTTCACGAGCGCAACTCCGCAACGAGCTGCGAGCCCGGAGCGGGGGTGGACGAAGGCCGCGTAGCCGTCCGGCAGGGCGATGGCGATACCGGTGGGGAGCACCGCCCGCTCGCCGGGGGCCAGCTCGGCGTCGACGGTGGTGCGCAGATCGGCACCGGCGTCCCCGGGCTGCGCGTACTCGGGCAGCGGCAGCTCGGGGTCGACGCGCCTGATCAGGACGTCCAGCGGCGGGCGGGGGGTCTCACTCAAGGGTTCACCTCAAAGGCTCGTGCGCGCTTCATCAGATCCGGGTCGTCGAGGACCTTCTCGATGTCCTCGGGACGACCGTGCGTGGTGAAGTGTTCCAGCTTCACCTGAATGAAGAGCGCCTGAGCACGCACGGCGACCGGTCCGTCCGGGCCTCCGATCCGCGCCTCGGCGGCACTGTAGATCTTGCGGCCCTGCACTCCGGTGACCCAGGCGCGCAGGTGCAGCACCGAGTCGACGGGCACCGGGCAGAGGAAGTCGGTCTCCAGCCGGCCGGTCACCGCGGGGGCGTGCAGCAGCCAGTTGAGCGTGCCGAGGGTCTCGTCCATCGCCGTCGTCAGTACGCCGCCGTGGGCCAACCCGGGGCCGCCCTGGTGAACGTCCCGGACGGTGAACTCGGCGGTGACGTCGAGTCCCTCGCCGGCGACCGCGTCGATCCGCAGGCCGCCGGGGTGCTGCGGGCCGCAGCCGAAGCAGTGCTCGTAGTGGGATCCGAGCCGGGTGCCGGGGGCGGGCGCCTCGGGGGCCCGCGGCGGGAGGACGGCGTCCGGCGGCGGGGTGGTCGAGGTCGGCGGCAGCGCGGGCGCCGGCCGGTCGGTGGGGGTGGTGGGGGGTGTCGTACCGGTCACGCCGACCCACCCTACCCAGGGGTAGCAAGGCCTCCGCTGGGGGTGGCGTCCCGCTCCGGGCGCCAGGGCGCCCACAATGGAGGGCATGTACGACGAACGCCTCACGGTGCCGCGCTCCTGGTGGCTGCTCCCGGTCGCAGTCGGCCTCACCCTCGCGCTGATCCTGATCCGGGTCAGCGGCCCGGCCGCGCTGGTCGGCCTGGTCGCCGGCATCGCCGCCGGCGCGGTGGCGATCAGCAGCTACGGCTCGGCCCGGATCCGCGTGGTCCAGGGCTCGCTGGTGGCGGGCCCCGCCCGGATCCCGGTGGAAGCGCTGGGCGCCGCGCACGCGCTGAGCCCCGCCGAGGCCACGGCCTGGCGCGGCCCGAAGGCCGACCCCCGTGCCTTCATGCTGCTGCGCAGCTACGTCCCGACCGCGCTGCGGGTCGAGGTGGACGACCCGGCCGACCCGACGCCCTACCTCTACCTGTCGACCCGCTCGCCGATGAAGCTGGCCGACGCGCTCGAGGAGGCGCGGCGCGGCACCCGTACGTAAGGGGCACCGGGGCGAGAAAGCCGAGAAAACCGAAAGGGACGGTTCCGCTGCTGCGGGACCGTCCCTACGACTTTGTCCTGGCCGACGCCGTACTGGCTATTGCCATGGTTGCCAGTGCTGTACTGGCCGACGCGCCGCCAAATGACTCCGTCCTCCCGGGCCCGTCCCTGTGGACGGTCCGCGGACCTGCCGTCCGGCCCCGCTGCCCGGGGCCGGAAGGGGCGTTGTGCCGGTCCCGCGGGAGCCACGGGTACCGGTCGCTGTCCGCTGCGGTGCTCAGGCGCCGCAGTCCCGGCAGATCGGGTTGCCGTTCTTCTCGCTGTAGAGCTGGCTGCGGTGGTGCACCAGGAAGCAGCTCATGCAGGTGAACTCGTCGGCCTGCTTCGGCAGCACGCGGACCGCGAGCTCCTCGCCCGAGAGGTCGGCGCCGGGGAGCTCCATGCCCTCGGCGGCCTCGAACTCGTCAACGTCGACCGAGCTGCCGCCCTTGTCGTTCCGCCGAGCCTTGAGTTCCTCGATGCTGTCTTCGTTGAGCTCGTCGTCGGTCTTGCGTGGGGTGTCGTAGTCCGTTGCCATTTTTCGCTCTCCCCCTCCGGGTTGTGCGGTGTGTGCGGTATCTCCAGCGCACGTAACGCATGGGGGGTCGGTCTTGTGCCCGACCCGAGGCGGAGATTTTGCCTTACTTCAAGCCCTGTTACTCAATCGACACTCAGCCAGGGCTCCGTTGGGGTGATCCCCTGGGGCTCCGGACGCCTCACGCTGGGCCATTGCCGACCCGCCGAACGCCCGCCAGATCGGCGACGCTCAGTGAGCGAAGCCCGTACCGATGTCCGCCGAATCCCTTGCCCACCAGGGATGCCGACCAATCCTCCAGACCGCAGGCAGACCGGATTCCGGTCACGGACGGCGATCGGCACCCCGACAGGGTGATCACTCTCCGGGGTCACACGACACCGTGGAGCGACACGGTGTGAGCTTGGTCACGTTCAGAATCTTCCGGGGCAAATCACGGAAAATCCACCCACTCCGACCTCTCGGCGACGAGCCGCCTCCGCACCCTACTCGGCGCTGCGACGGGCCGCCCGGCGTGCCAGCAGCGCGGCCTGGCGCTCCTCGAACTTGCGCGCCTGGCCGTCCAGTCCGTCCAGGAACACACCCAGCTCGTTCTGCGCCACCATGCCCTCCGGGCCGAGGCCGCCGATCTCCATCACGCGCAGGTTGCGCAGCACCGGCTGCAGCACGTCGTCGTGGTGGATGCGGAGGTTGTACACCCCGCCGAGGGCGATCTGCGCGGCGGCGCGCTCGAAGCCGGGGATCCCGTGGCCGGGCATCCGGAAGCCGGTGACCACGTCGGCGATGGCGCGCATGGCCTGGTCCGGGGCGATCTCCAGGGCGGCCTTCAGCAGGTTCCGGTAGAAGACCATGTGCAGGTTCTCGTCGTTGGCGATCTTCACCAGCAGCTGCTCGCACAGCGGATCGCCGGCGTACTTGCCGGTGTTGCGGTGCGCGATGCGGGTGGCCAGCTCCTGGAAGGCCACGTAGGCGACCGAGTGCAGCATGCTGTGCGCGTTGTCGGACTCGAAGCCCTCCGACATGTGGTTCATCCGGGCCCGCTCCAGCTCCACCGGGTCGACGGCCCGGGTGGCGAGCAGGAAGTCGCGGATGGCTATCCCGTGCCGGCCCTCCTCGGCGGTCCAGCGGTGCACCCAGGTGCCCCAGGCACCCTCGCGGCCGAACATGGTCGCGATCTCGTGGTGGTAGCTGGGGAGGTTGTCCTCGGTCAGCAGGTTCACCACCAGCGACACCCGGCCGAGTGGGGTCACCTTCGACTGCTCGATGTTCCAGGCCTCGCCGCCCAGTACGCCGTCGAAGTCGCGGCCCTGGCTCCACGGGACGAACTCGTGCGGCATCCACTCCTTGGCCACGCCCAGGTGGCGGTTGAGCTCCTTCTCCACGACCTCTTCGAGGGCCAGGATCAGCCGCGTGTCGGTCCAGCCGCTCGATCCGAGCGAGGTGCTGCTCTGCACAGGGGCGATGGTCACGGTCTTGCTCCCGGGGGGCGGGCACGCGCGGGACGGGCGCGTAGGGCGGGCACACGTCGTACGGAGCCGTCGGCGGGACCCGCCGACGGACGCACTTACGGCTGCGTAGGTTACGACACCGTAAGTTGCCCGGACCGCAAATGACAAGCCGCCCCCGTCAGGCCTTATGTCGTCTTGACAGGCTTGACGGGGGCGGCTGGGGACGGCCGCCCACCGGACGCGGCGCCCCAGGGGGTCCGTTACGGCTCGGGAACGGCCCAGGAGGCCGCTACGGCGTCGGGATGCGCACCCGCATGGTGAGGCCGCCGCCGGCGCGTGGAGTGGCCTCGATGGTGCCCCCGTGGGCGCGCACCACCGAGCGGACGATGGACAGCCCGAGCCCGACCCCCTTGTCGCTGCGGGTGCGGTCGGCGCCCTTGATCCGGCGGAACGGCTCGAAGATGTGCTCCAGTTCGTACCCGGGCACCACCGGCCCGGTGTTGGAGACCACCAGCTCGCCCCCGCCCGGCACCTCGCCGGTGGCCAGCTCGACCCAGCCGCCCGGGGTGTTGTAGCGGACGGCGTTCTGCAGCAGGTTGAGCGCGAGCCGCTCCAGCAGCACGCCGTTGCCCCCGACCACGGCCGGATCGAGCTTCGAGCGCAGCTCGACCTCGCGCTTGTCCGCCTCGGCCCGGGTCTGCTCCAGTGCCCGGGTGGCCACCTCGGACAGCTCCACCGGGCGGCGGTCGGTCAGCTCGTTCTCGCTGCGGGCGAGCAGCAGCAGGCCCTCGACCAGTTGCTCGCTGCGCTCGTTGGTGGCCAGCAGGGTCTTGCCGAGCTGCTGGAGGTCGGGCGAGGCCGCCGGGTCGGAGAGCTGGACCTCCAGCAGGGTGCGGTTGATCGCCAGCGGGGTGCGCAGCTCGTGCGAGGCGTTGGCGACGAAGCGGCGCTGGGAGTCGAAGGAGCGGTCCAGCCGGTCCAGCATGTCGTCGAAGGTGTCGGCGAGCTCCTTGAGCTCGTCGTCCGGCCCGTCCAGCTCGATCCGGCGGTGCAGGTCGGAGGAGGCGACGTCGCGGGCGGTGCGGGTGATCCGGCCGAGCGGGCGCAGCACCCGGCCGGCCATCGCGTAGCCGGCCGCGAAGGCGATCACGGCGAGGCAGACCAGCATGGTGAGCGACTTCTGCAGCAGCGTGTTGAGCGCCGAGGTGGAGCGGGACTCGTGGATCGAGGCTAGCGCGTCGTTCAGCTGGTCGCTGGACATCGGGCGGCCGTTGACGTAGAAGGTCGACGACACGCTGCCGTTGGGGTTGAGCACGGTGAAGTTGAACTGCTGCGGCGCCACGTCGTGCAACGCCTGCCGGACGAAGAAGTACATCAGCAGCAACAGCACGACGCCGGCCATCAGGAACATCCCGCCGTAGAGCAGGGTCAGCCGCATCCGGATGGTGGGGCGGAACGGCAGCCAGGCGAGCATCCCGTCACCGGGCACGTACGTGTCCTGGCGGGGCTGGCCCGGCGGCAGGACGGGCTTGGGCGGTACGGCGCGCGGGCCGCCGGCGGGCGCGCCGGAGGGCCCGCCGGCCGGGGGCGGGGTGGTCATGATGGTCCTCTCGGGGCGTCCGCCGGGGCGGGCGCGGGGTGCGGCGGGGAGTCCTCGGGCGGGCTCCCGGGGGCGTGTTCCGGTCAGATCCGGTAGCCGGAACCGGGCACGGTGACGATCACCGGCGGGTCGCCGAGCTTGCGGCGCAGCGTCATCACGGTGACGCGCACCACGTTAGTGAACGGGTCGGTGTGCTCGTCCCAGGCCTTCTCCAGCAGCTGCTCGGCGGAGACGACGGCGCCGCCGGCCCGCATCAGCACCTCCAGGACGGCGAACTCCTTGGGGGCGAGCTGGACGGTGCGTCCCTCGCGGATCACCTCGCGGCGGCCGGGGTCGAGCGAGATGCCGGCCCGCTCCAGCACCGGGGGCAGCGGGATGGTCGCGCGCCGGCCCAGCGCCCGGACCCGGGCGACGAGTTCGCTGAAGGCGAACGGCTTCGGAAGGTAGTCGTCCGCGCCGATCTCCAGGCCCTCGACCCGGTCGCTGATGTCGCCGGAGGCGGTCAGCATGATCACCCGGGTGGCCAGGCCCTGTTCGACCACCTTGCGGCAGACGTCGTCGCCGTGCACCAGCGGGAGGTCGCGGTCCAGGACGACCACGTCGTAGTCGTTGACCGCGATGCGCTGGAGCGCGGCCTCCCCGTCGTACACCACGTCCACGGCCATCGCCTCGCGGCGCAGGCCGGTCGCGACGGCCTCAGCAAGCAGCTGCTCGTCCTCGACGACGAGAACCCGCACGGTCGTTGTCCCTTCTCCAGGCCGGCCCCGGAAGCGGACGCACGGCTCCGACGGTGCCTCCATCCTGCCTGGTCCTGCGGTAAAGCAGCGATAAGCTGCCGCCCAGGCACGGAGCGCAGCCCCGCGGCGGTGACCGTTCGTACCGGGACCGCTCCGCTTGGACTGTGACACGGGCAACTTTCTCGCGGCGGGAGGTTTCCCCGGCCCCCGGGTGGGGAGGACAGCTGCACACCCGCGATCTGGCTGTTGGCCGATCGCACCCACCCGCCGTGCGTTCATCCGCGCCGGCCCTGGGGCTGGGATGTCACCGGGAGCGGCCGAAGGCCGTCTCCGCGCCCGACCGGAGATCCACCACCTGTCGGCCCGGACGCTTTCGCTGGCCAGACCTCCTCGGGGCGGAGAACGTACGACCGTGCACGTCCGACAAAGTAAGGGGGCCCGTATGGACGCCTTCAAGGCCGGAATCCTGCAGCGCATAGCCAACGCCGAGCAGGATCTGCACCGCGCGATCGAGGCCGGGGACGAGTTCCTCGCCGAGGTGGAGCAGTCCGAGCTGGACGACCTGCGTCGTCTGGCCGCCGAGCACGGTGTGGACACCGTGCTGGAGCGCCACCGCACCGCCGCCTGACCCGACGCCGGTCCTCCGGCACCTGCGGCCCTACGGGGGCCGTGCGAAACCCCAAGCCCTGGCATCCCGCGTGTGCCAGGGCTCTTCGCATGTCCGGAGGGGTTTCGTCCCGGGGGCTCCGTGGCTGCTCGCGCCGCGGTAGCCCGGTCAGTCGGCCCAGGCGCGCAGCGCGGCCAGGCGCTCCTGCAGCGGCTCGTACACGCCCGGCGCGGCGGCCACGGTCAGCCGGCCGTCCGGGCCGTGCCCGGGACGGCCGCCGACCAGCGCGCCGGCCTCGGCGGCGATCAGGCAGCCGGCCGCGTGGTCCCAGGGGGCGAGGCCGCGCTCGTAGTAGCCGTCCAGCCGCCCGGCGGCCACGTCGCACAGGTCCACCGCGGCCGCCCCGCCCCGGCGGACGTCCCGCACCTCGGGCATCAGGGCGAGCAGCACCTCGGCCTGGCGTACCCGCACCGACTGGACGTAGTTGAAGCCGGTGCCGATCAGCGCCTGGCCCCAGGGCGGGGCCGGGCGGGCCGAGACCGGACGGCCGTTGAGGCGGGCGCCGCGGCCGAGGACGGCGTGGAACAGCTCGCCGCGCGCCGGGGCGTGGACGACCCCGACGGCGGCGCGGCCGTCCACCTCGGCGGCCACGCTGACCGCCCAGGAGGGCAGCCCGTACAGGTAGTTGACCGTGCCGTCGAGCGGGTCGACGACCCAGCGCACCCCGCTGGTGCCGGGACGCTCGGCACCCTCCTCGCCGAGGTAGCCGTCCTCGGGACGGCGGTCGGCGATCAGCTCCAGGAGGAGCTTCTCGGAGGCGAGGTCCATCTCGGTGACCACGTCGACCGGGCTGCTCTTGGTGCCGGCCACGCCGAGGTCGGCGGGACGGCCGTCGCGCAGCAGGGCGCCGGCCTGCCGGGCCGCGTCCAGGGCGACGTCGAGCAGGTCGTCGAGGAGCCGGTCGTCGGGCGGGGCGGGGGTGGACACGGGATTCTCCTCCGGAGGGGGTCAGCGCTCGGCGGCGGCCGGGCGGGGGGCGCGCGGGTTGGGGCAGCAGGCCACCGCGCACACGTCGCGGCTGGGGCCGAGGGTGCCCAGCGCGCAGCGGGTCACGGTCTCACCGCGCTCGGCGGCGGCCCGTTCCAGGACCAGCTCGCGCACGGCGGCGGTGAACCGCGGGTCGGCGCCGACGGTGGCGGCACGGGCCACCGGCAGGCCGAGTTCGGCGGCCTTGGCGACGGCCTCGGTGTCGAGGTCGTACTTGACCTCCATGTGGTCGGAGACGAAGCCGATCGGCACCATCACCACGGCCGGCGCGCCGTCGGCGTGCTGGGCCTCCAGGTGGTCGCAGATGTCGGGTTCCAGCCACGGGATGTGCGGGGCGCCGCTGCGGCTCTGGAACACCAGCTGCCACGGCCGGTCGGCCACGCCGGTGCGCTCGGCGACGGCCGCGGTGATCAGCCGGGCCACGTCCAGGTGCTGGGCGACGTACGCACCGCCGGGGGTGCCGCGGGCCGGGTCGTCCGGGGCGCCGGAGGTCTCGGCCATCGCGTCCGGGATGGAGTGGGTGGTGAAGGCCAGCCGGGCGCCGGGGCGGACGTCCTCGGGCAGCTGCTCCAGGGCGGCCAGGGCGGCGTCGATCATCGGCTCGACGAAGCCGGGGTGATTGTAGAAGTGCCGCAGCTTGTCGACGGTCAGCGCCGGGCGGCCCTCCTCGGCGAGGGTGGCGAGCGCGTCGGCCAGGTTCTCCCGGTACTGGCGGCAGCCCGAGTAGCCGGCGTAGGCGCTGGTGGCGAGCACGGCGATCCGGCGGTGGCCGTCGGCGGCCAGCTCCCGCAGGGTGTCCACCAGGTAGGGCGCCCAGTTCCGGTTGCCCCAGTAGACCGGCAGGTCCAGCCCGTGCTCGGCGAAGTCCTTCCGCAGGGCGGCGAGCAGCTCGCGGTTCTGCTCGTTGATCGGGCTGACCCCGCCGAACATGAAGTAGTGCTTGCCCACCTCCTTCAGGCGTTCCTTGGGGATGCCGCGGCCGCGGGTGACGTTCTCCAGGAACGGGACGACGTCCTCGGGGGCCTCGGGCCCGCCGAAGGAGAGCAGCAGCAGGGCGTCGTACGGGGCGGCGCCGGAGGGGGAGGGTTTGCGCGCGTCGGACATGGCACCGATCCTGCCACTGAGGGGGCAGGGCCCGGCGCCGGGGCCGCGCGGGTGTCCGGAAAATACCGTTTGCCAACGTGCGTAAGCTGTGTTCACCAGCCTTGTTCCTTACCCCTTGTCCGGAGCTCCCGTGCTGTCCAGCTACCGCCGAATATTCGCCTCCCCTGGCACCGCGGCGTTCTCCTCCGCCGGGTTCATAGCCCGTCTGCCGATCTCCATGGCCGGCATCGGCATCGTGACCATGCTCTCCCAGCTGACGGGGTCGTACGGGCTTGCGGGTGCGGTCTCGGCAACGATGGCGGTCGCCGCCGCGGCGCTCGGCCCGGCGGTCTCCTGGCTGGTCGACCGCCGCGGACAACGCCGCATCGCCGTCCCGGCCACCGCGCTCACCGTCACCGCCGCGACCGGGCTCCTGCTCTGTGCCCACTTCCACGCACCGTCCTGGACGCTGTTCCTCTTCGCCGTCGGCCTCGGCGTCATGCCCAGCGCCGGCGCCATGGTCCGCGCCCGCTGGGCCCACCTCTACCGCGACGAGGCCGCCAAGCTGCACACCGCGTACTCCTTCGAGGCCGTCGTCGACGAGATCTGCTTCATCGTCGGCCCGATCCTCGCCATCGGCCTGGCCACCAACGTGTTCCCCGAGTCCGGCGTCCTCGTGGCCGTCATCGCGCTCGCCGTCGGCATCGCCCTGTTCACCGCCCAGCGCCGCACCGAGCCGCCGGTCCATCCGGCCTCGGCCCACGGTGGCGGCAGCGCCATCCTCAACGGCGGCCTGATCGTCCTGGTGCTGACCTTCGTCGCCACCGGCGCGATCTTCGGCTCGGTCGAGATCGTCACCGTCGCCTTCGCCGACGCCCAGGGACACAAGGGGCTCTCCAGCGTCGTCCTGGCCGTCTGGGCGTTCGGCTCCGGCCTGGCCGGCGTCGTCTACGGAGCGCTCAAGCCCAAGAGCCCGCTGTCCACCCGCTTCTTCGTCGGCGTGGTGATGATGGCGCTCAGCATGATCCCCGTCCTGCTCGTCGCCTCCACCATGCACGGCGTCGGCGGGCTGGTCGCGGCGGGCGCCGCCCTGCTGATCGCCGGCGTCGCCATCTCCCCCACCCTCATCTCCGCGATGGCCCTGGTCGAACGGCTCGTCCCGGCCGCCAAGCTCACCGAGGGCATGGCCTGGACCACCACCGGGCTCGCCCTCGGCGTGGCCTTCGGCTCCTCGGTCGGCGGCTGGGTGGTCGACGCCTCCGGCGCCTCGGCCGGCTACTGGGTTCCGCTGACCGCCGGTGCCCTCGGGGTGCTCGTCGCGCTGACCGGGCTCGGCCGCCTGCGCGCCGGAGTCGCCGCGAACGAGCCCGCGGAAGCGGTCGAACGACCCGTAGACGTCGAACGGTGAACTGACTAATCTCGCCCTACCCGTGGCCCTACCCGCGGGTAGGGCGGCCCGCCGCCCCCGGACCGCGCCGATCCGTTCGGCCACGGAGCAGGAGGCAGCGCCATGCCCCAGGCCAGTACCTCGACCCGCACCCGGTGGACCAACTGGGCCGGGAACCAGAGCGCCCTCCCCAGCCGGGCCGTCACCCCCGGCACCGCGGAGGAACTGGCCAAGGAGATCCTGCGCGCCGCCGACCAGGGCCGCACCGTCAAGGCCGTCGGCTCCGGCCACTCCTTCACCGCGATCGCCTCAGCCGGCGACGGCCTGCTGATCCGACCGCACGCGCTCACCGCCGTCCGCGGGATCGACCGCACGGCCGGCACCGTCACCGTCGAATCCGGCCTCCCGCTGAACCGCCTCAACCGACTCCTCGCCGCCGAGGGCCTCTCCCTCACCAACATGGGCGACATCGAGGCCCAGACCGTCGCCGGCGCCACCAGCACCGGCACCCACGGCACCGGCCGCGACTCCGGCTCGCTCGCCGCCCAGATCCGCGCCCTGGAGATCGTCCTCGCCGACGGCACCGTCAAGCGCTGCTCCCCCACCGAGAACCCCCGGCTCTTCCAGGGCGCCCGCCTCGGCCTCGGCGCCCTCGGCGTGATCACCGCGCTCACCTTCGGCGTCGAACCGGCCTTCCTGCTCAGCGCGCACGAACAGCCGATGGCCTTCGACGAGGTGCTGGAACGCCTCGACGACCTCACCGCCGTCAACGAGCACTTCGAGTTCTACTGGTTCCCGCACACCGACCGCTGCTCCACCAAGCGCAACAACCGCAGCCAGGGCCCGACCGCCCCGCTGCCCCGGTTCAAGGAGTGGCTGGAGGACGACTTCCTCTCCAACACCGTCTGGGAGGGCGCCTGCCGGATCGGCCGCCGCTTCCCCGGCTCCATCCCCTCGATCGCCGCGCTCGCCAGTCGCGCCTGGTCCGACCGCAGCTACACCGACACCGCGTACAAGGTGTTCACCAGCCCACGCAAGGTCCGCTTCGTGGAGATGGAGTACGCCGTCCCGCGCGCGGCCGTCGCCGAGGTGCTGCGCGAGCTGAAGGCCCTGCTCGAACGCTCCGACTGGAAGGTCAGCTTCCCCGTCGAGGTCCGCTTCGCCCCCGCCGACGACCTCTGGCTCTCCACCGCCTCCGGCCGGGACAGCGCCTACATCGCCGTCCACCTCTACCGGGGCACCGCCGACCAGGGCTACTTCACCGGTGTCGAACAGCTGATGACCGCCCATCAGGGCCGCCCACACTGGGGCAAGCTGCACACCCGCGACGCCGAGTACCTGGCCGGCGTCTACCCCCACTTCGGCGACTTCACCGCGCTGCGCGACGAGGTCGACCCACAACGTGTCTTCGGCAACGACTACCTGCGGCGGGTGCTGGGGGCCTAGCCTCCGGGGGTCCCGGCGGGCGGCGGGGGGACCGTCGCGTCCGCCGGGGCGCTGCTCGGTGCGGGAGGCTGCGAGGCGGCCTCACCGGTGGGCTTCCCGCCACCGCCCGCCGACGGCGAGGAACCGGCCGACGGGCTCGCGCTCGGGCCCACCGAGGGCGAGGCGCTCCCGCCCTGCCCGCCGGCGCCGCCGCTCGGGGTGGCGCTCGGCTCCCGGCTCGGCCGGGCCGTCGCCGGGGCCGAGGCCCCGTCGGACGGCGTGGCCTGCGAGCCGCGTCCGCCGCCCCCGGAGGACGGCCGCTCCGCCGGGGCGTCCTGGGGCGTCGAGGACTTGGGCGTCACTCCGCCGCCGAACGACGTCCCGTTGCCGGACTCGCCCTTCACCGTCGCCGACACCGGCTGCCCGGTGGCCAGCTCGAACGCCACGATCGGCGTCATCGCCAGGACGAACACCAGCCCGGACACCGCCGCGCAGGTCTTCCAGGTCCACCGCCGGCGCGCCCGCACCACCTGCGGCTCGTTCCACTCCGAGGTGATCACCGCCGGCCCGGCCGGCCGCTCCGCGGGCTCCGCCGGATGCTCCGGCCCCACCGGTACCCGGCGCGCTGTGTTCGCGGCCTGGTTCGGCCCCCGGTCCACCGCCTCACGCAGCTGCTCGCCGGTCCGCCGGAAGATGTGCTGGAACACCGCACCGCCGGTGGTGGCCCCGATGCTCACCACGGCCGCGCCCATGATCGTGCCGTAGACGCCGAGTTCGGAGGCGAGCAGCGCGCCCACCACCGCGGCCAGCGCACTCGCCACGACCTGAGCCACACTCAGATCGATCCGCTTGCGCTCCTCCTTGCCGCCCTCCTCGGCGGGGCTCCACTCCGGCATCAACATCCCTCGGTCCGTACGACTGCTTCTCGAACAAGCCCCTCCATCTTGCCCAAAGAAGGACACAAGGGACGAAAATGCGGTTCTCCGCTCCCGGATTGTGTGAAGATGATCACCGTTCATCCGGCGCCAGTCCGCCATTGGGGGTGCGCGCTCTTGAGATTCCCGTGAATCGCGGGAGACTTGAGCGGCGAGCCGCCCCTCCGGATGCCACGAATGGAGTACTGTTCGTAAAGCCCGAGCCTTGGGTCGACTTGTCGACTGTGCCTACACCGGCAGCTTGACGAAGAGCCACGGAACGGGCACGCACGGCGACGCCGGTCCCGGATCGTCGCGATCTCTGCTCGTGCGAGGACGGCCGGGACACCCAGGCGCGACGTCGACGGATGACGTGGCAAAAAGGCAACCGTGCCACAGCGGCGTGGCCGGGCGTGAGCCCGACACGCCGGGGAACTCAGCAAGGTTGTGGCCAGTCGCGAGTGGGCAGGCCACACTCAGTACGGGAGCAGCGACGCAGGTGACGTCGGCAGGCACCACCCGGGAGGTAACCGTGCCCGAACTGCGGGTTGTGGCCGTCAGCAACGACGGCACACGGCTGGTGCTCAAGGCTGCCGACAGCACGGAGTACACCCTCCCCATCGACGAGCGGCTGCGCGCCGCCATCCGCGGCGACCGGCCGCGCCTCGGCCAGATCGAGATCGAGGTCGAGAGCCATCTGCGCCCCCGGGACATCCAGGCCCGGATACGAGCCGGTGCCTCCGCCGAGGAGGTCGCCCAGGCCGCCGGGATCTCCGTCGACCGCGTCCGCCGCTTCGAGGGTCCGGTCCTCGCCGAGCGCGCCTTCATGGCCGAGCGCGCCCGCAAGACCGCCATCCGCCGCAACGGCGAGTCCCCCGGGCCGCAGCTCGGCGACGCCGTGGCCGAGCGGCTCGCGCTGCGCGGCGCCGAGAAGGACACCGAGCGCTGGGACTCCTGGCGGCGCGACGACGGCACCTGGGAGGTCATCCTCTCCTACCGGGCCGACGGCGAGGGCCGCAGCGCGTCATGGACGTACGACCCGCCCCGGCGCCTGGTCCAGCCCAACGACGACGAGGCCCGCGCGCTGATCGGCGAGACCGTCGAGCGCGAGGAGGACTCGGTCTTCCCGTTCATCCCGCGGATCGCCCGGCTCCCCCAGGACCGGCCGCCCCGCCCGATGATCGACCGCCCCTCCGCCGACCGCATCATGTCGGCCCGCGAGGTCCGCGAGTCGCGGGAGGCCACCGCCGAGTCCCGGGACTCGCTGACCAGCCTGCTCGACGTGGTCCCCGCCTTCCGCGGCGACCTCGCCGTCGGCGGCCCCACCCCGATCGAACCGGTGCCCGCCGAGGTCGCCGAGGAGAGCGAGGAGCCGGCCGCGGCCGCCGCCCCGGCGGTCGGCGCGGGCTCGGCCTACGCCGACATCCTGATGCCACGGGCCGTCGCCCCGCACCGCGAGCGCCTGGTCGGCACCACCGACCGGCAGGCCGAGGCGGACGGCGTCCGGCCCGGTCGCCGGGCCACCGTGCCCAGCTGGGACGAGATCGTCTTCGGCAGTCGGCGCAAGAAGCAGGAGTAGGACGGACGCCGAAGGGGCGGGAGGCTCGGCCTCCCGCCCCTTCGGCGCATCCGGAATCAGCCCGGCTGGTCCGTCACCGCGACCGGGCGGCTCTCGTCGCTCGACCATTCGCTCCACGAACCCGGGTACAGCGTGGCGCTCAGGCCCGCCACCTCCAGCGCCAGGATCTGGTGCGCCGCCGTCACACCCGAGCCGCAGTACACCGCGGTCTCCCGCTCGCCCGCGCCCAGCTCCCGGAACCGGGCCGCCAGCTCCGCGGCCGGCCGGAACCGCCCGTCCGGGCCCACGTTCTCCGCCGTCGGCGCCGACACCGCGCCCGGGATGTGGCCGGCCCGCGAGTCCACCGGCTCGGTCTCGCCCCGGTAGCGCTCTCCCGACCGGGCGTCCAGCAGCAGACCGGCGCGCGCCCAGGCCGCGGCGCCGTCCCCGTCCACCGTCGGCAGCTGCCCCGGGGCCGGCTTGAAGTCGCCCTCCTCCGGCTCCGGCAGCTCCGTCGTCACCGGCAGACCGGCCGCCTGCCAGGCCGCGAAGCCGCCGTCCAGCACCCGGACGTCCCGGTGCCCGGCCCAGCGCAGCAGCCACCAGGCCCGGGCCGCCGCCATCGAGGCCGCACCGTCGTACACCACGACCGGACGCTCCGTACTCACCCCGAAGCGGCGCATCGCGGCGCCGAACTCCTCCGGGTCCGGCAGCGGGTGGCGCCCGCCCCGGCCGGGAGCGCCGGGCGCGGCGGCGAGGTCCCGGTCCAACTCGACGAAGTGGGCACCGGGCAGGTGCCCCGCCCGGTACTCCTCGGCCGCGGTCGGGCCGCCCGGCACGGCGCCGACCAACTGGTAGCGCACGTCCAGCAGCACCGGCGGGTGCGCGGAGGCGAGCGCCTCCCGCAGCTCGGCCGCGGAGATCAGCGGGGAACCGTCGTTGTAGGTGGTCATGCCGGCCATTGTCGCGCAACCCGCCCCGGGGCGGGTCCGGCGAATCCTTGCCGGGCCCGCGACGCCGGGCCCGATCAGACAAAATCCACCGACACGCCCGAACCACCGCTCTTTGTGCGCTCTTTGCCGGATTTTCCGCGCGGCCCGAGGGTTGGGCGCGCGCCAGGGTGGAAGCATCACCCTCGCGCGCGAGGATTCCCGTGCGCCAACCACCCACGAGGAGGCCCGCATTGCCCGCGGTGGAACTCCGACTGGCCCAGGGCACGCCCTGCTGGGTCAGCCTGCTGACCGACGACCTGCCCGGCGCCCGCGCCTTCTACGGTGAGCTGCTCGGCTGGACGTACTCCCCCGGGCCGGGCCAACTCGGCGCCTACGTCCGGGCCGAGCTCGACGGGGAGCCCGTCGCCGGCCTCGGCGTCTCCACCGCCACCGGCTTCCCGGTGCAGTGGACCACCTACTTCGCCGTGGACGACGCCGACCGCACCACCCAACTGGTGCGCGAGTGCGGCGGTACCGTCGCCGTCGGGCCGCTGCAGGCCGAACGCGCCGGGCGGATGGCGATCGCCGCCGACGTCTCCGGCGCCGTCTTCGGCCTCTGGCAGGGCGAGGAGCACCTCGGTCGCGAGGCCGGAGCGGAACCAGGCGGGCCCGCCTGGGCCGAGCTGCTCACACCGGACGCGGACGGCGCCGCCGTCTTCTACGCCGCCGTGCTCGACCGCCCGGTCCGGCCCGCCGACGGCGAGTCCGCGCTACTGGTGCGCGGGCGCCCGGTCGCGGGCATCCGCCACCACGCCGACCTGCGCGGCCACCCGCCGCGCTGGCGCACTCACTTCGCCGTCCGGGACACCGCGTTGACCGTCCATCACGCCGTCGAACTCGGCGGCCGCGTCCTGGTCGAACCGCACGACACCGCGCACGGCCGGGCCGCCCGGCTGGCCGACCCGCAGGGCGGGCACTTCTCGGTGCTCGAAACGCTGTAACCCGTCCCGCTGCGACTCGCCCACTCGCCTCCGGGGCGGTCAGGCCTGCTGCTCCTCGAAGGGCAGCACGTCCGGGGAGAGCACCGAGGCACGGGCTGTCGCGGCGGTCAGCCGGCGGCGGTGGTGCCGGCGGCACAGCACCTCGTAGCCGACCTCGTCCTCCTTCACCGAGATGTCGCCGATCACCACCTGGGCGCCCTCGACGACCATCACCCCGCCGACCGTCCGGGCGTTGTGGGTCGCCCGGGCGCCGCACCAGCACAGGGCCTCGACCTGGAGCACCTCCACCCGGTCCGCCAGCTCGATCAGCCGCTGCGAACCGGGGAACAGCCGGGTGCGGAAGTCGGTGGTGATGCCGAAGGTGTAGACGTCGATGTCCAGCTCGTCCACCACCCGGGCCAGTTGGTCGACCTGCTCGGCGGCGAAGAACTGTGCCTCGTCGCAGATCAGGTAGTCCACCCGGCCGCCCGCCGACAGCCGCTGCACCACGTGCGCGTGGAAGTCGAAGTCGTCCGTCACCTCGACCGCGTCGGCGCGCAGGCCGAGGCGGCTGGAGATGGTCGCCGCGCCCGCGCGGTCGTTGCGGGTCAGGATGATGCCCTGCCGACCGCGCGCGGTGTGGTTGTGGTCCATCTGCAGCGCAAGCGTCGACTTGCCGCAGTCCATCGTGCCCGAGAAGAACACCAGTTCAGCCATGGGTGGAGCAAGGGCCTTTCACATCAGGGGGGTTCGGGCACAGGGCGGTCAAGGGACCGGCTCAGCCGCGGACTTCGAGCAGTGGCACGAACTGCTCGACCGGGGTCATCGAGCCGTGCAGGCCGATCATCGCGGACTCGCCGGGTTCGTTGCGGGAGGCGGTGATCGCGATGTCGTCGCGGGCCGCGGCGACCACGTCGCCGATCCGCCGGTACACCCGCTCGTCCACGGTCGGGCCGAACCAGCCCGCCGCGATCGCCTGGTCCCGGGTGGCCACCCACATCCGGTCGCCCAGCACCTCGCTCCAGACCGCGTGCACATCGGTCGCGGCGCCCGGTACGGCGTACACGTGCCGGGCCCGGCCCTCACCGCCGAGCAGGGCGACGCCCGCGCCGAGCTCCCAGTCCTCGTCGAAGTCGATCCGGTCCTCCGGCGCGATGTCGATCATGCCGTGGTCCGCGGTCACGTACATCGCCGAGCGCGGCGGCAGCTGCTCGGCCAGCCGGCGGGCCAGCCGGTCCACCGCGTCCAGCGTCATCCGCCACTCGTCGGAGTCCACGCCGAAGCGGTGGCCCGCGCCGTCCAGCTCGCTGACGTACGTGTACACCAGCGCCCGGTCGTGCTCGGCCAGCCAGGAGGCGGCCAGGTCCATCCGCTCCTCGCCGGTGGTGCGGCCGAGGAAGGTGCCGCCGGAGAGCGCCACCCTGGTCAGCGGGGTCTGAGCGAACAGCGGGGAGGACACCTGGGCGGTCGCCACCCCGGCCCGGTGGGTGCGCTCGAAGACCGTCGGGTACGGCTGCCAGGCCTGCGGGTCGGTGTGCGGCTGCCAGCGCAGCTGGTTCATCAGGTAGTCGGCGCCCGGCACCGCCACCGTGTACCCGGCCAGCCCGTGCAGGCCCGGCGGGGTGCCGGTGCCGACCGAGGCCAGCGAGGTCGCGGTGGTGGACGGGAAGCCCGCCGTCAGCGGACGGCCGGTGCCGCCCAGCGAGCTCCCGGCCAGCGAGGACAGGAAGGGCGCGTACTCCGGGTGGCGCAGCAGCAGCTCCCAGCCCAGGCCGTCCACCAGGAACACCACCGCCCGGTCGGCCGGGGCGATCGGCAGCGTCGCGGTGAACCCGGGGACGCCCAGGCCCGCCGCCACCGAGGGCAGCAGGTCGCAGAGCGAGCCGCTGCCGTACGGGGGCGCGGGGGCCGCAGCCGGGTCGAGGATCTCGAAGGCGTCGTAGCCGTCGGAGGGTGCGAAGGACATGGAACCGGATTCGTAGCGGTCGGAAGCTGCGGAGCTCAGCGCGGGCCTGGCGGATCTCGCCGCGGACCGGCGAGGATCCGCAGGGCGCGACCTAGGGCCGCGGGCCGTTGTTGATCGTCGCGTCGGACAGCGCCCGGGCGAACACCAGCGCCTGGGCCACCGTCTCCGGGCCGTCGCCGGCCTCGCTCACCCGCAGTGAGAGGTCGTCAGCCGTCGCCGAACCGGTGTAGCCGTGGTCGGCCTCACAGTTCGGGTCCGAGCAGCCGGCCGGCTCCAGGTCCAGGCGCTGCACCGCACCCCAGCCGATCGTCAGCACCACCTCGCGGGGAAGCGTCCCCGGGGTGTACGTCTCCGGGTTGGCCACCATCCGGCTCACCACGACCGAGCCGATCCGGTCCAGCCGGACGCTCTCCGTCGAGGTCGTCGCGAACGGCACCGCGGGGCTGCCCTCGGCCCCCGACTGCTCGTCGGTGTGGCTCACCACGAACCGGGTCGCGGTCAGCACCAGCACCGTCACGTGCCGGCGCACCTCGTTGGAGTCGAAGGTCGTCTCCTGGTGCACCAGGTAGGAGCTGATCGGCTCCGGGCCCACCGCGGACTCCACCGCCTCGGACACCAGGGCCGGGTAGTAGCCGCTGCGCTCGATCGCCGAGCGCAGGTCCTGAGTGGTGGTGGTACCGGTCTTCGCCATAACTCCATCCTGGCATGGTCCGCCGACGAAGCGGGCGGCGCGGCGCCGAGCTTCGGACATCAGCGCCCACGGCAGGCGCAACCAAGGAAGGCTACAGCGTGCTCATCGCGCGCGGGCCCAGATCGCTGCGGACGGGCAGTGGTGCGACCCGCACCCGCGCCCCCAGGATCGCCAGTCCGTGCGGGGCGACGACCACCGGTTCGAGGTCCACCGAGGCGATCTCCGGCACGTCGTCCACCAGCTGGGACACCCGCAGCAGCAGTTCCTCCAGGGCAGCGGTGTCCACCGCCTCGGCCCCGCGCCAGCCGAACAGCAGCGGCGCCGCCCGGACCTCCCGGATCAGGCCCGCGACCTCCTGGTCGGTGGCCGGGACCAGGCGGTGGGCCACGTCACCCAGCAGTTCGGCCGGGGCGCCGGCCAGGCCGAAGGAGAGGATCGCGCCGACGGCCGGGTCCACCGTGGCGCCGATCACGGTGTCCACGCCGCGCGGGGCCATCCGCTGCACCACCAGCTCGGCCCCGGCCGCGCCGCCGAGCAGGGCGTCCAGCTCGCGGTGGGCGCGGCGCAGGCCCGGCTCGCCGGTCAGGTCGAGGCGGACGCTGCCCAGGTCGGGGCGGTGGCGCAGGTGCGGGGCGGTCGCCTTCAGGGCCACCGGGTAGCCGAGTTGCTCGGCGGCCTTGACGGCGCTCTCCTCGTCCGGGGCGGGCAGCGTGGGCGAGACGTCGATGCCGTAGCGCTCCAGCAGCTCGTGGGTCTCGGTCTCGCTCAGGGTGATCCGGGCGCCGCCGGGCTGGGTGCGCGCGGCTACCGCGGCGCGGGTGCTCAGCGCCGCCTCCACCAGGGCGCGGGCGCCGGGCTCGTCGATCCGGTCCAGCTCGGGGACGCGCGCGGTCTCCTCCGCCTCGGCGGTGCGGTGGCGCCACTGGGCGTAGTGCACGGCGTGCGCCAGGGCGCGCACGGCGCGCTCGGGCGCCGCGTAGGCCGGGATGCCGCCGGGGCGCAGCCGGGCCGGCAGGTCAGTCAGGGCCAGGTGGGCCAGCACCAGGGGCTTGCCCAACTCCCGTGCGCGCATGCCCGCCTCTAGCAGGGCGGCGGCGATCTCCGGGTCGTCCGAGCCCATCTCGGGGTCGTCCGGGCCGGTCAGCCTGCCGCCCATGAAGGCGTGCGCGGAGGTCCCGATCGGCGGGATCGCGACGGCGATCACGGCGTCCACGGCGGGATCGCTGAGCGCGACGTCCAGCGCGATCCGGAAGTTCTCGCCGGTCGCGGCCGTGGTGAGGTCGACTGGCGTGCGCGGGCGCAGGCCCGCGCTCAGGCAGGCGTCGTAGGTGAGCAGGCCGAGCGAGTCGGAGTTGCCGACCACGGCGACCCGGTCGCCCGGCGGCAGCGGCTGCTGGGCGAGCAGCTCGCCGGTGTCGAAGAGCTCGGTGATGGTCGCCACCCTGGTCACGCCGGCCTGTTCGAACAGCGCGTCCACGGTGGCGTCGCGCAGGCCGGTGGCGGTGGCGGGGACGGCGTGGCCGGGCGGCAGGCTGCCGGTGTGCCGGGCACCCTTGACCACGACGACCGGCTTGGCGGCGGCCAGGCGGCGGGCGATCCGGGTGAACTTGCGGGGGTTGCCGAAGGACTCCAGGTAGAGCAGCACCACCTCGGTGGCCTCGTCCTCGGCCCAGTACTGGAGGAAGTCGTTGCCGGAGACGTCCGCGCGGTTGCCGACCGAAGCGAAGGAGGAGACGCCGAGGCCGCGCTTGTGGGCGGCCTCCAGCAGGGCCACGCCGATCGCACCGGACTGGCAGAAGATCCCGAAGCCGCCGCGGTCGGGCAGGTGCGGGGCGAGGGAGGCGTTCAGCGGGTGCTCGGGGTCGGTGTTGATCAGGCCGAAGGCGTTCGGGCCGACCACCCGCATGCCCGCCGCACGGGCCTGGCGGACCAGGGCGCGCTGGCGGTCCCGGCCCTCCGGGCCGGTCTCCGCGTAGCCGGCGGTGACCACCACCAGGCCCTGCACCCCGCGCACGCCGCACTCGGCGACGGCCGCCGGGACGGCGCTCTCGGGGACGGCGATCACCGCGAGGTCGACCGGCCCGGGAATGTCCAGGATCGAACGGTGCACCGGGATGCCGTCCAGCTCGGTGCCGGGCGGGGCGTTGCGGTTCACCGCGTGGACGGCGCGCGGCTCGCCCTTGGGCTCGTACCGGCTCTCGAACTCCGTGTCGAAGCTGCCCAGCAGGTCGCGCAGGATGGCCCGGCCGACGGTCTGCGGGTTGCGGGAGACCCCGACCACGGCCACCGAGCGCGGGGTCAGCAGCCGCTGCACCGAGCGGGCCTCGGCGCGGTGCTCGCGGGCGCGCATCACGGCGAGCGAGCGGTCGGTCTGTTCGAGGTCGAACTCCAGGTGCACCACGCCGTCTGCGAAGCTGCGGTGCTGGGTGTAGCCGGCGTCGGTGAAGACCTTCACCATCTTGCGGTTCTCCGGCAGCACCTCGGCCTGGAAGCGGCGGATGCCGCGCTCCTGCGCGACGGCCGCGATGTGCTCCAGCAGGGCGGACGCCACCCCGCGGCCCTGGTGGGCGTCCTGGACCAGGAAGGCGACCTCGGCGTCCGTCCCGTGGTCGGAGGGCCGGCCGTCCGCGTCGATCCGGTCGTAGCGGACGGTGGCGATGAAGTGGTCCCGGACCACCACGGCGAGGCCGACCCGGTTCACGAAGTCGTGGTGGGTGAAGCGGCGGACGTCCTTGTCGGACAGGCGCGGGTAGGGCGCGAAGAACCGGAAGTACTTGGACTGGTCCGAGACCTGCTCGTAGAACTCCACCAGCCGCCCGGCGTCGGCGGGGGTGATCGGCCGGATCCGGGCTGTGCCGCCGTCGCGCAGCAGGACGTCGGCTTCCCAGTGCTGCGGATAGTCGGGTTGCGCGGGGTTCGCCACCGCGGGGTCTTCCACATTCGTCAGGTTATCCGGCGGCGGGCCGAATGGCGCCGGTCGTGTGCTCGCGGCAGGGTGGACGGGGCCACCGGCCGGGCCTTATGCCCCGAAAAGAAACAATCACAACTCCCGAACGCAGCGGCTCGGAGGGCTTGCCTGCGTGCAACACTGGTCTAGACAACACGGTCGTTTCCCCCGCTCCCCGAGCACGGCCGTGACCAGCTTCACCGGAAAGGCACGTCTCATGGCCGAGCGCCGCGTCACCATCGGTTGGGCCGAGGGCCTGCACGCCCGTCCCGCCTCCGTCTTCGTCCGGGCCGTCACGGCCACCGGCGTGCCGATCACCATCGCCAAGCCGGGCGGCAACCCGGTCAACGCCGCCTCCATGCTCGGCCTCCTCGCCCTGGGCGCCCAGGGCGGCGACGAGGTCATCCTCGCCTCCGACGCCCCCGACGCCGACGAGGCCCTCGACCGCCTCGCCAAGCTCGTCCAGGAAGGCCTCGACGAGCTCCCGGCCGCGGCCTGAGCCTTCCGGTGACGACAGGGGGTGTGCTGCCGGGCAGCACACCCCCTGTCGTCATGTTCGGACCTTGCGGCGGATGACCGGTTTCAGACGCGGACGACCGGTTCCGGGTGAGCGGCCGCCTCGGCCAGGCGCCACTGCCGACCCGGCGCCGATCACGCCGCCGGGGCCGCACCCTCATCAACCGGCAGCCGCGTCGCCACGGGCATCGCCGGCCCGGCCGCGAAGAAGACCAGCGCCAGCGCCGCCCATCCGAACTGGCCCGCCCCGACGACCGCGACCAGTGCCACCGGCCCGATGATCAGGGGAGGGCTCGCCGAGCCGCGTTCCTCAAAGCCCTTCGCAGGTGATCAACCCTTGACGCAGACGACCTGCTTCAGGTGGGCGACCACCTCGACGAGGTCCTTCTGCTGCTCGATCACCTTCTCGATCGACTTGTACGCGCCGGGGATCTCGTCCACCACGCCGCCGTCCTTGCGGCACTCCACGCCCTTGGTCTGCTCGACCAGGTCGCGCGTGGTGAACCGCTTCTTCGCCGCGTTGCGGCTCATCTTGCGGCCGGCGCCGTGCGAGGCGGAGTTGAACGCCGTCTCGTTGCCCAGGCCGCGGACGATGTAGGAGCCCGTCCCCATGGAGCCGGGGATGATCCCGTAGTCGCCGCTGCCCGCCTTGATCGCGCCCTTGCGGGTCACCAGCAGCTCAACGCCGTCGTACGTCTCCTCCGAGACGTAGTTGTGGTGGCAGCTGATCACCTCGTCGAAGCCGACCTTCGCCTTGGCGAACTCGCGGCGGACGACGTCCTGGAAGAGCGCCATCATCAGGGCACGGTTGTGCTTGGCGTACTCCTGCGCCCAGAAGAGGTCCTGGCGGTAGGCAGCCATCTGCGGGGTGTCCGCGATGAACACCGCGAGGTCCTGGTCGATCAGGCCCTGGTTGTGCGGCAGCGAGCGGGCGACGCCCATGTGGTGCTCCGCCAGCTCCTTGCCGATGTTCCGGGAGCCGGAGTGCAGCATCAGCCAGACCGCGCCGCTCGTGTCGACGCACAGTTCTATGAAGTGATTTCCTCCGCCGAGCGTCGCCATCTGCTGCATCGCCCGCTCACGGCGCCACTTGACGTCCTCTGCCACGCCGTCGAAGCGCTGCCAGAAGTCGTCCCAGCCCGCCGCGCGGAAGCCGTGCAGCTTGGTCGGGTCGACCGGGTCGGTGTGGAGGCCCCGGCCGACCGGGATGGCCTGCTCGATCTTGGAGCGCAGGCGGGACAGGTCGTCCGGGAGGTCCTTGGCGGTGAGCGAGGTCTTCACCGCGCTCATCCCGCAGCCGATGTCGACGCCGACCGCGGCCGGGCAGACCGCGCCCTTCATGGCGATGACGGAGCCGACGGTCGCGCCCTTGCCCAGGTGGACGTCGGGCATCACGGCGAGGCCGTGCAGCCAGGGCAGGGAGCTGATGTTGCGCAGCTGCTGCATGGCCGCCCCCTCGACCGTCGCCGGGTCGACCCACATCCGGATCGGCACCCGGATTCCGGGCACCTCGGTGTACGTCATGGTTGAACGACCTCCACGGGTCTGGTGGTTCAGGAGAGATGAGGGTGCCGCGCAAAGAATCCCGGTGCGGCTCGGGGAAGTTCAGAAGCGGGTGCGCTCAGGCAGCCGGAGCGGAACAGGGGAGATACGGCCTTGGGGAGCGTCGTCGTATGGCTCGCTCGACCCGCATGGTGACCGCCTCCCTCCGTTCGTCGCAGTTCGCACGTGCTGTGCGTCGGGGAACATCTATCCACGGAATGAGCCGGGCCCGCAACGGATTTAAAACACGTCCGGCCCGGCGGAGCGGGGAGCTCCACCGGGCCGGACGGAACGACAGCGGGCGTCAGCTGACGACGGTGACCTCGCCGATCCCGAGCGCCCGCACGTCCGCCTCGATCGCGGCGGCGTCGCCGACCAGGACGGTGACCAGGCGGTCCGGCGGGAAGGCCGCGACCACGGCCTCGGTGGCCGCGGCGGTGGGCAGTTCGGCGAGCTGCCGGTAGACCTCGGCCTGGTAGTCGTCGGCGAGCTGCTGCTCGACCTGGTCGGCCAGGGTGCCGGCGACCGAGCCCGCGGTCTCGTACTTCAGCGGCGCGACGCCGACCAGGAACTGCACGGCCTCGTCGCGCTCGGCGTCGGTGAGGCCCTCGGCGGCGAGGGTGCGCAGGATGGTCCAGGTGTCGGCGAGCGCGGGCGCGGTGGAGGCGGTGTCCACCGAGCCGCTGATGGCCAGCAGCGCGCGCCCGCTGCCGTCGGCGGCGGAGCGCAGCGGCTGGGCGAAGGCCCGCACGCCGTAGGTGTAGCCCTTCTCCTCGCGCAGGACGCGGTCGAGGCGGGAGGTGAGGGTGCCGCCGAGGCAGTAGGTGCCGAGGATCTGGGCGGCCCAGACCGGGTCGTGGCGGTCGGGCCCGATCCGGCCGATGAGCAGCTGGGTCTGGACGGAGCCGGGGCGGTCGACGATGACGACGCGGCCGCGGTCGTCGCCGGTGACGGGGGCGTGCGCGGAGGGCTCGGCGGCGG
Organism: Kitasatospora sp. NPDC023118; assembly: GCF_055560875.1. Taxonomy (NCBI): domain Bacteria; kingdom Bacillati; phylum Actinomycetota; class Actinomycetes; order Kitasatosporales; family Streptomycetaceae; genus Kitasatospora; species Kitasatospora sp. NPDC023118. The sequence goes on from NZ_JBVHHW010000021.1 coordinate 25,719, forward strand.
AGCCGGTCCAGGTGCCGAGGGTGCTCTCCAGCAGGGCGGGCAGCTCGACGCCGGTGAGGTCGCCGACCACGACGACGGTGCTGGTGGCCGGGCGCACGTGGGCCTCGTAGAAGGCCTTGACGGCGGCGCGGTCGATCGGCTTGACGGTCTCGGCGGTGCCGCTGCGGGGCCGGGAGAGGCGGTCGGCGGCGTCGAAGAGCTCGGCGTAGAGGGCCTTGGCGGCGCGCCGGGCGGGGTTGGCCTGCTCGTGGACGATCTCGTCCAGGCGGTTGGCGACCAGCCGCTCGATCTCCTCCGCGGGGAGGGCGGGGGCGCGCAGGGCGTCGGCGAGCAGGGTGAGGCCGCGCTGGAGCCGGGAGGCGGGGACCTCCAGGGAGACCCGGATGCACGGGTGGTCGGCGTGGGCGTCGAGGGTGGCGCCGGCGCGCTCGAGTTCGGCGGCGAACTCCTCGGCGGTGAGGGTGTCGGTGCCCTCGTTGAGGGCACGGGCGAGGATGGCGGCGATGCCGTCGAGGCCCTCGGGTTCGGCGGCGAGCGGGGCGTCGAGGAGGACCTCGACGGCGACCAGCTGCTGGCCGGGCCGGTGGCAGTGCAGGACGGTGATGCCGTTGCCGAGGGCGGAGCGCTCGGGGGCGGGGAACGCCCACGGGCTGGGGGTGCCCGGCTGGGGCTGGGGGTGGAAGGTCATCGCGGGGACGTAGTCGGTGCTCATACGGCGGCACCCTCCTCTTCGGAAGCGGCGTCGGAGGCGGCGGCGGTCGGCTCGTAGACGAGGACGGCCCGGTTGTCGGGGTGGAGCCGGGCCTTGGCGACGGCCTGGACCTCTTCGGCGGTGACGTCGAGGACCTTGGGGAGGGCGTCGTTCAGCAGCTTGGGGTCGCCGAACAGGACGGCGAAGCGGCAGAGTTCGTCGGCGCGGCCGGCGACGGTGGTGAGCCGGTCGAGCCACTCGCGCTCGATCTGGGCCTGGGCGCGCTCGAGCTCCTCCGGGGTGGGGCCCTCGGCGGCGAAGCGGGCGAGCTCCTCGTCCACGGCGGCGTCGATCTGCTGGAGGGTGGCGTCGCCGGAGGTCTTGACGTCGAGCCACCCGAGGCTGGGGGCGCCGGCAAGGCGCAGCAGGCCGAAGCCGGCGGCGACGGCGGTGCGGTCGCGGCGGACGAGCCGGTTGTAGAGGCGGCTGGACTCGCCGCTGCCGAGGATGGTGAGCGCGAGGTCGGCGGCGTCGGCCTCCCGGGTGCCGTCGTGCGGCAGGCGGTAGGCGGCCATCAGGGCGCGGGAGGGGACGTCCTCGTGGATCTCCTCGCGCAGTTCGCGGCCGATGGTGTCGGGAAGTTCGCCGGAGCGCGGAGGCTGCTTCCCGTCGTGGCCGGGGATGGAGCCGAAGTACTTCTCGACCCAGGCGATGGTCTGCTCGGGGTCGATGTCGCCGACGACGGACAGCACGGCGTTGTTGGGCGCGTAGTAGGTGCGGAAGAACGCGCGGGCGTCCTCCAGGGTGGCCGCGTCCAGGTCGGCCATGGAGCCGATCGGGGTGTGGTGGTACGGGTGGCCGTCGGGGAAGGACAGCGCGGTGAGCTTCTCGAAGGCGGTGCCGTACGGGACGTTGTCGTAGCGCTGGCGGCGCTCGTTCTTGACGACGTCGCGCTGGTTCTCCATGGACGTCTCGTCGAGGGCGGCGAGCAGCGAGCCCATCCGGTCGGCCTCCAGCCAGAGGGCGAGCTCCAGCTGGTGGGCGGGCATGGTCTCGAAGTAGTTGGTCCGCTCGAAGCTCGTGGTGCCGTTGAGCGAGCCGCCGGCGCCCTGGACGAGTTCGAAGTGGCCGTTGTTGGAGACGTTGGCGGAGCCCTGGAACATCAGGTGCTCGAAGAGGTGGGCGAGGCCGGTACGGCCCTTGACCTCGTGCCGGGAGCCCACGTCGTACCAGAGGCAGACCGCAGCGACCGGGGTGAGGTGGTCCTCGGAGAGGACGACGCGCAGGCCGTTGGCCAGGCGGTGCTCGGTGATGGCGATGCCTCGGCTGGAGGCGGGGGCCGGGTTGGCCATGCGCTCGGGTCCTTCCCGTCGTCGATGTCGGGGTTCGTGTGGCGTCCCCCATTGTGGTGCAACGCGCGGAAGGTGTGTTTGTGCCCGCGCGGACGGGGCGTTCGCCAGGGGCGGAAGAGGGCCGCTGACCGGGAGTGTCGGCGCGAGGGTCCACAATGGGGGCGCCGTGCCCTGTTGACGGCGCCCGGTTGACGGGTCCGACGGCAGGGTGGGGAGCAGGACGGCGACGCCCGTCCGACCGACCGACGACGCCCGTCCGACCGACCGACCGACGACGGACCGACGACACAGCCAGCGACACGTAAGGGAGCCCCGCCGCGATGGCCCGCCGCAGTTCGCAGACCCCGCCGCCCGGAGACTTCGAGGAGCGGATCCTCGATGTCGACGTCGTGGACGAGATGCAGGGCTCCTTCCTGGAGTACGCCTACTCGGTGATCTACTCGCGTGCGCTGCCCGACGCGCGGGACGGTCTGAAGCCGGTGCACCGCCGGATCCTGTACCAGGCCAACGAGATGGGCCTGCGTCCGGACCGCGCGCACGTGAAGTGCGCGCGCGTGGTGGGCGAGGTGATGGGTCGGCTGCACCCGCACGGTGACGCGTCGATCTACGACTCGGTGGTGCGCATGGCGCAGCCGTTCTCGATGCGGCTGCCGCTGATCGACGGGCACGGCAACTTCGGTTCGCTGGGCAACGACGACCCGCCGGCCGCGATGCGCTACACCGAGTCGCGGCTGACGGCGGCGTCGATGGCGATGGTGGAGTCGATCCACGAGGACACCGTCGACTTCGGGCCGAACTACGACGGCAGTGAGCAGGAGCCGCTGGCACTGCCGGCCGCGTTCCCGAACCTGCTGGTGAACGGCGCGACGGGCATCGCGGTGGGCATGGCGACGAACATGCCGCCGCACAACCTGTCCGAGGTGGTGGCGGCGGCCCGGCACCTGATCAAGCACCCGAACGCGGACCTGGACACGCTGATGCGGTTCGTGCCCGGTCCGGACCTGCCGACGGGCGGGCGGATCGTGGGCCTGTCGGGGATCCGGGACGCGTACGAGTCGGGCCGCGGCACCTTCAAGATCCGGGCGACGGCGACGGTGGAGTCGGTGACGGCCCGTCGCAAGGGCATCGTGGTGACCGAGCTGCCGTACAACGTCGGCCCGGAGAAGGTCATCTCGAAGATCAAGGACCTGGTCAACGCGAAGAAGCTGCAGGGCATCGCGGACGTCAAGGACCTGACCGACCGCGAGCACGGGCTGCGGCTGGTGATCGAGGTGAAGAACGGCTTCGTGCCGGAGGCGCTGCTGGAGCAGCTGTACAAGCTGACGCCGATGGAGGAGACCTTCGGCATCAACAATGTGGCGCTGGTGGACGGCCAGCCGCTGACGCTGGGGCTGAAGGAGCTGCTGGAGGTCTACGTCGACCACCGCTTCACCGTGGTGCGCCGGCGCAGCGACTTCCGCCGGCGCAAGCGCGAGGAGCGGTTGCACCTGGTCGAGGGTCTGCTGGTGGCGCTCGTCGACATCGACGAGGTCATCGCGATCATCCGGTCGAGTGACAACGCGCAGCAGGCGAAGGAGCGTCTGATGGAGCGCTTCTCGCTGTCGGAGACGCAGACGGCGTACATCCTGGACACCCCGCTGCGGCGGCTGACCCGGTTCGACCGGGTGGAGCTGGAGCAGGAGAAGGCGAAGCTGACCGCGGAGATCGCGGAGCTGACCGAGATCCTGGAGTCGGACACCCGGCTGCGCAGCGTGGTGTCGTCCGAACTGGGCGCGGTGTCCAAGCAGTTCGGCACGGAGCGGCGCACGGTCCTGCTGGAGGCGGGGGCGGCCCCGGCAGCGGCGCTGGCCGTGCCGCTGGAGGTCGCGGACGACCCGTGCCGGGTGCTGCTGTCCTCGACGGGGCTGCTGGCGCGCACGGCAGACGGCGAGCCGTTCGAGGTGTCGGACAAGCGCTCCAAGCACGATGTGATCGTGTCGGCGGTGCACGCGACGGCGCGCGCGGACGTGGGTGTGGTGACGTCGGCGGGCCGGGTGCTGCGGCTGCCGGTGATCGACCTGCCGGCGCTGCCGCCGACGCCGTCGCCGACGCTGGCCGGCGGTGCGGCGGTGGACGAGTTCCTGCGGCTGGAGGCCGGGGAGCGGGTGCTCGGGCTGACCACGCTGGACGAGTCCTCGCCGGGCCTGGCGCTGGGCACGGTACAGGGCGTGGTGAAGCGGGTGGTGCCGGAGTGGCCGGCGAACAAGGACGAGTTCGAGGTGATCGCCCTCAAGGAGGGTGACGAGCTGGTGGGCGCGGTCGAACTGCGCACCGGCGAGGAGGACTTGGTCTTCATCGCGTCGGACGCCCAGCTGCTGCGCTACCCGGCGGGCCAGGTCCGTCCGCAGGGCCGCCCGGCGGGTGGCATGGCGGGCATCAAGCTGTCGGACGGCGCCCGGGTGCTGTCGTTCACGGCGGTGGACCCGGCCGCGGACGCGGTGGTGGTCTCGGTGGCGGGGGCCTCGGGTACCCTCGCCGGTGGCGAGCAGACCAGCTGGAAGGTCACCCCGTTCGAGCAGTACCCGCGCAAGGGCCGCGCCACCGGCGGCGTCCGCTGCCAGCGCTTCCTGCGCGGCGAGGACGGCCTGGCCTTCGCCTGGGCCGGCGCCGCGCCGGCCCGCGCCGCCACGGCCAAGGGCGCCCCGGTCGACCTGCCGGAGCGCGACCCGCGCCGCGACGGCTCGGGCACCCCGGTGACCACTGCGATCGCCGCGGTCGCCGGCCCGGCGTAGCGGGAGAGGGCCCGAGGAGGGCGGGGTGCCTGCGGTCTCCCCGCCCTCCGGCGTACCCGGACCGGGCCGAACCGCGGAGGGTAGCCTTACGCGGGTGAGCACCTGTGCGACCGTGTCGCGTGAACTTTCGGAGCCGCTGACCGCCACGGCCGCGGTGGCGGCCACCTGGCTGCTGCTGGAGCAGAACGGCCCGTGGGGCGCGAAGGCGCTGCGGGAGAGCCACCTCGACCCCGCGACCGGACGCGCGCTGGAGGAGGCCACGGCGGGGACCGGGGTGCGGATCGCGCTGATCCGGCGGCCGGGCCGGCACGCGGACTGCCTGCCGACGACGCGGCACGAGGTGGTCGTGGCGCACACGGTGCCGGGCCGCGGTTGGGTGCGCCGGGCGCAGGTGGCCGATCCGGCCGAGCTGCTGGAGCTGGACTTCGCGGCGCTGGGGGTCGGCGACCACACGGGTTTCGGGGCGGAGCACGTCGGCGGCCCGCTGGCGCTGGTGTGCACCAACGGCCGCCGAGACCGCTGCTGCGCGCTGCTGGGCCGTCCGCTGGCGGCGCAGCTGGCGGCGGCCGGGCACAGCGAGGTGTGGGAGGCGACCCACCTGGGCGGCCACCGGTTCGCCCCGACGATGCTGGTGCTGCCCTACGGCTACGCGTACGGGCGGCTGACGGCGGAGACCGCCAAGGAGGTACTGGCGGCGACGGCGGCCGGGCACATGGTGCCGGAGTGGGCCCGGGGCTGCTCGGGCTGGGAGCGTCCGGGCCAGGCAGCCGAGCACGCGGTGCGGCTGGCGACCGGCGAGACCGGGGTGGACGCGCTGACCCTGACCCAGCGGCCGGACGGCGAGGGCCGCTGGCTGGTCCGGGTGATCCACCGGGACGGCCGGGCCTGGGAGGTGGACGTGATCGAGACCGTGAGCGAGCCGGCGCGTCCGGAGAGCTGCGGCAAGGCGGCGGGGACGCCGTCGCGGATGGACGTGCTGTCCGTACGGGGCGTGTAGCGGCCCCGCGCCCGTGGGGGTGAGCGCGGGACCGCGGCGGCGGCAGGGCCTCAGGCGGGCGGCAGGGCCTCAGCCGGTGGCCTTGCCGACGAACTCCGTGGTGTAGGTCTTGGACAGGTCGATCGTCCCCTCCTTGCCCTTGACGTCCGGGTGGAAGGCGGCGAGCACCGCGAGCACCGTCTTGGGGCCGTCGGCCGGCATCACCCCGTCGGTGGTGAACATCGGCAGGGTCGACTTGATCGCCGCCGCGTACTGCTCGGCGCCGCCCTGCGCGTAGTCGGCGGGCATCTTCGCGGCGATCTCCTCCGGGGTGTGGGTGGACATCCACCTGAGGGTCTTCACGAAGGCGTTGGTGAGCTTCTGGGTGGTGTCCTGGTTCTTCTCCACCCACTCGGTGTTCATGTACAGCGAGGACGAGGGGTAGAGCCCGCCGAGCGCCTGGCGCGAGCCCTCGGGGGTGCGCATGTCGTAGAGGATCTTGCCGAGGCCCTTGTCGAGGACGTTGGCGACGGTCGGGTCGGTGGTCATCCCGGCGTCGATGCTGCCCTGCTGGAGCGCGGCGACGAAGGTCTGGCCGGCGCCGACCGCGATCGGGCTGAAGTCGCTGACGGCGGCGCCGTTCTTGACCGCGAGGTACTTGGTCAGGAAGTCGGTGGAGGAACCGATGCTGGTGACACCGAGCTTCCTGCCCTTGAAGTCGGCACCGGACTTGATCGCATCGGCCTGCTTGGTGGAGACCAGCTCGACCTCGCCGGGCGCCTGGGCGAACTGCACCACGGACTCGACGTGCTTGCCCTTGGCCTGCAGGTCGATGGTGTGATCGTAGAAGCCGACGGCTCCCTGGACGTCGCCGGCCAGCAGGGCGGTGGTGGCGTTGACGCCCGCCGGCTCGCTCATCAGCTCGACGTTGACGCCGGCGTCGGCGAAGTAGCCGAGCCGCTGGGTGAGCATCGCGGGCAGGTAGATGACCTTGTCCAGGCCGCCGACCATGATTTTGACCTTGGGACCGTCGACCTGCCGGCCGGCCGGGGCGGCGGCGCCGTGGGTGGAGGTGGCGGCGTCGTTGGCGCAGGCGGAGAGCGGGAGGAGCAGCACGGCGGCGAGGGCGGCGACGGCCGCTCTGCCTGTCGGGTTCGGGCGCATGGGTGGGGGTGCCTCTCTTACGGACGGGAAAGGGGGTCAGCGGCCGTCGCCCGCGTCCGCGGGCTTCCAGCGGAACAGCTTCTTCTCGGCGTAGGTCAACAGCCCCTCGGTCACCAGGGCGACGACCGCGAGGATGGTCATGGCCGCGTACACCCCGGCCGCGTTGAAGGTGCCCTGGGCGGCGGCGACCATCAGGCCGAGGCCCTTGGTGGCGCCGATGTACTCGCCGACGATCGCGCCGATCAGCGCGAAGCCGAAGCTGACGTGCAGGCTGGTGAAGATCCAGGTGGTGGCGGCGGGGATGACCACCTGCAGGGTGACCCTGCGGTTGTCGGCGCCGAGGATGCGGGCGTTGGCGACGAGGTTGCGGTCCACCTCGCGGGCGCCCTGGAAGGCGTTGAAGAACACCGGGAAGAACACCAGCACCACCGCGGAGGCGACCTTGGAGGCCGGGCCGAGGCCGAACCAGATCAGGAAGATCGGCGCGAGGACGATCCGCGGGATGGCGTTGAGCACCTTGATGTAGGGCCCGAACACATCGGCCAGGAAGCGGATCCGGCCGAGCGCGATGCCCAGCAGCACACCGCCGATGACGCCCAGCACCCAGCCGGCGAGGGCCTCGTACAGGGTGTAGCCGATCTGCTCGCCGAGCGAGCCCTGCGCGGTGCCGTGGGTGACCCACTGCCGGATCTGGTCCCAGATCCTCGACGGCTGCGAGAAGTTGAACGGGTCGATGACGTTCGTCCGGGCGCACACCTCCCACAGTCCGAGGAAGGCGATCAGCACCCCGATCCGGGCTCCGTAGACGCCCAACTTCCGGTTACGGGCGGCCCGTTCGCGGGCCTCGGTTCTCGTCGTGACGGCCGCGGGCTTCCCCGCCACGGCCGACGCGGTCTCAGACGCGGTCTCAAGCGGCACGACCCGCTCCTCTCTCCCGGGTGATGCGCACCTCTTCGCCGAGCGAGGCCCAGATCTCGCGGTACAGCTCGACGAACCTCGGTTCCAGCCGGACGGCCTCCACGGTGCGCGGTCGTGGCAGGTCGACGGTGAAGATCTCCTTGACGGTGGCCGGCCCGGCGGTCATCACCACCACGCGGTCGGCGAGCGCGATGGCCTCGTCCAGGTCGTGGGTGACGAAGATGACCGACGCCGCGTTCTTGGAGGAACCCGTCCCCGCCCACAGCTCCAGCAGCTGGTCGGACATCAGGGCGCGGGTCTGCACGTCCAACGCCGAGAACGGCTCGTCCATCAGCAGGATCGCCGGGTCGTTGACGAAGGTCTGGGCGAGCGCGACCCGCTTGCGCATGCCGCCGGAGAGCTGGTGCGGGTAGCGGTCCTCGAAGGCGGCCAGGCCGACCCGGCCCAGCCAGTCCCGGGCCCGCTCCCTGGCCTCGGCGGTCGGCGCGCCGCGGAAGCGCGGGCCGGCCATGACGTTGGACAGCACGGTGCGCCAAGGGAAGACGGCGTCCTGCTGGAAGACGAACCCGACCTGGGGGTCGATCCCGCGCACGGGCTCGCCGTGCACCCGGACCTCGCCCTCGGTGGGCTCCTCCAGGCCGCTGACCAGGGTCAGCGTGGTGGACTTGCCGCAGCCGGTGGGGCCGACGACGGCGACGAACTCGCCCTGGGCGACGGTCAGATCGAGATCGCGGACGGCGGTGTGCAGGGCCCCGGAGGGGGTGCGGAAGCGTTTCGTCGCGCCAGTCAGCTCGATCGCCGGGGTGTTGGTCATACTTTGCCTCCCGGGTCAGTGCTTGCCCCGGAAAGGTAGGAGCGGGTCCGGCCCCGGCGGGAGCCTTCTTCGCGTAGTGCGACTTCTCCGCATTGAGGGGTGTTCTGCTCGTTCTGCTTCCGCTACAACTGCGGGGACGCGGCTGACAGAAACACGGCGGAAACATAGGGTGTCCCGACCCCCCGCACACACCACCCCGCAGCCGCCGAGAGGAGGCCCGGATGAAGCTCCCCCGCTGGCCCCGCCGGGTCTTCGCGCAACTGCTGCTGAGCCAGACCATCGTCACCGTCGGCGTCACCACGGTGACGGCCGGGCTGTTCCTGGCCCCGGTCAGCAGCGAGCTGGACCACGACGCGATGCAGCGCGCGCTGTCCATCGCCCAGGCCACCGCCACCGACGAGACCATCGCCCAGGCCGCCGCCGCCCGCGACGTGGTCACCGCCCAGCGCAACGCCGAGCAGGTCCGGCTGGCCACCGGCGCCAGCTTCGTGGTGGTCACCGACCTGGACGGGATCCGCCTCTCGCACACCGACCCGGGCCGGATCGGCCACCGGGTCAGCACCGACCCGGAGCCCGCCCTCAGCGGCCGCAGCGTCACCGCGATCCAGCAGGGCACCCTGGGCCGCACCGCCCGCGGCAAGGTGCCGCTGCGGATGGCGGACGGCCGGATCGTCGGCGAGGTGTCGGTCGGCATCAGCGACGACTCGATCCGCCGCCGTCTGCTGAAGATGCTCACCGGCATCCTGCTGTGTGCCGGCGCGGGCCTGGCCGCCGGCACCGTCGCCACCCTCGCGCTGGCCCGCCGGCTCAAGCGCCGCACCCACAACATCGCGCTCGCCGACATCTCCGCGCTGCTGGTCGAGCGCGAGGCGATGCTGCACGGGATCCGCGAGGGCATGGTGGCACTGGACGAACGCGGCCGGATCCGGCTGGCCAACGACGAGGCCGTCCGGCTGCTCGGCCTGCCCGAGGACTGCACCGGCCGCCCGATCGCCGAGGTGCTGCCGCCGGGCCGGCTGACCGACGTGCTGACCGGCCGGATCACCGGCACCGACCTGCCGGCCGTCCGGGACGACCGGGTGCTGGTGGTGAACCGGATGGCCACGGCCTCGGGCAGGCCCGAGGGCGGCGCGGTGGTGACGCTGCGCGACCGCACCGAGCTGGAGTCCTTGGTACGCGAGCTGGACACCACCCGCAGCCTGACCGAGGCGCTGCGCGCTCAGGACCACGAGCACGCCAACCGGATGCACACCCTGCTCGGCCTGCTGGAGCTCGGCCGCCACGAGCAGGCGGTCGCCTTCATCTCCGAGCAGTCCGGCTCGCACACCGTGGTCGCCGCCAAGATCGCCGAACAGGTGCAGGACCCCCACGTGGCGGCTTTGCTGGCGGGCAAGACGGCGGTGGCCGGCGAGCGCGGGGTGCGGCTGGTGCTGGCCCCGGCGGCCCACCTGCCGGACGCAGTGGTGGACGCCCGGGCGCTGGTGACGGTGCTCGGCAACCTGGTCGACAACGCGGTGGACGCCCTGGCGCCCGCCGGGGGCGGGCAGGTGGAGGTGACGCTGGCGGCGGCCGGCTCCACGCTGCTGCTGCAGGTCGCGGACAGCGGCCCGGGGGTACCGGAGGAGCTGCGCGAGCAGGTCTTCGAGGAGGGGTGGACCAGCAAGGAGGCGCCCGCGCATCGTCCGCGCGGGCTGGGCCTGGCGATGGTGCGGCGGCTGGTCGAACGCAGCGGCGGCCGGATCGTGCTCGACACCGGCCCGCTCGGCGGCGCCCGGTTCACCGTCGAGCTGCCCGAGGCCCTGCTCACCACTCAGCTCGTGGAGGCGTGATGATCGACGTACTCGTGGTGGACGACGACTTCCGGGTCGCGGACGTGCACGCCGCGTACGTGGCCAAGGTCCCCGGCTTCCGGGTCACGGGCACCGCGCACTCGGCCGGGGAGGCGCTGGCCGCACTGGAGCGCCGCCCGGTGGACCTGCTGCTGCTCGACCACCACCTGCCGGACGAGACCGGCCTGGCCCTGGTACGGCGGCTGCGGGAACGCCAGGTGGCCTGCGACGTGATGATGGTGACCGCGGCCCGGGACGTCTCCACCGTCCACGCCGCGATGCAGCACGGCGCACTGCAGTACCTGGTCAAGCCGTTCACCTTCGCCGGGCTGCGGGACAAGCTGGTCTCGTACGCGCAGCTGCGGCACGCACTGGCCGCACCGGCCCGGGAGGCCGGCCAGGACGAGGTGGACCGGCTGTTCGCGACCCTGCGCAGCGTCTCCGCCCCGGCCGGCGCGCTGCCGAAGGGGCACTCGGCGCCGACCACCGACTTGGTGCTGGGCGTGCTGCGCCGGGCGGGCCGGCCGCTGTCCGCCCAGGAGGTCGCCGACGCCACCGGGCTCAGCCGCTCGACGGCGCAGCGCTACCTCAAGCAGCTGGAACGGGACAGCCGGCTGCGGCTGACCCTGCGCTACGGCGACACCGGCCGCCCGGAGCACCGCTACGGACTGGCCGCCAGGGCGTAGCCCGGCACGCGGACGCGGGGGAACCCCGGCGGCCCCAGGCCCGCCGGGGTTCCCCGGGACGCGACGCTCAGGGCAAGCCCTAGGCCGCGCCCGCACCGGTGAGGGCACGCACCTCCAGCTCGGCGAAGCGGTCCGCGTCGGCGGGCTCGGGCGAGGTGAGCGTCCCGAGCCAGCCGGCCAGGAAGCCGAGCGGGATGGAGACGATGCCGGGGTTCTCCAGCGGGAACCAGTGGAAGTCGACGCCGGGGAACAGCGCCATCTTGGAGCCGGAGACCACCGGCGAGAAGAACACCAGCACGATCGCCGGGACCAGCCCGCCGTACACCGACCAGACCGCGCCCCGGGCGGTGAACCGCGACCAGAACAGGCTGTACAGCAGCACCGGCAGGTTGGAGGAGGCGGCCACCGCGAAGGCCAGGCCGACCAGGAAGGCGACGTTCAGCTGCTGGGCGTACAGGCTGATCACGATCGCACCCGCGCCGATCCCGGCGGCGGCGAACCGGGCGACCACCACCTCCTGCTGCTCGCTGGGTTTCTCCGTGACCTCGGCCGAACGGCCGCGACGCGGGTGGCCGCGCCAGGCGCCCGCCCAGATGTCGTGGGCGAAGGCCGCCGAGGAGGCCAGGGTCAGCCCGGCGACCACGGCGAGGATGGTGGCGAAGGCGATCGCCGAGATCAGTGCGAAGAGCACCACCCCGCCGGTGCTGCCGTTGCCGCCGCCGAGCACCAGGGCGAGCAGCGGGACGGCGGTGTTCCCGGCCGAGTTGGCGTGCCGCACCTCGGCCGAGCCGACCAGCGCGGTGGCGCCGAGGCCGAGCGCGATGGCCATCAGGTAGAAGCCGCCGACCAGCCCGATCGCCCACATCGTGGAGCGGCGGGCGGCCCGCGCGGTGGGCACGGTGTAGAAGCGGGACAGGATGTGCGGCAGGCCGGCGGTGCCCAGCACCAGCGCCAGGCCCAGGCTGAAGAAGTCCAGCCGACTGGTGAAGGTGGCGCCGTACTTCAGACCCGGTTCGAGGTAGCGTCGCCCGGCGCCGCTGTGCTGGGCGGCCTGGCGCATCAGCTCGAACAGGTCGCCGTGGAAGCGGACCACCAGCAGCACGGTGAGCAGCACCGAGCCGACGATCAGCAGGAAGGCCTTGACGATCTGGATCCAGGTGGTGGCCCGCATCCCGCCGACCGTGACGTAGACGATCATCAGGGCGCCGACGGCGATGATGGTCCAGGTCCGGGCCTGGGCACTGTCGGTGCCGAGCAGCAGGGCAACCAGCGAGCCTGCGCCGACCATCTGGGCGACCAGGTAGAGCAGGGTGACCACGACGCTGGCGCCGCCGGCGGCCGCGCGCACCCTGCGGCGGCGCAGCCGCAGCGCGAGCACGTCGGCGAGGGTGTACCGGCCGGCGTTGCGGACGAGTTCGGCGACCAGCATCAGCACGACCAGCCAGGCGACCAGGAAGCCGATGCTGTAGAGCACGCCGTCGTAGCCGTACAGGGAGATCAGTCCGGCGACACCGAGGAAGGAGGCGGCCGAGAGGTAGTCGCCGGAGAGGGCGAAGCCGTTCTGCAGCGGGGTGAAGTCGCGGCCGCCGGCGTAGAAGTCCTCGGCGGCGTTGCCCTGGCGGCCGACCCAGAGGGTGATGCCCAGGGTGACCAGGACGATGACGGCGAACAGCACGATCGCCAGGTCGTGGTGGTCGCCGGCGGGGGCGACGGGCGGCGGGGTGGCGGCGGTCGTCACCGCGTTCGTCAGGGTCGTCATCGCAGCTGGTCCTGGGTGTCCCAGCGCAGGCCCAGGGCGGCGCGGTCGCGCTTGGTCCGGGCGTTGCGGGCGTAGAGCCAGGTGAGCAGGAAGGTGGTGGCGAACTGCAGCAGGCCGAGCAGCCAGGCCACGTTGAGCGGGCCGGCCACCCGGCTGCGCATCACGCCGGGGGCGACGGCCTCGGCGGCGACGTACATCAGGTACCAGCCGAGGAATGCGCCGCTGACCGGGAAGACGAACACCCGGTAGCTGCGGCGGATGTCCTGGAAGGCCGCGCTGGCCTGGACCGTCCGGTAGACCTCGGTGCTGTCGGTGGTGCTCGTCGGCGCCGACGGCTCCTGCGACAGGACGGCCGGGGCGAGCGGCGGGGTCACGGGCGCGGCGAGCGGCGCGGCCACCGGCTCGGGGGCGGCGGCCGACTGGGCGGCGGCCGTACGGGTGGGCACCGGCTGGGCCGGTACGGCCGTTCGGCGGGGTGCGGCAGCCGGCTCGGACGCGGTGGCGGCGGCCGGAGCGGCCCACCAGTCGAATCGCTGCCCCTGGCCGGGACTGCTGGTCTGCTGCTGTGGCACTGCTGCTCCTGGGCCGGGCCGGGCGTTCTGACCCGAACCATCATGGGGGCCACCGGACACCGCCCCTGACCATCACAGATACGTTCACTCGATGAGGTGGTCGATCATCTGACGGACGCTCATCCGACTACTGCTGCATACCGGTGATTCCGTGGCGAAAGGCGTACGCCACGGCCTGCGCCCGGTCCCGCACCGCGGTCTTGGCGAACAGGTTGTTGATGTGCGTCTTCACGGTGGCCTGGCTGACGAACAGCCGCTGGGCGATCTCGGCGTTGGAGAGCCCCTCGGCGATCAGCGCGAGCACTTCGGCCTCCCGCACGGTCAGCCCGTCCGGCAGCTCCCCGGACCGGGCGGCGGGCCGCTCGGCGGTCGGCGCGGGCTGGGCCGGCTTCTCCGAAATCCGTTCCAGCAAGCGGAGTTGCACCTGCGGGGAAAGACCGGCTGCACCCGCGCGGACGTCCGTGATGGCCTTGGCGATCTCCTCACCGCCGGCGTCCTTGGTGAGGTAGCCGCGCGCACCGGCCTGCAGCGCCGGGAACAGCGAGTCGTCGTCGGCGTAGGTGGTGAGCACCACGACCTCGGTCTCCGGGTGGGCGGCCCGGATCCGCCTGGTCGCCTCGACACCGTCCACCCGCGGCATCCGCAGGTCCATCAGCACCACGTCCGGGTGATGACGCTCCACCAGGGCGACGGCCTCCTCCCCGTCCGCCGCCGCGCCGACCACCTCGATGCCGGGCAGCAGCCCCAGCAGCATCACGATGCCCTCGCGCACCACGGTCTGGTCGTCCGCCACCAGCACCCTGGCGACCGTCCCGCTCATGCGTCCACCTCGCAGCGCCCGGCGGTCGCTTCGCGGAATCCGCACCTCCCGATGGTGAGTTCGCCGCGCTCACTCATTCCGGCACCCGCAGCACCACGCGCCATCCTCCGTCCTCCGGGCCCGCCAGCAGGGTGCCGCCGAGCAGTTCCGCGCGTTCGCGCATCCCCAGCAGACCGTACCCGCTGCCGCTGTCGGCCAGCTCTCCGGAGGACTCGCCGCGCGCCGCCCGGGTGTTGCGCACCTCCAGCTCCACCGCCCCGTCCAGGTAGCGCAGTTCGACGGTGCACCGGGCACCCGGCGCGTGTTTGCGGACGTTGGTCACCGCCTCCTGCGCGGTGCGCCGCACCGCCAGGCCGGCCTCGGCGGCCAGCGGCCGGGGCGTACCGGTGACGGTGAGCACGGCCCGCTCGCGCTCGGTCAGCTCCACCAGGAACTCGCCGACCGCGGTGAACTCCCCGCGCAGCGCAGACAGCGCCTGCCGGGTCTCGGCCAGGCCGTCCTGCGCCATCCTCCGGGCGGCGACGACCCGTTCGCGGATCTGCTCGCGGTCGGTCCCGGCGTCCAGCATCAGCCGGGCCGCCTCCAGGTGGACCAGCTGCGCGGACAGGCTGTGGGCGAGCACGTCGTGGATCTCCCGGGCGATCCTGGCCCGTTCGGCGAGCGCCGCGCTCTCCGCCTCGGCGGCCCGGGCGGCGCGCTCCTGGGCGAGCAGCCTGCGGGCGGTGCCGCGCGCCTCGGTGTCCAGCCGCAGCAGGAAGCCGAGCAGGGTGGCCCCGCCGATGGTGGCGGCGATGCTGAGCCAGCTCGCCCAGGAGGCCGCGGTGTAGGAGCTCAGCGCGGCCGTCGCGGTGAGCAGCGCGGGCGCGGGCGGCAGCCGGACCAGGGCGGTCACGGCCAGCCCGATCCAGAGGAGGTCGGCGAGCGTGTAGGCCCGCCCCCAGTTGGCCAGCCAGGCGGCGCCGACCAGGGCGGTCGCCAGCAGGTACGAGGCGGTCGGGCGCTGTGCCCGGGCGGCCCGGAGGTAGAGGGTGCACAGGGCGACGGCCGTGGCCAGTCCGGCCGCCGCGGCCGCCACGGCCCAGCCGGCGTACTTCCCGTCCGAGAAGGTCCCCCAGCCGACGACGGCCAGCAGGACGATCCGGCCGAGCACGGTGAGGACCCGCCGGGGCCGGCTGTCGGCCTCGCGCTCCAGCCCCTCGCGGGACGCCCAGCGGGTCCAGTACCACCCGGCCACGGGTGCCTCCTCGGTGCTCACGGCGGTGGGTCAGTGCAGGACGGCGGTGGTCTGCGCGGGCTCCAGCGTCCGGGCCCTCCAGTTCACCACGAGCGAGCGGACCAGCAGCAGGACCGCCATGCCGAGCATCAGCGCGCTGCCCGCCTGATGGACGCCCAGGGCCGAGCCGAGCGCGTAGAGCCCGATCCGGATGGCGATCATCCCACCCCAGGCGGCCAGGGTGGCCTTGGTGCCCTTGAGCAGGACGGTGCCGTCCGCGGCCCGCCAGATCCGGACGGTCCAGCCCCAGACGGTGCCCATCGCGAGCACGGTGACCATTCCGGCGGCCAGCAGGGCGGCCGACAGCGCGGTGTGCTGGTGGTCGATGATCTGCGGATCGCGCAGCGCGAGCACGCCCAGGATCAGCGGCAGCAACCAGAAGCGGCGCTCGGTGTCCAGGCGTTGGACGCGCATCTGGCGCTGGACCACCAGGACCATCACCGCGGCGATCACGAGGAGGTTGGCTACGGCAGTCATCGGATCATCCGTCCCGAGGAGAGGCTTGTTCTGACCCCTCCGACGCTACGGATCCGACGGTTCCCGCTGATCGGAGCCGAGGTGGACCCCGGGTGGACCCCGGAACGCGAGGGCCCTCCACCCGTGGGTGGAGGGCCCTCGCGCACTGCCGGGATCAGGCGTCGATACGCGAGCGGTCCAGGGTGGCCGCCGAGTCCACGATGAACTCCTTGCGCGGGGCGACGTCGTTGCCCATCAGCAAGTCGAAGATCTTCTCGGCCTGCTCCAGGTCGCCCAGGTTGATCCGGCGCAGCGTGCGGTGACGCGGGTCCATGGTGGTCTCGGCCAGTTGGTCGGCGTCCATCTCGCCCAGACCCTTGTAGCGCTGCACCGGCTCCTTCCAGCGCATCCCCTTGCGCTGGAACTCCAGCAGGGTGGAGCGCAGTTCGGCGTCGGAGTAGGTGTAGTGGTACTTCTCCTGGCCGCGCTTGGGGTTGGTGAGCTCGATCCGGTGCAGCGGCGGCACGGCGGCGAAGACCCGGCCCTGCTCGACCATCGGCCGCATGTAGCGGTGGAAGAGGGTGAGCAGCAGGGTGCGGATGTGCGAGCCGTCGACATCGGCGTCGGCCATGAAGATGACCCGGCCGTAGCGGGCCTGGTCGATGTCGAAGGTGCGGCCCGAGCCGGCTCCTATGACCTGGATGATCGCGGCGCACTCGGCGTTCTTGAGCATGTCGCTCACCGAGGCCTTCTGCACGTTGAGGATCTTGCCGCGGATCGGCAGCAGCGCCTGGAACTCGGAGTTGCGGGCGAGCTTGGCGGTGCCGAGCGCGGAGTCGCCCTCGACGATGAACAGTTCGCTGCGGTCGACGTCGTCGCTGCGGCAGTCGGCCAGCTTGGCGGGCAGCGAGCTGGTCTCCAGCGCGGTCTTCCGACGCTGGGCCTCCTTGTGCTGGCGGGCGGCGACCCGGGTGCGGGCTGCCGCGACCACCTTCTCCAGCACGGCCCGGGCCTGCAGCTTCTGGTCCTTCTTGGCCGAGGTGAGGAAGGCCTTGAGCTCCTTGGCGACGACGGCGGCGACGATCCGGTTGGCCGCCGAGGTGCCGAGCACCTCCTTGGTCTGGCCCTCGAACTGCGGCTCGGCGAGCCGGACGGTGACCACCGCGGTAAGGCCCTCGGTGGCGTCGTCCTTGGTGATGTCGTCCTCGGCGACGCGCAGCAGCTTGCTGGCGCGCAGCACCTCGTTGACGGTCTTGGCCAGCGAGCGCTCGAAGCCGGTGACGTGGGTGCCGCCCTTGGGGGTGGCGATGATGTTGACGAAGGAGCGCAGGGTGGTGTCGTAACCGGTGCCCCAGCGCAGCGCGATGTCCACCCCGAGGTGGCGGGTGACCTCGGTGGGGGTCATGTGGCCGAGCTCGTCCAGGACGGGCACGGTCTCCTTGAAGGTGCCCTCGCCGTGCAGCCGCAGCACGTCGGAGACCGGCTTGTCGGGGGCCAGGAACTCGCAGAACTCGGCGATGCCGCCGTCGTAGTGGAAGACCGACTCCTCGACCTGCTCGCTCTCGGTGAGCCGCTCGTCACGCACGACGATGGTCAGGCCGGGGACCAGGAAGGCGGTCTGCCGGGCGCGGTTGTGCAGGTTCTCCAGGGAGAGCTTGGCGTCCTTGAGGAAGATCTGCCGGTCGGCCCAGTAGCGGATCCGGGTGCCGGTGCGGGCCTTCGGCACCTTGCGGCTCTTGCTGAGGCCGTTGGCCGGCTCGAAGGGCGAGTCCGGACCGGCCTCGGTGAAGATGCCGGGGGTGCCGCGGCGGAAGCTGATCGCGTGGGTGTGGCCGCTGCGGTCGACCTCGACGTCCAGGCGGGCGGAGAGCGCGTTGACGACGGAGGCGCCGACACCGTGCAGACCGCCGGAGGCCGCGTAGGAGCCGCCGCCGAACTTGCCGCCGGCGTGCAGCTTGGTCATCACGACCTCGACGCCGGACAGCCCGGTCTTGGGCTCGACGTCGACCGGGATGCCGCGGCCGTTGTCGCGGACCTCGACCGAGGAGTCCGGGTGCAGCACGACCTCGATGTGGTCGCAGTGGCCGCCCAGCGCCTCGTCGACGGAGTTGTCGATGATCTCCCAGAGGCAGTGCATCAGGCCGCGGCTATCGGTCGAGCCGATGTACATGCCGGGGCGCTTGCGGACCGCCTCCAGGCCCTCCAGGACGAGCAGGTGCCGCGCGGTGTAGTTGGAACCGTCGTCGCCGGCCAGCAGCGCGGACGGCACGGTCGTTTCGGCACTCACGCGGCACTCTCCTCGGTGAAGATCTGTCTCATCGGTCACATCCGGACGCATCCGGACCAACCGCCAGTGCAGCACGCCGCACCGACAGTCGTCGCTCTGTGCGCTCGCACCCCTGCGCCGGGTGCACAGCACGACGGGCCGGTCCCGCGCAGCTTGTACGCGCTGCGCGAACAAGGACCGCGCCCGAGTGTGGGCCCCGGGGGCGCCATCTCCTCCCGGTACCACCGGTCCTGGCGGATCGTGGGGTCCGGCGCAGCCTCCGGAACTGCCGTTATGCAGGCTACCGGGGCCCGGGACGGGGCTTATGCTCCAACCCGGCAGAGGATTATGCTACGCGGACCTCGGACCCGATCCCGATCGGGCGTTCGAGCGACGGGCGGATCCCGGGATTCGGCACGCATGAACCACCGACGCCCGGGGCACGTCCTCATCAACACAGCAGAATCCTCAGAGAAGAAAAGCCACGAGCGGGAACGTTTTCGGCCTGGTTGGATGTTGACCCTGGTACGACAGCTCGTCGAGCTAGAGAAGAGGCGACGTGACTACTGTTCTGACACCTGCGAGCCCGCTCACCGCGGCTGACCGCTGCGACCGGTGCGGCGCCCAGGCTTACCTGCGCGTCGTACTCGCGAGCGGCGGAGAGCTGCTCTTCTGCGCCCACCACGGCCGGAAGTTCGAGCCCGAGCTCAAGAAGATCGCCGTGGAGATACAGGACGAGAGCGGCCGTCTCACCAGCCCCACCGCCACGGCCGCCGAAGACGAGCGCTGATCCCAGGCGCCGCAACCAGCAGCCAGCGTCGAGCTGTGTCCGGTCGCGCACCGCGCGCGACCGGCGAGCCGGGTGGCCGACCCCCGAAGGGTCCGGCCACCCGGCTCAGCTGTTCTCCGGACGCCTCTCCCGCGTTCGCCCTCGGAGCACCGCCGCGGGGTCGGCCGGATCCGAAACGGCGTCAGAACGTCACCGCTCCATCACTCGCGGCGACGCTCACAGTGCCGAGCGAACCGCGTCCGTGACCGAGGACACCCGGGTGTAGACGCCGGGGTGGCCCGCCTCGGCGCAGCCCGTCCCCCAGGAGACCAGGCCGACCAGTCTGCCGCCGACGATCAGCGGGCCGCCGCTGTCGCCCTGGCAGGCGTCCTTGCCGCCCTTCTCCTCGCCCGCGCAGACCATGCCGCGGGCGTCGAACTTGCCGTCCTGCCCGCCCGGGTAGGCGTGCGCACAGGTCTGGTCCGAGACCATCGAAACGTCCACCCCGCGCAGCACCGGCGAGTAGTCGCCCCGCCCGCTGGTGTCACCCCAGCCGTACACCTGCGCCCTGGTCCCGGCCGCGTACGGCGCGCTCTCGCCCTGGCCGACCAGCTCGACCACCGGCCGGGCGCCCTGGGGGGCGGCGAGGGTGATCACCGCGACGTCGTTCATGTTCGCCGCGAAGTTGTAGTCGGGGTGGAGCCAGACCGACCGGACGGCCACCTCGTGGCCGGCCGAGCCGCGCATGTCGTCCCGGCCGACGATCACCTTGAGCCCCGGCCGGTCCACCCGCCCCTTGGCCTCGTCGTAGAAGCAGTGCGCCGCCGTCACCACCTTGGTCGGGGTGACCAGCGCTCCCCCGCAGAACTGGCCGGAGCGCCCGCTGCCGAACTGCTGGCGGCTGGACAGCGCCACGATCCACGGGTGGTCCGCGGTGCTCACGGTGCTGCCGCCGACCACCCGGCGCTGCGCCTCGGCCGGGCCGGCCGAGCCGAGGGCGACCAGCGGGACGGGCACGGCGGCGAGCAGCGCCAGCGCGGCGGCCCGTCGGCGGCGACGGCCCGTACGGACGGTGGCCAAGTCGGCCCGGGGCGGGGCGGAGGTCGGCAGATCAGTGCGGTCCGGGTCGGTCGGCACCGTGACTCCAGAAGGCTCGGCAGCAGGCAACCGACACAGCGTAGGTGATCAACTACGCTGTGCGACCGCTTCCGGCGACGGCGCCACCCGGACGAGCGACAAGCACCACTCGGACGCTGACGAACCCGGCGCCGAACAGCCCGAAGGCCCGGAACCGTACGGCTCCGGGCCTTCGTTGCGCGCTGTGCTCGCGGCGCTCGCCGCACTTGCCGTGGGCGAGCGCCGTCGTACGGCCGATCAGTCCAGGTAGTCGCGCAGCACCTGGGAACGCGACGGGTGGCGCAGCTTCGACATGGTCTTCGACTCGATCTGGCGGATGCGCTCACGGGTGACCCCGTACACCTTGCCGATCTCGTCGAGCGTCTTCGGCTGGCCGTCCGTCAGGCCGAAGCGCATCGAGACCACGCCGGCCTCGCGCTCGGAGAGGGTGTCCAGCACCGAGTGCAGCTGCTCCTGGAGCAGGGTGAAGGAGACCGCGTCGGCCGGGACGACCGCCTCGGAGTCCTCGATCAGGTCACCGAACTCGCTGTCGCCGTCCTCGCCCAGCGGGGTGTGCAGCGAGATCGGCTCGCGGCCGTACTTCTGGACCTCGATGACCTTCTCGGGGGTCATGTCGAGCTCCTTGGCCAGCTCCTCCGGGGTGGGCTCGCGGCCCAGGTCCTGGAGCATCTGGCGCTGGACGCGGGCCAGCTTGTTGATGACCTCGACCATGTGCACCGGGATGCGAATGGTGCGGGCCTGGTCGGCCATGGCGCGGGTGATCGCCTGACGGATCCACCAGGTGGCATACGTCGAGAACTTGTAGCCCTTGGTGTAGTCGAACTTCTCGACCGCACGGATCAGACCGAGGTTGCCCTCCTGGATCAGGTCCAGGAAGAGCATGCCGCGACCGGTGTAGCGCTTGGCCAGCGACACCACCAGGCGGAGGTTGGCCTCCAGCAGGTGGTTCTTGGCCCGGCGGCCGTCCTCGGCGATGATCTCCAGCTCGCGCTTGAGCTTCGGGGCGAGCTTGTCGGCGGCCGAGAGCTTGTCCTCGGCGAACAGGCCGGCCTCGATGCGCTTGGCGAGCTCGACCTCCTGCTCGGCGTTGAGCAGCGGGACCTTGCCGATCTGCTTCAGGTAGTCCTTGACCGGGTCGGCGGTGGCACCGGCGACGGCGACCTGCTGGGCCGGCGCGTCGTCCTCGTCGTCGTCGGAGAGGACGAAGCCCTCCGACTCCTCCTCCGGGCCCTCGGCCTCGGCCTTGTCGCCCGGCAGCGCGACCTCCTCGAGCAGCTCCTCGTCGCCGAGCAGCTCCTCGTCGCCGCCCTTGCCGGCCTTGGCGGTGGTGGTCTTCTTGGCGGCGGCCTTCTTGGCCGGCGCGGCGGTCTTCTTGGCCACGGTCTTCTTGGCCGGGACGGCCTTCTTGGCCGGAGCCGCCTTCACCTCGGTGACCGAACCGGTCGCCTCATCGACGGTGATCTCGGCGGAGACCGTGGGGGCGGGGGCCGCGGCGGCGGCGGCGACGGCCGGAGCCGCGACGGGCGCGCCGGGGGCGATCCGCACGGGCGGCTTGGTCGGGGCCGAGGGGGCGGCCGGGGTCCGGGTGGTGACAGCCTTGGTGGCGGTGCGCTTGGTGGGGCTCTTGGCAGCAACGCTCTTGCGCTTGGCGCCGGCCGGCTCGGCCGCGCTGACCATGAGGTCCACCCCCTCCTCAATCAGCACCTGGTTGAGGCTGCGCATGACGTTCTTCCACTTGGTGACCGGGATCTGGTCCGCCTCGAACGCCTGGCGCACGTCGTCACCGGCGATCTGCCCCTGGGCCTTGCCCCGCTCGATGAGCGCCAGCAGAGCCACGGACTCGGCGATCTCGGGGGGAAGCGAACGGGATGTGCTGGCCGACACGAACAACCTCTCGGACGATGAGTGGACTCGAACCCGTACCGGCCGCCCGAGCGGGCGGGGAAGGAGATCGCGCGCCGGACGCGCGGTGTCGATTCCGACCGACTCGGGCTTGAGGACTGGGTTTGCAGGACGGCAGCAGCGCCGCGGACCAACACAGCATTCTGACATGTTGGAGTATTCCGGAGCTGCTCCCGCTCAGGACACATCGCTGCTACTCGTCAAGTGTTACGCATGGCCTTCGTGTCGCGGGTCACACCGCTCGGCGCCCACGGCCCCGGGGCCTGGATCCATCATCGCGCACTCGCTCCGCAGTTGATTGTCATGGACGGGACATAGCGTCGGGGCTGCGACGGCGCGGTGCCGGGCTGTCGCCCCGCGGACCTGGACGGCGGGGCCGGGGCCGGGTGACCGTCGCGGGTTCTCGGGCCACCACCGCTGCGCAGAAGCCCTCCGGCTGCGCCGCGCGGTGCGGCCGGAGGGCCCTGCAGGAGCGGGCCGCATCCGGCGTGCCCGCTCGTCGAGAACAGCCCGCTCAGTGCTCCCGGGGCGCGGGGACGGAGGGCTCCATCTCGGGGTGGACGGTGAGCAGCGCCCGCATCGCGGCCTCGCCCGCGGTGCCGTCGCCGGTGCCCAGCGCGTCGACCAGCCGGGCGTGCAGGCCGACCGAGGACTCGGAGGGCCGCTCGCAGGAGATCGCCGGACCGCCCGAGACCTGCAGGGCGCAGGAGACGATCCCGGACAGGTGCTCCAGCATCCGGTTGCCGGCCATCTGCAGGACCAGGCCGTGCAACTCGGCGTCGGCCCGGGTGTAGGTGGACAGGTCGGCCTGGGCGGCGGCATGGCCCATGATCTCCACCAGCTCGACCAGTCGCTGCTGGACGTCCTCCCGGCCGTGGCCGGCCGCGAGCCGGGCGGCCAGCGGCTCGATCGCCCAGCGGAGCTCGAACAGCTCCCGGCGCTGCTCGTCCCGCTGCGGGCCGAAGGCTCGCCACTCGATGATGTCCGGGTCCAGCAGGTTCCAGTCGCTGACCGGGCGGACCCGGGTGCCGACGTTCGGACGGGCGCTGACCAGGCCCTTGGCCTCCAGCACGCGCAGCGACTCGCGGACGACGGTCCGGGACACCTCGAACCGCTGGCCGATCTCCTCGGGCACGAGCGGACGGTCGGCGCCGAGGTCGCCGGAGACGATCATCTGGCCTAGCTGCTGGACCAGCTGGCCGTGCAAACCGCGACCGCGGCTGCTGGTGGTCTTGCGGCCGACCCGGGCGATGTCGGACTCGGCGCCCTCCCAGCGGGGCGCCGGCGGCGTCGGCCGGTCGGCGTACGAGAAGCGGTCCAGGTCGCCGGAGCCGGGGATGGGCCCTTCGGCGGAACGGGCGGGGGTCATGGTGGGGTGCGCAAGGGTACTCACGCCTCCTTTGTCGGCGATCGGCAGGCGCAGCTTGAGAATTCTCGTGAAAAGCACACGAAAGGGTGATCGACCGTGACTGGATAATTGACTTCTTATCAGGAAGAACCGCACATTGCGGTCACTGCTGGTCGATCTTGGTGGTTCGGGGCGGCCTGCCGGTTGCCGACGCTGCCTGCGCCGCCTGCGGTCCCGCTGCGGGCGCTACAGCGCGCGGCGGCGGGCCTGGACGAGCAGGGCCGCGAGCAGCAGGGTCGCCACCGGGGCCGCGACCGCCGCGAGAAAGGCCGGGTCCGTCAACGCCGGGCTGCCGGCCGCCGCCCCGCGCGCTGCCCCGTACACCAAGCCGTAGGCCCACTCGATGCCGGACTGGAACGGCAGCAGCTCGGCCGCCCGGCCCGGCCACGGGCGACCGGTCCAGCGCAGCAGCAGGGCCACGCCGGACTCCAGCAGCGGCGGCAGCGCACACAGCAGCAGCACCCCGGCGGCGGCGCTGCGGGTCAGCGAGGCGGTCAGCACGCCGGTCCAGCCCGCCACCACGGTCAGCAGGACGAAGGCCAGCAGCGCGGCCGGCACCCCGTGCCCGGCCACCAGCGCCAGCGGGGCGAACACGCCCGGCAGGTCGCCGAGGGCGTTCAGCCCGGCGGCGGCCAGCGCCCCGGACGCATGCCCGGAGAGCGCGGCCGGGTCCGACCAGGCCGCCACCGTCACCCCGGCCGGCAGCGCGAGGTGCACGGCCACCGTGTCGAGCAGCAGGGTGGCCAGCGCCAGCAGCGCCGCCACCGGGGCGACCACCAGCAGCTTGGCCAGGAGCAGCCGCACCCGGCGCGAGTACGCCACCTGCGAGGCCGCCAGCCCCGGGTGGCGGACCTCGTGGCCGTACGAGAGCGCGCCCAGCACGCCGGCTCCGAGCGCCGCGAAGGGCAGCGGGATCAGCGGGACGGCGGCGGTCAGCAGCCGCACCCCGGCCCGCCCGGCCAGCTGGCCGGGCGGGGCCTGGCTCGCCAGGACGGCGGCCAGGACGGCGTCGCAGAGCAGTACGGCGGCGAGCAGCAGCCAGGTGGAACGCAGGCCGCGCAGGCGGCGCAGCTCGTAGGCCAGGACACGCACGGTTCACTCGCTCCGGTGGTCGTCGGGGGTGGTGGGGGCCTTGATGGTGGTGAGGCGGCCGAGGCGGACGGTGTCGTCGGTGAGCAGGTCGGCGGCGCTCTGACGCCGGCGCGGGGGCTGGGCTTCGGTGCGGGCTGAGTCGTCTGACGGAGCGGTGGCGCCGGTCGGGGCGCCGGCGCTCGGGGCGATGGCGTTTGCCGGGGCGGTGGTGCTCGCCCGGGCGGGGTCCGGCGCCGGGGCGGGCTGGTCGCGGACGAGCCGGTCCAGGGCGACGGTGGGGGCGGGGTCGGACTGGACGGCGGCGCCGAGGGTCGGGAGGGCGGCCGTCACAGCGGCGACGGGCAGCGCGCGGGCGGGCAGGGAGGCGTCGTCCCGGGAACGGCCCTGAGTAGCGGGCTCGGCGACCACGGGCTGGTGGGTCAGCTCGGGGTCCGAGTGCGGCTCGGGGTGCGGGTCCGGGTGCGGCTCGGGGTGCGGCTCCGGGTACCGGTCCGCACTGGGCTCGGGGCTCGGCTCCGCTTCGGGGGCCGGTTCGGCCGTCTGCTGGAGGCGGAGCTGGCCGGAGCGCCCGGAGGGGACCGGCAGGGCGGCCCGGGGCGCCAGCTGCTCGACCACCCGGTCGGCCAACTCGTGCAGCAGGATCCCGTGGCGGTAGGCGAGTTCACCGATCTCGGTGCGCTCGATGCCCGCCACCGCGAGGCCCGCGCCGCCGTCCCGGCGCACCTCGGCGCCATGGCTGACCAGCAGGTCGGCCAGCCGCGCCATCTGCGGCCCCCGGACGGCGACTTCGGGGCTGAGCCTGGTCCGGCAGAACTCCGAGACCGGCTGGTCGGCCACCAGACGGCCGCGGTCCAGGGTGACCACCCGGTCCGCCAGCCGCGCGGCCTCCTGCGGGGTGCGGGTGGTCACCAGGACCGTTCCGCCCGCGACCGCGAAGGAGCGCAGGAAGGAGTGGAACCACTCGGCGTTGCGCGGCGACAGGCCCTCGGTCGGCGCGTCCAGCAGCAGCGTGCCGGGGTCGCCCAGCAGCGCGGCGGCCAGAGCGAGCCGGCGGTGCATGCCGGGCGAGAAGATACGCAGCCGCCGCCCGGCGACGGCGGCCAGCCGGGTCTGCTCCAGCAGCTCGTCGGCGCGCCGCGCGGGGACGCCGACGGCCGCGGCCAGCATCCGCAGGTGGCCAGACGCCTTGCGCCCCGGGTGCCCGGCCACCGCCGCGGCCCCCTCCCCCGGCCCGGGCAGCAGAACGCCGACCTCGCGCTCGGGGCGGCGGATCCGCCGGTAGGGACGGCCGTTGAAGAGCGTGATGCCCTGGCCGCGTTCCAGTTCGAGCATCAGCCGCAGGGCCGTGGACTTGCCCGCTCCCTCGTCACCGAGCAGAACGGTCACCATGCCGGGCCGGGCGTCGAAGGTCAGATCGAGTACGGCGGGCGGGGCGCCCTTGCGATACACCCTGGTCAGTCCGGTGATCTGGATCATCGCTGGCTGCTCCCATGCCCTCGGCCGACCTGCTCGACGCCAGCACATTAGGGGTCAGCACCGCCGATTCCGGGCATTACCGAACCGCCACGGGCCCACCGGCCGCCCGCCTCACCCGATCAGGGGACAATCCGATCCTGCGATTCACGGGCGCGCGTGCTCCGGGGGCCGTCGGCGCCCGACCAGTGGCCGGTGCCGTGGCCGTCACAGGAAGGCCGAGGCTCCCCTCGGGAGCGGCTGGCCGACGCACTCCCCCTGGAACTCCTCGACGGCGGCCTTGCCCGCGACGGCGATCTCGGCCAACTGCTCCTGCTCGGCGCTCAGCGTCTCCTGCACGGAGGCGATCGTCGCCGGATCGGCATGCGCGGCCTTCAGGGCGGCCAGCTGCCGCTCGGTTCTGGTGGTGGTCGCGATGAGACTCTTGCGTTCCGCCACCAAACTCTCGATGCCGGCTCGCTGTCTGGCACAGATATCGTCGACGGCCATCACGAGGCTCCCTAGATCCAAAGGGCTGCGGTCCGGCGACCGAAGCGTCCACCGACACTGTGCGCCGGCGGCACCGCATCGGCCTCCGGACCGGGGCCGTTCGGCGGCCCCGCGAAGACGGCTCCGGGGCCCCAGGGTGCTCAGGACTCCGGGCGGAGCATGGGCGGGTTGAGGACGGTCGCGCCGCCCGCCGTGAAGAGCTGGGCCGGGCGGCCGCCCTGACGGGTCGTCGTGCCGCCCGAGGGGAGCAGGAAGCCGGGGGTGCCGGTGACCTTGCGGTGGAAGTTGCGCGGGTCGAGGACCACGCCCCAGACGGCCTCGTAGACGCGGCGCAGCTCACCGACGGTGAACTCGGTCGGGCAGAAAGCGGTCGCGAGCGAGGAGTACTCGATCTTGGAGCGGGCGCGCTCCACGCCGTCGGCCAGGATCAGGCCGTGGTCGAAGGCGAGCGGGACGCCGTCGACCGGGCTCTCGCCGAGGAGTTCGCCTACCGGGGCCCAGCGGGCGCTGCTGGCGTCACCGCCGGCCCGGGGGGTCGGGAGGTCGGGGGCGAGCACCAGGTAGGCGACGCTGACCACGCGCATCCGGGGGTCGCGCTGCGGGTGGCCGTAGGTGGCGAGCTGCTCCAGGTGGGCGCCGGCCGCACCGGGGCCGACCGCGTCGTGACCGGGGGCGGAGTGGGCGCGCAGGCCGGTCTCCTCGGCCAGCTCGCGGGAGGCGGCTTCGGCCAGGCCCTCGTCCGGGCGGACGAAGCCGCCGGGCAGCGCCCAGTACCCCTGGTAGGGCGGCTCACCCCGTCTGACCAGCAGGGCGCAGAGCGAGTGGTCGCGCACCGTCAGCACCACCAGGTCAACCGTGACAGCGAATGGGGGGAAGGCCGACGGATCGTAACGCGACATGGCGACGATCATAGTCGTCTCTCTGACGATAAGCACAGGTCCGTGCACGGGGTGCGCAGCGCCGGTGACCGCGCCCGCCCGGACACGGTTCGCGCACGGGCGGGCGCGGCGCCGGCCGGCGGGCGCGCGGCGCCGGCAAGCAGGCCCGGGGCCGACAGGCGGGCGCGGTCGGGCCCGGTGTCAGCGGGCCACCAGCTGAAGGTCCACTGAGGCCTCCTCCACCATCGCCACGCCGATCCGGCTGACCCGGACCGAGAAGGGCTCACCCGCCACCCGCAGACCGGTCAGCTCCAGTTCGCCGAGCGGGGTGGTGCTGGCCGGGCGAACCAGCACCCGGCCGCCCGGGACGTCGGGTCGGACCCCGGCGAGCGCGAACACCGCGTGGACGGCTCCGGCCGCGGAAACCGCCGCCGGACGGCAGGCGGCGGGGTGCGGCACCGGCGGGCAGCCGGGGGTGCGCTGCTCCCCCGCGTACATCTCCGGCAGCCGGCCCTCGAGGTGGGCGGACGCGGCGAGCAAGCCCTCCAGCAGAGTGCCGGCCTCGTTCTCGTGGCCGGCCTCGGCGAGTCCGGCGATCGCCAGCGCCGTCTCATGGATCCGCACCGCGCCGCCGCGGTGGCCCAGCGGGTTGAAGCGGGGGGACTTGGCGCTGAGGGTGCGCAGGCCCCAGCCGCTGTCCAGCTCCGGCGCGACCAGGCGCTGGGCGAGCAGCCTGGTCTGCTCGCGGTCCAGCAGGCTCTCGTGCCGCCCGCCGCCATCGGCGAGCCCGGTGTCGAGCAGGTGCACCAGGGAGGACGCGACGGCCGGCAGCGGCTGACCGCCCGGGGCCAGTCCGGCGGCGGGGCGGCCGCCGGAGAGGTCGTCGATCCAGAACCGCTCGCGGAAGCGGCCGCGCAGCCCGGCGGCCCAGCTCCGCCAGTCCTCGGCGCCCGGGCGGCCGAAGGCCTCCAGGAGCTCGGCGCCGTGCAGGGCGGCGCGATGGGCCTGCGCCTGGACCTCCGCGCGCGCGGCCACCGGGTGGGCGGCGCGGTCCTCCACCGGGCGGCTCAGGTCGGTGACGAAGCCGTCGACCAGACCCTCGCGCAGGGTGGCCAGGGCCCGCTCGGCGGCCGGGAGCAGTTCGGCAACCTCCCCTCGGGGCAGCCCCCAGCGCCAGGCCTCGGCCAGCACGGTGACGAACAGCAGGGTGGCCTCGGTAGCGGTGCAAGTGGGCGGCAGCTCCGGGCCGCCGTGTCGCAGGGCGCCGGGCAGCAGGCCCTCGACCCGCCCGGGGGCAGGGGCGAGCTGCTGACGGCGGGCCAGCGCGCGCAGGGTGCCGGCGGCGAGCCGGGTGCCGAGCGGGAGGGTCAGTCGGGCGGCCCAGAGCGCGTCGGCCGGGGCGAGACCGAAGCGCCAGGGTGCGCCGGAGGCCGGGTAGAGGTCGGTCGGGCGGTCCGGGTCGGCGAACAGCAGCCCGCCGAGGGCGTCCAGCGAACGGGCGACCAGCAGGGCGGCCCGGGAGTCGTCGCTGCGCACCTCCGGTTCGGCCCAGGGCAGCGGGACACCGGTACCGCGCCCACTCGGCGGGCGCGGGCCGCCGGGGGCGCTCTCCAGTTCGGCGCGCAGCTCGACCGACCAGCGGGCGCCGGGCTGGACCTCCAGGTCCCAGCGGAGCACTCCGGCCCCGGCCAGGACGGCGTGCGGGGAGGGCTTGGCGCTGACCACGGCGCTGTGCACCGGGCCGGCCCAGCGCAGCCCGGCGGACTGCACCTGTCCCGGCAGGTCGGGTGGGCGGTGCCCGGCGGCGATCTCGGCGACCGGGCCGAGGTCGGTGCCGAGGGCGATCTCCAGCGGCAGCCGGGCGGGCCGGGCCCCGGTGTTGCGCACGGTCACAGTCTCCACGCCGTCCGCGTGGCGCAGCCGTTCGACGGTGAGCGCCGGGTCCGGGTCGAGGTCGCCGGGCAGGCGGACGGCGCCGAGGAAGCGGGCCTGGGCCGCGCTGGTCTGGGTGCCCTGGAGCGGCAGCGGCTCCATGCCGCCGAGCCGCAGCTCCATCCGGGCGACCACCCGGACGCCATTGCGGTAGAAGCCGTGCAGTCCGTGGCCACGCAACTGGCCGTCGGGGCCGGAGGCGGCCATCGCGGGGGCGTTGACGCAGAGCACCGCATGGTGGACGGCCGGGGGCTGGGGGCGCGGCGAGGCCGCGGGCCGGCCCTGAGCGACGGGTGCGCCCGTCGGCCCGGGCGCCGGCATCTGCTCGGGCCGGCCGGCCGGTCTGGGCGCGCCGACCACGCTCTCGGCCGGCATGGCCTGTAGTGGCCTCATGGCGGTCACCGGACTCTCCTCCCCTCGGCGGTCCGGTGGCCGGTCAGGGCCGGTGGGCCGCGAGCATGCTCGGTCGCGTGCTGATGGTGCCGAGCCGACGGGATTTCTCCCGCCGGCGGTGTTCCGTGTCTGGCCGTACCCGACGGTGGGCCGTGCCATGCGACGTCCGGTACCGAGCAGGTACCGGCGCGCCGCGCCTCCGCGTCGGGCACGCCATCGTGCCCGGCCACGCCGCCAGGTCCGGTGCCCGGGCCTGCCGGGGACGCCCTGCCGGGGACGCCCCGATCGTGGCGCCCCACCCCCGTGGCCCGCGCCCGTCGGGCCGGCGGTCTCGCTCGGCCGGTCCACACCGCCGGGCGGGCGGCTGCCCGGAACCGGGCGTCGGTCGGACACCGTACGGGCGCAGGGCCCCCGGGGTGAACGTCGCACACCGCCGTCAGGTCACGCCCCGCCGTGGCGGTCGCCGGTCGCACCCGGCCCGCCGGGCCGTCGCGTCGCCTCCCCCGGCCTCCGCCGGGCCGTTGCTCAGGGCCTCGCCGCGGGCCCGTCACCGTCCATGAGCTGAGGCCGGCTCCGGCGCCGTTCGGAGCGGTGGGCGTGGCCGCCGCGGGCTGCCCGCCCGGGGGGCGGTCGAACCGGTGCTCGACCGCCGCCAGGATACGGTGCGGAGGTCGCGGCGCCCGTACCCGGTGACCCCGTGAACCGCGACGCAATCGCTGTGACCAGCAGAGACCGAGGAGTTGCATGTCCACCGTCAGCCGGCTGCCCGGGATTGTCACGACCGACCACGTCTTCCAGATCCCCCTCGACCACTCCGCCCCCGACGGTGAGCAGATCGGGGTGTACGCCCGTGAGGTGGTGGCCTGCGGCCGTGAGAAGGACGACCTGCCCTGGCTGGTCTTCCTCCAGGGCGGGCCCGGCGGCAAAGCCGCCCGCCCGCTCGGCCGGGACGCCTGGCTGGACCGCGCCCTGGACGACTACCGGGTGCTGCTGCTCGACCAGCGCGGCACCGGGCGGTCCACGCCCGCGACCCGGCAGACCCTCGCCCGCCGCGGCGGCCCGCAGGAGCAGGCGGACTACCTGGCGCACTTCCGCGCGGACTCGATCGTGCGGGACGCCGAGCTGATCCGCCACCGGCTGCTCGGCGCCGGCAAGCGCTGGAGCGTACTCGGCCAGAGCTTCGGCGGCTTCTGCACCCTCACCTACCTCTCCTTCGCTCCGGAGGGCCTGACCGAGGCCTTCATCACCGGCGGCCTCTCCGGCCTCGGCAGCTCGGCCGACGACGTCTACCGCGCCGCCTACCCCCGCGTCGTCAGCAAGAACGAGGACCACTACGCCCGCTTCCCGCAGGACGTCGAGGCCGTGCGGCGGATCGCCGCCCACCTCGCCGACTCCCCCACCACCCTGCCCGGCGGCGGGCTGCTGACCGTCGAGGCCTTCCAGTCGCTCGGACTCATGCTCGGCGGCGGCAGCGGCTCCGGCGCCCTGCACTACCTGCTGGAGGAGTCCTGGGTGGAGGGCCCGGCCGGGGCCGAGCTCTCCGACACCTTCCTGGCCGGCGTGCAGGCCCGGCTCTCCTTCGCCGAGGGCCCGCTCTACGCCCTGCTGCACGAGTCGATCTACGGCCAGC
Organism: Kitasatospora sp. NPDC023118; assembly: GCF_055560875.1. NCBI lineage: Bacteria > Bacillati > Actinomycetota > Actinomycetes > Kitasatosporales > Streptomycetaceae > Kitasatospora > Kitasatospora sp. NPDC023118. Next base: position 57,169 of record NZ_JBVHHW010000021.1, read on the forward strand.
GCTCGGTGGACGAAGGCGGCACCGGCTGGTCGGCAGAGCGGGTCCGCAAGGAGTTCCCGCAGTTCGACGCCCGAGCCTCGCTGGAGTCCGGCGCCCCGGTGCTGTTCACCGGGGAGATGATCTACCCCTGGATGTTCGACACCGACCCGGCGCTGCGCCCGCTGAAGGAGACCGCGGACCTGCTCGCCGCCCGCACCGGCTGGCCCGACCTGTACGACCCGGCCCGGCTGGCCGCCAACACCGTGCCGGTCGTGGCGGCGGTATACCACGACGACATGTACGTGGACACCGCCGACTCGCTGGCAACCGCCCGCGCGGTGCGCGGCCTGCGGACCTGGATCACCAACGAGTGGGAGCACGACGGCCTGCGGGTGAGCGGCGGCAAGGTGCTGGACCGGCTGATCAAGATGGCCCACGGCGAGGTGTAGCAGCCCGGGCCCGGCGGGGCGGCGAGCGGCTCAATGCGCACGGCGGGCCCCTCTCTCCGCATGCCGGGTGCCCCGGCACCGATGGAGCCCGCCACCGGACCGGACGGCGGCCGACGCGCACGCCGTCGCCCGGCCGAGCCGCACGCCCCGGGCAGGGCGCCGCCCGACCGCCGGACCGCACCCTGACGCCGGGCCACACCCTGACGCCGGGAGCAGGGCCACCGGCCCGGGCCCGCCCCCGTCCGACCCCTGCTCGGCGGAGCTGTCGGAGCTCCCGGAGCCACTGGGCCCGGCGGGGCCGCGATCGGTCCGGGCCGACGTCGTGGCCGTGCCCTTCCGGTGGGCGCCCCGTCGGCGTCGGCGCCCGCCGCCGGCAGGTCCGGGCCGCTCGTCGGGACGCTCGGGGGCCTCGCCCGCGCCCGGGGCGGGCCCCGGCCCAGGCGCTCCGTCCACAACGGGATCGGGCTCGGTGGCCGACTTGCCCGCGCGCTCCTCGCGCCGCCGTCGCTGGGCCTCGACGGCGGCCATCAGCGCCCCGGGCGTCATGCCGTCGTTCATCGATTCGTACAGCAGCTCGGCCAACAGGTAGCCCGGGGCGAGCCGCAGCACGTGGCCGAGCACCACCCGGGCGGTCGCCGTGTCCCCGGCGACCCAGGAGGCCCAGGCCAGCAGCGTGAGCGGGGCCACCGCACAGCCCTCGTACGGCGGCACGGCGCGCCGGGCGAGGAAGCGCCAGAGCCGCTCGGCGGGAGCGAGCTCGGCGGGCCGGACGTACTCGACGCCGCGGTCCCGGGTGAGGCGGTCCCGCAGGGCGAGGAGCAGCCGGGCCGTCCGCTCCTCGTCGAGCTCCCGGGCACCGGCCGCGAACTCGGCGAAGGCCTGCTCCAGCAGTTCGATGCCCTGCTCGCGGGAGACCGAGTCAACGGCGGCCTCGGCCCGGGCGAGCGCCTCGCGCTGGGCGGCGTCCTCCGGCGGGCCGACCGGGACGAGCCCGCCGATGATCGCCTTGCGGCTGCCGCGCGACACCAGGCCCGCCACCGTCGCGGCGGCGGCCGCCGGGCCCGGATCGGGCCCGCGCCGCACCGGGTTGCCCGCCGGATCGCAGCACCCCTCACGGCGGCAGAGGAAGGACCACCAACGGCCGTCCGAGACGCACAGCGACTCCTTGACCGCCGCTCCCCTGCGCCCGAAGGCCGCCCGAAGGTGGTCGGCCAGCGGCCGCAGGCCCTCCACCACCGGCGGGGCGTGCGCCGGAACCGGATCCTGGCAGAGGTAGAGGAGCACCTGGAGCGGGCGGCTGCCGTGACGCTCAGAGAGGGCGACCAGCAGGGCGGCCGTCTCTTCCGCCGCCGCGGGCCAGTCCGCGGGCGAGGCCGGGAGGTCCGCCCGGATGACTCCGCCCTGGTGCAGGTCGGGGCCCTGGAGGCCGACCGCGACGATGCTGTCGTCGGGGTAGAACCCCAGGAGATAGGGCAACAGCTCGGCCATGTCGGCCGGACCGCGCATGACGACCGGCCGCTGCTCGGAAGCCGGGCCGAGGGACAGGATGACGTGTTCGTTGTTCATCGCGTTCATGGCCGCAAGAGTGGACGCAATCCGACAATGGGCGCCGAACGTCTTTTTTTCCTGTGGATAACTCGGGCCCCGAATTTCTCATCGCCCATTCGGAGCACACGACACACACTCCTCCGAGTGGATTTTGACAGCCGTTCAGCGGATCAATGGATGAAATCCACTCCGCCTTCCGCTCCCGCGCCTCACCCGCATTCGCCCCTTGTCGGCGCCATGGGGTTACATCGACGCCATGCAGCAGCCCGACATCCACACCACCGCCACCGCCGACCGCGACCAGGTCCGGGCGCGGGCCGAGGCCGTCCTCCGTGAGCTGGCCGGCCCCGCCGCCGCCCTGCGCGAGGACCAGTGGACGGCCATCGAGGCCCTCGTGGTCGACCACCGCCGCGCACTGGTCGTCCAGCGCACCGGCTGGGGGAAGTCCGCGGTCTACTTCATCGCCACCGCCCTGCTCCGCGCCCGCGGCGCCGGGCCGACGGTGATCGTCTCCCCCTTGCTCGCCCTGATGCGCAACCAGGTCGAGTCAGCGGCCCGGGCCGGTATCCACGCCCGCACCATCAACTCGGCCAACACCGAGGAGTGGGACGAGATCCAGTCCGAGGTCGCCGCCGGGAAAGTCGACATCCTGCTGGTCAGCCCCGAGCGGCTGAACAACCCGGACTTCCGCGACCAGGTGTTGCCGAAGCTCGCCGCCTCCACCGGCCTGCTGGTGGTCGACGAGGCCCACTGCATCTCCGACTGGGGCCACGACTTCCGCCCCGACTACCGGCGGCTGCGCACCATGCTCGCGGACCTCCCGCCCGGGGTCCCGGTGCTGGCCACCACCGCCACTGCCAACGCCCGGGTCACCGCGGACGTCGCCGAGCAGCTCGGCACCGGCACCACCGACGAGCACGCCCTGGTGCTGCGCGGCCCGCTCGACCGGGAGAGCCTCACCCTCGGCGTGCTCGCCCTGCCCGACCCGGCGCACCGGCTGGCCTGGCTGGCCGACCACCTCGACCGGCTCCCCGGCTCGGGCATCGTCTACACCCTGACGGTGGCCGCGGCCGAGGAGGTGACGGCCTTCCTGCGCGAGCGCGGCTTCCCGGTGGCCTCCTACTCCGGCCGCACCGAGGACGCCGAGCGCCGCACCGCCGAGGCCGACCTGCTGGCCAACCGGGTCAAGGCGCTGGTCGCCACCTCCGCGCTCGGCATGGGCTTCGACAAGCCCGACCTCGGCTTCGTCGTCCACCTTGGCTCGCCCAGCTCGCCGATCGCCTACTACCAGCAGGTCGGCCGGGCCGGGCGCGGGGTGGACCGCGCCGAGGTGCTGCTGCTGCCCGGGCGCGAGGACGAGGCGATCTGGCGCTACTTCGCCTCGCTGGCCTTCCCGCCGGAGGAGCAGGTGCGCCGCACCATCGACGCTCTGGCCGACGCCGGCCGCCCGCTCTCCACCGCCGCCCTGGAGCCCCGGGTGGACCTGCGCCGCGCCCGGCTGGAGACCATGCTCAAGGTGCTGGACGTCGACGGCGCCGTCCGCCGGGTCAAGGGCGGCTGGACGGCCACGGGGCAGAGCTGGGAGTACGACACCGCCCGCTACGCCAAGGTGGCCGCCTCCCGGGATGCGGAGCAGCGGGCGATGCGCGACTATGCGGCGGCCACCGGCTGCCGGATGGAGTTCCTGCGCCGCCAGCTGGACGACGAGCAGGCCGCGCCGTGCGGGCGGTGCGACAACTGCGCGGGCCCGCTGCACACTCCGGAGGTCTCGGCCGAGACGCTGGCCGCGGCCCGGGCCGCGCTCGGCCGCCCGGGCGTGAGCTTCGAGCCGCGCCGGCTCTGGCCCACCGGGATGGACGCGCTCGGGGTGCCGCTCAAGGGCCGGATCCCGGCGGGCGAGCAGGCGGAGACCGGACGGGCGCTCGGCCGGCTGTCCGACATCGGCTGGGGCAACCGGCTGCGCACCCTGCTCGCCGAGCAGGCGCCGGACGTGCCGGTGCCTGGCGAAGCGGTGGACGCGCTGGTGGCGGTGCTGGCCGACTGGGCGCGCGGCCCGGGCGGCTGGGCCGGGCCGGCGACGGCGGAGGGCACCCGGCTGGAGCGGCCGGTCGGCGTGGTGACCATGGCCTGCTCCACCCGCCCCCAGCTGGTCGGCAGCCTCGGCGCGCGGATCGCCGAGATCGGGCGGCTGCCACTGCTCGGGAGGATCGAGTACGCGGGTGGGCTGCCGCCGCACGGGGCCCGTAGCAACAGCGCCCAACGGCTGCACTCGCTGGCCGGGGCGCTCATGCTGCCTCCGGAGCTGGAGCAGGCGGTGGCGGCGGCCGGCGGGCCGGTGCTGCTGGTGGACGACCTCGTGGACTCGGGGTGGACGGTCACCGTGGCCGCCCGGCTGCTGCGCCGGGCCGGGGCGAGCGCGGTGCTGCCGCTGGTCCTGGCCGTGCAGGGGTGAGCGGGCCGCGGCCGACCGCCGCGGGCAGAGCGTCTCCGGCCACAACCACCCTCACCCGAATGGCCTAACAGAAAGGAGCCGACAGGGCGATTTCGATCACATCGCGGACCGGCCCGGGAAAGGAGTGCCCACCATGCCGAACGCGCTTCACCATGCCCTTTGCGAGGTGTGGATCAAGGCCGGGCGCCACCTCGGCAACACTCGGGCGGCCGTGGAACATATCCGGCAGATCATGGGCTTTCGGGTGGCGTTCATCATTTCATCATTGCCGGTCCGCCCTCGTTGCCCCGAGAATTGGGGGGTACCCGAAATCCGGTCCGCTGGACCCGCCCTTCGGCGTACCCAGGCACCCGCCTGCCCACGGGCCAGGAAGGAGGATCGTGATCAACGGTATCGGCCGAGGTCAACATCCCCTCTCCGGGAGTTCGTCGCCCAGACGGCTGCTCGACCTGGAGACCTGGACCGCCTCGGCGATCCCGTTGCTGCGCGATCCGCGCGAGTTCGTCCTGGAACTGCACCAGCGCCACCTGCCCCAGCCGGGCACGGTCGTGGTCGCGGTCCTGGACGCGCTCCACCACCTGGCCGCCTCGGCCTCGTTCACGCCCTGGCCGCACGACACTGACGGCTGGCAGCACCGGAACGACCTGCTGGCCCACCTGCGCCGGATCATTCCGCACGACCTGCGCCAGCCCGAGCCGACCCGGACGGCCGTGCTGCTGCGCTGCCGTGAGGGCGCGCCCGGCTGGACGGAGCAGGACGGTGCCTGGATGTGGGCGCTGCGGGACGCGTCCGTGCTGCACGGGCTGCGCTGCGGCTCGTACATCGGGCTCACCCTGGCGGGCTGGCAGATCCTCGGCCACGGGCGCAGTGGACGCAATCCGCATGCGGGTTCATGGGCGGACGGGCCGGTGCACACCGTGACGGAGTTGCCGCCCCGGTCGGCGCTCGACGACGCCCCGCGCAGTCAGCGCGCCCGGCAGCAGGCGGCCGAGCAGGCCAAGCGCGTCGACGCTCCGCCGCGCTCCCACTCATCCGAGCCCCCGTGGACCCCGGCGCGGGTCACGGCCGTCGAACCGAGCCGCCGCACCGGCACCCGCTGAACGGCGCCGACGGGCACCGCCAGCCCGGCGGACCCTGGGACCGCAGTCTGACGGGCGGTCGCCGAACACGCCGACGGGCACCGACAGACGCGGCGTACGACGCCCGTCCGGCACGTCCGGTACGTCCGGTGCGTCCGGCACGCCCGGTTCCGCGCCGACGCGCGGCGGGGCGGGTCACCTCGGACGGACTCCGGGCCCGGCACCGTGAGGCGTCGGGCCCGGAGCGGGAACGAATGTCAGGCCGTGACCCGGCGCCCCGGTGCGGCACCGGCAACACCGGTGGCAGCCGGGCCGGCCTCCCCGCAGACCACCAGCAGGCCGGTCGCGCGGGCGAGCGCCTTGGTGTACGCCTCGGCGGTCCGGGTGGGCGAACCGCCGTTGACCACCAGGACGACCACCTCGCGGCGGACCGGACGGGTCAGCGCGGCGTCCGCGTAGAACACGTCCCCGCCCTCGGCGAGTTGCGCCCAGTAGCGCTCCTCGCCGAAGGAGAGTTCGTGCTGCTGCCAGGGGTGCGCCCCGCCGACGGTCAGCACCAGGATGTCGCCCGGGTTGCGGCCGGAGTCCAGCAGCTGGTCGACCGCGTCGTCGGCGCGTTCCAGCGCCTGGGCCGGGGTGGCGGCGATCCGCTGGACCTCGACCTGCGGCGTGGCAGCGGCCGGGCGGCGCGGCGCCGGTCCCGGCTTGGGGATCAGACGCGGCGGGCCAGAACGGTCGGTGCGCGGCTGAGCCGGTCGCGGGGGCGCCGGACGGGGGCCGGGCACCGGGGCCGGTGCGGCGGTGACGGTGGTGGGTGCGGTGGCGGGCGCGCCGCCGGTGGCAGGCGCATGGAGGGCTTGTGCGTCCGACTCGCGGGGGAAGGGAACGCCGGGGCCCGGGAGGCTCTCGTGAATCTCCGGCTCCTCGGGGAAGACAGGCATACCCGGATATCTATCAAATGCCGGTCGGACGCGCACGAGCACCCCACCCATTGGGCACCGGACGCCGCCACCCATACCCGGGACAATTCCAGACTGACCGTCAGAAACCGAGCGTCAACTGTTCGTCGGCGGATCCCTGAACCACGCCCACGACGTCCCGGCCGCGCTTGAGGTGACGCCACTTCGGCAACGCGTCCATGTAGGCCCAGGAGAGCCGGTGGTGCTCGGTGGGGCCGTACTCCTCCAGCGCGGCGCGGTGCACCGGGGACGGATAGCCGGCATTCTCCGCGAAGCCGTAATCCGGGTACGCCTCGCCCAGTTCGGCCATCATTCCGTCGCGGCGGACCTTGGCCAGCACCGAGGCGGCGGAGACGCAGATGCAGGACTGGTCGCCCTTGATCACCGTGCGCACCCGCCAGGGGCCGCCAAGGTAGTCGTGCTTGCCGTCCAGGATCACCACGTCGGGCTCGACCGGCAGCGCCTCCAGCGCGCGGACGGCGGCCAGCCGCAGCGCTGCCGTCATGCCGAGCTCGTCGCACTCCTGAGGTGAGGCGTGCCCGAGCGCGTACGCGGTGACCCAGTCGGCGAGCACCGGCGCGAGTGCCCTGCGGCGCAGTTCGGTGAGCAGCTTGGAGTCGGTCAGCCCCTCGGGCGCCTTGCGCAGTCCGGTGACGGCCGCGCCGACGGTGACCGGCCCGGCCCAGGCACCGCGTCCCACCTCGTCCAGGCCCACCACGACCTTGGCGCCGGCCCGGCGGAGCGAGCGTTCGACGGAGTGCGTCGGCGGGACGATGGGCATCGCAGGGGCTCCGTTCGGCAAAGCAGCCCGTTCGAGTGGGCCAACCCCCAGCCTAAGCCCGCTGACGACCGCCCCGAGCCGGGCCTGCACGGCCGCCCCGAGCCCAGCCCGTCCGAGCCCGCACGGCCGCCCCGAGCCCGCCCCGCGCGACCGCTCTACGACTGCCGGATCAGCGGGACCAGCACGTCGTCCACCAGCCGGACCGCGAAGTCGGGGGCCATCTCCCGGTCGTGGACCTTCACCCGAAACAGCAGCATCGCCGGAATGACATCGGCGACCAGCGGGCTGACCGCGCCGGGCCGGACGTCGCCGCGCTCGACGCCGCGACGGAGGATGTCCAGGATGGTGTCCTTGGTCGGCTCCATCACCCGCTGCACGATGAAGCCCTTGAACACCTCGGCCTGTTGCTGGGAGAGCTCGCCCATCAGCACGTGCAGGGCGGCGCCCGCGCTGGAGCCGATCGCCTCCGTGAACAGCTCGATGAGCTGCAGCAATTCGGCCCGGGCGGACCCGAGGTCGGGCACCCCGTGAGGGCGTGGGAGAGTGGAGTCCAGAGCATCGATGACGAGTTCCATCTTGGACGCCCAACGCCGGTAGAGCGCGGCCTTCCCGGTCCGCGCCGCAGCGGCGACGCCCTCCATCGTCAGTCGCGCGTAGCCGCCGGAGGTGAGCTGGTCGAGCGCGGCCGCGAAGATCGCGTTCTCCAACTCCTTCCCCCGGCGCCGCACCGGCCGGGCCAGCGCCTCCCGGGCGACCCGCACCGGGCAGCGAGGCTCCGACTCCCCGCCCGGCGGCCCCGCGAGCGCCACCGACTCCACCGGCACCACCGACTCCCCGGACGCCCCGGAGGCCCTGGGCCCCACCGGCGCCGCACGGCCTGCGGGCCCAACGGGCGCCGCACCCGCTGCCGCAGCCACAGCCGCCAGGGGCGACGGCACCGCATCCTCCGCCGGTCGGGCGGCCGCCCGACCGGATGCCCGGTCCGCCGTGAGGCGCCGCACCAACCGATCCATCGCCACCGTCCTTAAGGAACGCTTGCGTTCACTATCAAGCCCAGGATATCGTCCAGATTAGTGAACGGCACCGTTCCTTCCCAGCCCACACCTGCACCCGCCCGTCATCGGCGCACAGCAGCACCCCGGGCCCGGCAGGTAGGCCGGACACCAAGCACCGAGTTACCGGGCACCAAGCACGTACCACCACCGCGTACCACCACCGCGCACCAGCACCACGCGCCGCGTACCAGGCGCCGAGCACGTAGCCAGCAGGGGGAAGATTCGTGGCCATCTCCGACACACTCAACAAGAACTCACCACCGAAGGGCCGGGGAGGTCGGGGGAAGGGCATCACCCTGACCGTCATCGCGGCCACGCAGCTCATGGTCGTGCTCGACGCGACCATCGTGAACATCGCACTGCCGCACATCAAGGACGCGCTGAACTTCTCGACCACCGACCTGTCCTGGGTCATCAACGCCTACACGCTGACCTTCGGCGGGCTGCTGCTGCTCGGCGGTCGCGCGGGCGACATCCTGGGCCGCCGCCGGGTGTTCATCTTCGGCACCCTGCTGTTCGGCCTGGCCTCGCTGCTGGGCGGCTTCGCGCAGGACAGCGGCCTGCTGCTGGCGGCCCGCGCGCTCCAGGGCATCGGCGGCGCGATCTGTTCACCCACCGCCTTCGCCCTGATCGCCACCAACTTCGACGAGGGACCGGAACGCAACAAGGCGTTCGGCGTGTTCTCGGCGGTGGCCGGCTCGGGCGCCGCGATCGGCCTGCTGGCCGGCGGTCTGCTCACCGAGTACCTGAACTGGCGCTGGGTGTTCTTCGTCAACGTGCCGATCGCGATCCTGATCGCGGTCGCCGCGCCGCGCTACATCGCCGAGTCCGAGCGCCACCCGGGCCGCTTCGACGTGCCCGGCGCGCTCACCTCGACGCTCGGCCTGGTCGGCCTGGTCTACGGGTTCATCCGGGCCGCCTCGGACGGCTGGTCGGACAGCATCACGCTCGGCTCCTTCGCGGCCGGTGCGATCCTGCTGGCCGCCTTCTTCGTGATCGAGAACCGCACCGATCAGCCGATCACCCCGCTGCACCTGTTCGCCAACCGCAACCGCACCGGCGGCCTGGTGATGATGCTCTGCCTGGCCGCGGCCATGTTCGGCATCTTTTTCTACGTCGTCCTGTTCGTGCAGGGACCGCTCGGCTACAGCCCGCTCAAGGCCGGCGTCTCGTTCCTGCCGATCAGCGTCTCGATCATCATCGCCGCGCAGATCGCGTCCAACCTGCAGGCCAAGTACGGCCCGAAGCCGTTCATGGCGGGCGGCGCGCTGCTGGTCACCGTCGGCCTCTCCTGGCTGACCCAGATGAGCAAGGACAGCGGCTACGTGGACGGGGTGCTCGGCCCCACGGTCGTCTTCGGCTTCGGCATGGGCCTGATCTTCGTCCCGGTGATGCTGCTCTCGGTCGCGGGCGTGCCGGGCGAGGAGACCGGCGCCGCCTCCGGCCTGCTCAACTCGATGCAGCAGATCGGCGGTTCGCTCGGCCTGTCGATCCTGACCACGGTCTTCGCGCACTACGCGACCGCCGAGGCCAAGGTCCAGACGCCGATCTTCATGGAGAAGGCCACCCCGGAGCAGCTGGGCTACCTCCAGCAGCACCATGAGTTCCCCCAGGGCACCGACGCCGCCAACTCGGTGCTCACCCAGGGGATTTCGCACGGCTTCATCGTCGGCGCGGCGCTCGCCGGGGTCGCCCTGCTGATCGCGGTCTTCGCGATCAAGGCGAAGGCCAGCGACCTGCCGAGCGGTGACTCCGCCGGCGTCGCGATGCACTGAGGCACCACCAGAACCGCCACCGGGCCCGCCGGGAGCCGTACGCTCCCGGCGGGCCCGGTGCATGCCCAACGGTCAGAAGTACGGGTCGATGTGCAGTCCCGACCGCTCGCAGACGCTCGTAGTCGCGCGCCCGCCTTCGGCCAACGGCCGTGCGGCCAGGATCTCGCGGGCCCGGGCGGCGGAGCGGCTGGTCGCGTACCAGGGCGCGGGGTTGTTCGCCAGGTCGGCTCGGATCAGTTCGAGCGCACAGATCCGTTGGGGGTTCGGCAGCCGGTCCAGGGCGGGCACCGCGTCCGCGGAGAGCTCGCGGACGTTGCGCAGGTCGATCTGCTGTGAGCGCTCGTACCGGGCGACGTTCTGCTCCGCGACGATGGCGTCCGGCCCGATCAGCCCGTACACCGCGACGGTGAGCACGCCGCTCAGGACGACGGCGCGCGGCAGCCAGCCGGCGCCGCGGGTGAACCCGGCGGTGATCAGCAGCAGGAGGACGACGCCCAGCCAGAGCTCGACCACCAGCACCCACAGCCGCAGCCGGGTGAGCCCGGAGGCGTCCACGTAGAACCACATCCGGCCGAGCGCCGAGGCGACCACGACCAGCGCGAGCAGGCAGAGCAGGCCGAGCAGGGTCCGCGCCACCCGGCGGTCGGCCGGCGTGGTGCGTGGCGCCCAGCGCTTGGCGACGGCCACCACGACCAGGGTCAGCACGGTGATCACGCTCAGCTGCCAGAAGCCCTGCCGGGCGTACTCGGAGCGGCTCATCCCGGTGCGGCTGAGCACGGCGTCCGCGCCGCCGAGCACCACCACCGCCTGGATCACCGCGAAGGCGCCGAACATCAGGTTGAGCGCGACCAGCGGCAGTGCCCACTCCAGCCGTCGCCGTTCCCGTCCCGGCCGGGCCGTCACGCGGTCCCAGCGGCGCGGGCCGGCCGCGATGTGCGCGAAGCCCAGCGCGGTGAGCGCGCCGAGCGCGAACAGCATCGCGCGCAGTGGCAGTTGGCGGAGGTCGAAGCTGGGTTTTAGGCCGCTCAGCAGGTCCGCCATGGCGGCGTCGGCGCTGGCGAACAGCAGGCCGAAGACGGTCAGCAGGACGGCGGCGACCGCGAGCGCCTTGAGCACCGGGACGATCCGGCCGCGCCCGGGCAGCGGCCGGCCTTCCAGGCCGCTCCAGAGCCAGCCCACGCCCGGCACCGGCTGCCAGACGGCGGCGGACAGGGCGAACAGCACGCCCGGCCAGCGGCGGCCGCCGTGCAGGGCGAGCGAGGCCAGGCCGAGCGCGCCTCCGACGGACAGCACGGTGGGCCAGCCGGCGTCCCACAGGGCCGGGACGGCGAGCAGGGCGAGCGCGAGCAGGCTCCAGATCACGGTCCAGGGCCGGACCCGGCGGCCCGCCGCGTGGGCGACGAGGCCGACCCCGACGGCGGTGACGGCACCGCAGATCAGCAGGTTGACTCCCACGCCGTCGTACAGCAGCCAGGCCGTCAGCAGGCCGGTGAGCAGCGTGAACAGGAGGACTCGGGGCGTGGCCGCCGCCCGGTGCTCGGGGTCCGTGCGGCGCAGCCATTCACCGCGCGAGGGCACGGGCGTGCCGGGCGACCGGTACGGCCCGTTCGGTCCGGGCGACCGGTACGGGTGGGACGGCCCGTTCGGTCCGGGCGACCACTGCGGGCCCGGCGGGCGACGGTCGGATGCGGGCGGCGGATCGGTCGGGGCAGGCGCGGACAGACCTGACATGAGTCCCCTTCAGTGGTCGGCGGGCATGCGGAAGCCGCCCTCGGGGCGGTCCGCCGGCGGCCGACGGACGCGCCGGGCGCCTCGGCCGCTGCCGACTGTAGACCATTCTGAACAAGTTCAAAAGTTTCTTCTGAACACGTTCAGGAAACTGTGACCGCGGTCTATCCCTTGACCGACCCGGCCAGCAGCCCGCGGACGAAGTACCGCTGGAGACTGAAGAAGACGATCAGCGGCACGATGATCGACAGGAACGCCCCGGCCGTGAGCAGCTCCCAGCGCCCGCCGAAGGAGCCGGACAGCTGGGCCAGCCGGACCGTCATCGGCGCCACCTCCGGTGTGCCGCCGGCGAAGGTGAGCGCGACCAGCAGGTCGTTCCAGACCCACAGGAACTGGAAGATCGCGAACGAGGCCAGCGCCGGGGCGCACAGCGGCAGCACGATCGAGCGGAAGATCTTGAAGTGCGAGGCGCCGTCCACCACCGCCGCCTCCATCAGGTCGCGCGGCAGCTGGGCGATGAAGTTGTGCAGCAGGAACACCGCCAGCGGCATCGCGAACATGGTGTGCGCCAGCCAGACCGGCGCGTAGCTGCCCTTCAGGTCCACCGCCGGGATCAACGTCAGCGGGCCCAGGTGCGCGCCGCCGGAGAACAGCCGCAGCAGCGGGATCAGCGCCATCTGGAGCGGCACCACCTGGAGCGCGAACACCGTGAAGAACACCGCGTCGCTCCCCCGGAACCGCACCCAGGCCAGCGCGTAGGCCGCCATCGCCGCCAGCACCAGCGGGAAGAGGGTGGCCGGGACGCTGATCGCCAGCGAGTTCACCAGGAAGGGCATCAAACCGGTGGAGACGCCGGAGCCGCCCTCGAACAGCACCGCGTGGTAGTTGCCGAGCCCGAAGTCCGGGTGGAGCAGGGCGTTCCACCAGCCGTCGGCCGTCACGTCCTGCTTGGGACGCAGCGAGGTCACCAGCAGGCCGAGGGTCGGGATCGTCCAGAGCACCGTCATCGCGATCACGAACACCGAGGCCAGCGGGCTGCTGAAGGCCTTCCGCACGGCGTTCCCCCGAACCGGACGACGGTCGACGGGACGACGGTCAGCGGCCCGACGGTCGGCCGGACGGTCGGCAGGCTTCCGGTCGACGGGGCCCGCGCCGACCGCCTCCCCCTCAGGAGTGCTCACCGCACCTCACGCTCCCTCCGCAGCTGGACGATGTTGTAGGCCACCAGCGGCAGCACCGCGAGGAACAGCAGCACCGCGAGGGCGCTGCCCCGCCCGTCGTTGAACTGCACGAAGGACTGCGAGTACATCTCGTTGGCCAGCACCTGGGTGCCGAAGTTGCCGCCGGTCATGGTGCGGACGATGTCGAAGGCCTTCAGGGTGATGATCATGACGGTGGTCAGCACGACCATCACCGTGGTGCGGATCATCGGTACGGTGACCGACCAGAACAGCCGCAGCCCGGTCGCGCCGTCCAGCCGGGCCGCCTCGGTCACCTCGTCCGGGATCGCCTTGATCGCCGCCGACAGCACCACCATCGCGAAGCCGGTCTGCACCCAGACCATGACCGCCATCAGCAGGAAGGTGTTCAGCGGCTGGCTGAGCAGCCAGTTCGGCGGGTCCGACCAGCCCACCGCGTGGGCGAGTTGGCTGAGCAGACCGATCTGCGGCTGGTCCTTTCCGCGCGCCTCGTAGACGAACTTGAAGATGATCGAGGCGCCGACCAGCGATATCGCCATCGGCATGAAGATCAGCGACTTGTACACCGCCTGACCGCGCATCCGGTCCACCAGCAGCGCCAGCACCAGGCCCAGCCCGGTCGCCACCAGGGGCGCGACCACCAGCCACAGCAGGGTGTTGAGCAGCACCTCCCGGATCGAGTCGGTGGTGAAGGCCCAGCCGAAGTTCTCGCCGCCGACGAACCTGCTGCCGTCGGCGCTCTGCAGGCTCAGGTAGACGGTTCGGACCAGCGGCACCACCAGGCCGACCGCCAGCAGCAACACGGCCGGCCCGAGGAACACCAGCACGGCCAGCGGTCGGGCCAGCCGACCCCTGGCCCGGCCGGCCACAAGGAAGACCAGCAGCAGGATGCCGAGGAAACCCGCGATCGCGCCGATGCTGTTGCCGAACTTGACCGCCGCGTCGCCCCAGGCGCCGGCGGCCAGGGAGTCGACGGGAGGCAGGAGGTCGGCGGACTGCAGGAAGTCGGCGGACGGCGGGGAGCCGGGTACGGACATGGCTGTACGTCCCTTCGGGTCCGGTGATGGGAAGGGGGCGGGCGGTGCGGGTGGGCGGCCCCGCACCGCCCTCGACAGGTGGTCCTCGTCGCCCGGGGCTCGTCGGGCGCGGGCCGACCCGTGCCCGACGTGCCCGGGCGGGCTACTTCGGCCAGGCGGCGTCGATGTCGGCGGCGGTCTTCTGGATCGACTGCCCCTCGGCGAACCAGGCGGTCAGCGACTTCCACTCCTGCCCGGAGCCGACGGCGGCGGGCATCATGTCCGAGGCGTCGAAGCGGAAGGTCGCACTCGGGTCGGTCAGCGCCTCCGCCGAGAGCTTGTCGATCGGGTCGGTGTACAGGCTCCTGTCCACGCCCTGGTTGGCCGAGACCCAGCCGGTCGCGGTCTTCACCCGGCTGCTCGCCCAGTCCGAGCTGGACAGGTAGTTCTGCACCGCCTGCGCCTCGGGCTTGTCGGAGAAGGCGGCCAGGAACTCGCCGCCGCCCTCGACCGGGTTGGCGATCGACGGGTTCACCGCGGGCAGGTGGAAGGCGAAGACGTCGCCGTCCGGGCCGACCTTGGTGCCCTTGGGCCACTGCGCCTCGTAGAAGGAGGCCTGCTGGAGCATCGCGCACTTGCCGGTGAGGATCGGCGCGCCCGCGTCCTGGAAGGTGGTGGTGGCGATCGACTTGATGTCACCGTAGCCGCCGTTGACCCAGGCCGGGTTCTGCATCCAGTCGGCGACGGTCTTCATCGCCGTGGTGATCTTCGCGTCGGAGAACTTCACCTGGTGGCCCACCCACTGGTCGTACAGCTCGCCGCCGTAGCTGCCCAGCACCACCTCCTCCAGCCAGTCGGTGGCCGGCCAGCCGGTGGCCGTGCCGGAGGCGATGCCGCCGCACCAGGGCTTGGGGCCGCCCGCCTTGGCGATCCGGTCGCTGAGCGCCATCAGGTCCGCCCAGGTCTTCGGGACCTCGTAACCGGCCGCCTTGAAGGCCTTCGGCGAGTACCAGACCAGCGACTTCATGTTGGCGCTCATCGGGGCCGCGTAGAAGGTGCCGTCGACCGAGCCGTAGGTCTTCCAGACCGGGCTCCACTTGTCCTGGTTGGCGACGGTCTGGGCGGGTGGCTTGACCACCTTGCCGCTCTTGACCATCTGCGCCAGCAGGCCGGGCTGCGGGATGATCGCGAAGTCCGGGGCGTTGCCGCCGGCCACCCGGACCGGCAGCTGGGACTCGAAGTCGTTGGACCCCTCGTAGCTGATCTTGATCCCGGTGCACTTGCTGAACTCGGACCAGGACTTCTCCAGGTTGTCCGACTCCGGGCTGAGGATGGAGGCGAACATCGTCACCGTGGTGCCCGAATGGCCCGCGTACGGCTGGTACTTGGCGCAGTCACCGGTCAGCGTCTGGGCCGCCGGGCCGCCTCCGCCCGAACCGCCGGAGCTGTTCGAGCAGGCCGCGGTCAGGGTCAGTGCCGCGAGCAGGACGGGTACGGCGGCCAGGCGGCGACGGGAACTCCCGGACGGTGCGGTCGGGTTGAGGGTCAATGCGGTCCTCCTCGCCAGGGCGTGCTGCCGAAGGTTGGCTGAACGACATCGCGCTGTACGGGAAATGGGCGTGCAGAGGTCGCGGGCGAGCGGCGGGCCGAACCGATTCGACGACGTTAACGCAGCCGTCGGCCGCCGCCAAGGTCCGTGGTCGACCTTCACGGACCGGTGCTCACACCGGTGCCCCGGCCACGACCACCGGAAACCGACGATCACCCCCGAGCAAGCCCGAAGGAAGCCCAGAGGGGCCCGGAGGGGGCCCGGGGGCGGGGGAAGCCCCGGAGAGGTCCCGGGGGAAGCCGACGGCCACGCCCGGAACCCCGGACAGGGCCTGCAGCTCCGACGAACCGTCAGAACAGTCGGACGGGCAGCTCCAGCAGGCTGTTCACCACCAGCGACGGGCTCGGTCGCAGCCCGGTGTCCGGCACCGCCAGCGACAGCGCGGGGAAGCGCTCGAACAGCGCCGGCAGCGCGACCCCCGCCTCCAGCCGGGCCAGCGGCGAGCCCGGACAGACGTGCGGGCCATGGCCGAAGGACAGGTGCCGGGTCGGGTCCCGGGTGATGTCGAACAGCTCCGCCGTCACCCCGTGCTGCAGCGGATCCCGGCCGATCGCGTTGTACGAGACCAGCACCGGCTCGCCCGCCGGGATCACGGCCCCGTCGACCTCGATGTCCTCCGCCGCGAAGCGGAACAGGAAGTTGCTGGTCGGCGGCGTCCAGCGGAGCGACTCCTCGACCACCGCGCCCCACGAGACCTTCCCCGCGCGCACCAGCTCCAGCTGGTCCGGGTGCGTCAGCAGCGCCCGCACCGCGTTGCCGATCAGGTTCACCGTGGTCTCGTGACCGGCCGCGATGATCACCCGCAGGGTGGCCGCCGCCTCCGCGTCGGTGAGCGCCCCGCCCTCGGTGTCCGCCGCCAGCAGCACGCTCGCCAGGTCCTCGCCCGGGGCCGAACGGCGCTGCGCCACCAGGTCGTTGACGAAGGCGTTCAGCCCGGCGACGGTCGCCTGGATGCCGGCCGGATCGGGCTTGATGCCGAAGAACCGCTCGTACAGGTCGCGCAGCACCCCGTGGTCCGACTCCGGCACGCCCAGCAGCGAGCAGATCACCGTCATCGGCAGCGGGAAGGCGAAGGCCGTCTTGAGGTCGACCACCGGCTCCCCGGCCGCCAGGCCGTCCAGCAGCGCGTGGGTGATCTCCTCCACCCGCGGGCGCATCAGCTCGACCCGGCGCGGGGTGAAGGCCTGCGCGACCAGCGCCCGCAGCCGGCGGTGCTCGGCGCCGTCCGTGGTCACCATGCTCGGTCCCGGCACCGCCAGGCCGATCAGCGGCCAGGTCTTCGGCACCTCGCCGCGCTGGTAGGCCGCCCAGTGCCCGGCGTCCTTCACCAGCCGGGCGTCGGTGAGCAGATCGCGCGCGGCCGCGTGCCGGGTCACCGCCCAGGCGGCCACACCGCCGGGCAGCACCACCGGCACCACCGGGCCGGCGGCCCGCAGCAGGGCGCCCTCGGCGGCGTTGTCGCGGGCCAGCGGGTCGAGGGCGATCGGGGCCGGGGCAGCGGTCATCGGCGTCAACTCTCCTAAGCGCAGAGGGACTTGGAACGATTGTGCACGCCCTGTGGATCTTGGCTGGCCCGACGGAGATCCGCAAGACGCGCGCTAGGAAACGTTCTTAGGCCGGGTGTCCCGGAGTGAACGAGACCGGCAGCGCGACCAGTCCGCGCACCCAGGCCGAAGGCCGCCACACCAGCGCGTGCTCGGCCACCGCCAGCCGCAGGTCCGGCAGCCGGTCCAGCAGCACCTCGATCGCGGTGGTGGCGATCACCTCGGCCGCCTCCTGGGCCGGGAACGGGCAGCCGTGCTCGCCGTACGAGTAGCTCATGTGCGCCCGGTTCCCCTCCGCCGGACGCCCGTCGGCCTCCCGCACCAGCGGGTCCCCGTTCGCCCCGGCGAAGCCCAGCAGGACCATGTCCCCGGCGGCGATCCGCTGGCCGCCGAGCGACGTGTCCTGGGTGGCCCAGCGACCGGCGAAGATCTGGACCGGCGTGTCCTCCCAGAGCGCCTCGTTGAGCGCCTGGCTGATGCTGCGCCGACCGCCGGCCAGCGAGGCGGCGAAGCGCTCGTCGGTGAGCATCAGCCGCAGCGCGTTGGAGATCCAGTACGAGCTCGGCTGGTGGCCGGAGATCAGTAGCACCCGCAGGTCGCGCATGATCTCGTCGTGCTCCAGGCCCGCCGGGTGGGCCAGCATCCGCGAGGCCACGTCCTCGCCCGGGTACTCGGCCTTCGTCCGGACCACGTCGAGCATCAGCTCCAGCAGCCGCTGGGCTGCGGCCGGCGCGCCCTGTCCGCCGTCCAGCATGGTGAGCACCGCGTCGACCAGCTCCGGCGCCTGCTCCTCGTCCAGACCGAACACCCGGCAGAGCACCAGCAGCGGCATCAGGTGGGCGTACTCGGCGACCAGGTCGGCCTCACCGCGCCCGGCGAATCCGTCGATCAGCCGGTCCGCGACGTCCTCGCCGTGCTTGCGCAGCTCGTACGGGTCGATCCCGGCCAGCGCGTCGGTGACCGCGCGGGACCTTCGGACGTGCTCCTCGCCCTCGGTGTACAGCATCGACGGCACCGGGGCCATCATCGGCTTGAGCGGCCAGTCGGCGGGGACGGAGTCCCAGAGGCGCCAGCGGCTGGAGTCACGGCCGAACAGCTGCGGCTGGCCGGTGACCTGCTGCAGCTCGCGGTAGCCGATCACCAGCCAGGCGGGCACGCCACCGGCCAGCTCGACCGGGGCGACCGGGCCGTGCGCGGCGCGCAGCTCGCGGTAGAGCTGGGCCGGGTCGGTCTGGAAGCGCGGCCCGTACAGCGGCGTGGCGCCGGCGTGCGCCGGGCAGCCCGGGGGCGGGGTGGCGGCGGGCTGGGTCACGGGGTGCTCTCCTCGAAGATCTGGGTCACGGGGTGCTCTCCTCGAAGATCTGGATCACGGGGTGCTCTCCTCGTAGATCGCGTCGGATGCTCCGGCGAGGGCGGCCAGGTGGTGGACCAGGTCGATCAGCACCCGCTTGCCGGACTCGCGGTCGCGGGCGTCGCAGTCCACCAGCGGCACCTCGGCCGGCAGGTCCAGGGCCTCGCGGACCTGCTCCAGGGTGTGGGTGGGCTCGCCGAAGTTGTTGCGGGCGACGATGAACGGGGTGCCGTGGTGCTCCAGCCGGTCGATCGCGTACCAGGACTCCTCCAGCCGCCGGGTGTCCACCAGGACGACCGCGCCCAGGGCTCCGCTGAACAGGCGGTCCCAGAGGAACCAGAAGCGCTCCTGCCCGGGCGCGCCGAACAGGTAGAGCACCTGGCGCTCGGACAGGGTGATCCGGCCGAAGTCGAAGGCGACCGTGGTGGAGCGCTTGCCCCAGGTGCCGGCCGGGTCGATGCCCTCCCCCGCCCGGGTCATCACCTCCTCGGTGTTCAGCGGGCGGATCTCGCTGACCGAGCCGACCAGGGTGGTCTTGCCCACCCCGAAGCCGCCGACCACGACGATCTTCAGCGCGTTGTCGGCGGTCGCCCGCAGCGGGGTGCGCACCGCGGGCCGGGTGTCCTGGAGGTCAGAGCCGTTGGAGGCCATGCAGCACCTGCTTCAGCGTGTCGAGGTCGGGCAGCCGGGCCTTGTTCGGCGCGAACCTGGGGTGCCGGGCGGTGACCGCCCCGGACTCCAGCAGGTCGCCGAGCAGGATCTTCACCACCGAGACGGGCAGCGACAGCTCCGCCGCCACCTCCACGACGGCGGTCGGGGCGTCGCACATCCGCAGGATCCGGGCGTGCTCCGACTGCATCCCGGGCGCCGGCTCCCGCTCCGCGACGATCAGGGTGACCAGGTCGAAGGCGTTCTCCGGGGCGCGGCTGCGGCCCCCGGTGATGGTGTAGAGGCGGTCCGGGTCGTCGTCCCGGCCCGGCAGCACCGGCCCGCCGTTCATATCCCGGCGCTCTCTTGTGTGGCGGCTTCCTCGCTACGGGCGGGTGCGTTGAGGTGGACCCCGATCTGCTCGATCAGGCCGTGCATGTTGTGGCCGACCACGCCCACGTCCGCGTCGTCGTCCGTGACCACCGCGAGGTGCGCGCCCTCACCGGCCGCCACGATGCACAGGATGCCGCCGTGGAACTCGGTCATCGACTGCCGCACACCGCCGCTGCCGTCGCCGAACTCGATCGAGGCGCCGTGCGCCAGGCTCTGCAGACCGGAGGCGATCGCGGCCAGCTGGTCGGCCTGGTCGGCGCTCAGCCCGGCGGTGTGGCAGAGCTTGAGGCCGTCGGCGGAGAGAACCAGGGCGTGCCGGGTGCCGGGGGTTGCCGCCAGCAGGTTTTCCAACAGCCAGTCGAGGTCGCGGTCGGTGGCGCTGCTCATCAGGAGTCCTTCTCGGTGACGACGGGGGAAGCGTCGGGCGTGGTGTCGGTGTCCGCGGTCGGCGTCGCCGCGGGTACGGGCGTGGCGACCGGTGTCGGCACTGCGGCCGGTACGGGCAGAGCGGCCGGTACGGGCACCGTCGGCTGGGCGGCCCGGCGGAACGCGCCGAACCGGGCGGCGGCGCCCGCCGCGTCGGTCCGTACGGCCTTCGCGGCCGGGGCCCCCGCGGGGGCGGTGGTGGCCAGCGTCTGCCCGCGGCGGCGCTGCGGCAGGCCGCTGTCGGTCACCCGGGCGGGCGCGGACGGGGTCTGGGCGGGGACGGCGGGCGCCGGGACCGCCGTGGCGGCCGGTACCGCGACCGGGGCGGCGCTCGGCACGGCGGGCACGGGCGGCAACGAGGCGGGCGCCGGGCGGGCGGGGGTGAGCGCGGGGCGCGTGGACTCTGCGGCCGGCGCGGGGGCCTGGACGGGCGCGGGGGCCTGGTGGGTGACCAGCTGCTGCGGGATCAGCATCACCACCCCGGTGCCGCCGCGCGCCGACGGCCGGAAGGAGATCTGCAGCCCGTGCTTGCGCGCCAGCATGCCGACCACCGCGAGGCCCAGCCGGGTGCCGGCGGAGAGCGTGGTGAGGTCCTGCGGCTCGGCGGAGACGGCCCGTTCGGCCCGGCGCAGCCAACTGTCGCTCAGGCCCAGCCCGCTGTCCTCGACGGTGACCGCCAGACCGGCCGGCACCTCCTCGACGTAGACGTGCACCTCGGCCGGCGGGGCGGAGAAGTTGGTGGCGTTGTCCAGCAGTTCGGCCAGCGCGTGCATCACGCCCTCGGCCGCGAACCCGGCGACCGCGGCGGTGCTGGCGTTGTGCAGCCGCACCCGCTGGTAGGCGCCGATCCGGCCGAGTGCGCCGCGCAACACCGACTCCACCGCGATCGGCTTGGCCCAGCGGCGGCCCGAACGGGCCCCGGTGAGCACCGCGATGCTGTCCGCCATCCGGCCCGCCTGGGCGGTCGAGTGGTCCAGGCGCAGCAGGTCGCCGAGGACCTCCTCGTCGTGCCGGTGCTGCATCTCGCGCAGCTCGGCGTGCATGCTCGTGGCCAGCGCCTGCACCCGCCCGGCGGCGGTCGCGCAGACCGCGAGCGCGGCGGCCCGCAGCCGCTCGCCCCGGCCGATCTCCTCGCCGACGGCGCGCAGCAGCGCGTACTGGGGGTGCTTGCGGTGGGCGGCCAGCGCACTGTCCACGGCCGCGCCCCCGCGCAGCTTCTTCACCACCTCGGGCAGCACGCCCTCGGCGATCCGGTCCAGCTCGGCGCGCTCGGTGGCGGCCCGCTCCCGGGCGGCCTCGGCCTCGGCCCGCTCGGTGTCCAGTTCGGCGCGCAGCCGGTCCAGCTCGGCGTGCGCGGCGGTGACGTCCGCCTCGGCCCGGGCCTGCTCGGCGCGGGCGGCGTCCCGTTCGGTCTGCGCGGCGGTGGCACGCTCCTTGGCGGCCGCCTCGGCCTGCCGGGCGCTGCCGGCCACGACCAGCGCCGTCATCGTCTCCCGGTGCTGCTCCTCCACCGCCTCGGCCAACCGGCGGGAGCGCTCGGCGCCGGACGCGGCCAGGCCGACCGCGATCAGCCAGAGCACCGCGACGGCGCCCACCGCGAGGGCGGTGAGCGGCTGGTGCGCGCCCAGGGCCCGGCCGACGCCGACCGGTGCGGCGACCAGGGCCAGCAGGACGGCGGCCGCCGTGAGGGCGACGGTGCGCGGCGCGGGTCGGCGGCGCGGTCGACCGTCGGGGCTGGTGGCTTCTCTCATCGGGGCGGTCCTCGGCAACGTCGGCGGGCGGCGGCGCGGGCGGCGGGTCGGCGACGGCTGCGGCCGCCGACAGCTGGTCGGGCGCATACCAGACCGCCCGGTGGCGTCGTGAAACGCCTCCGGGCGGCTGATCGGTTCACGCTTTCGGCCGATCATATCGATTCAGACATTGGCCTCAAGCCGCTAGTTGACGGCCAATCTCCTTCATTCACGCCTCGCACACCGGTCGGCGACACAACCTACGCCCCACCGCAGGCCCCACCGGGGCCGGGCTCAGGCCAGTTCGGCCTCCACCGCCCGCCGCACCGCCGCCGGGTCGAGCCCGTGGTCGGCGATCACCCGCGCCCCGAGCCCCTTCCCCTCGCGCAGCACCCCGAGCAGCAGATGCCCCACCGCGATCTCCCCCGACTTCATCCGCAGCGACTCGCGCAGGGACAGCTCCAGGGCCTTCTTCGCCCGGGCCGCGAACGGGACGTGCCCGCCTGCGGCGCCGCCGGAGCGGAACCAGCCCCGGCGCTTGGGCTCCTCCTCGGGCGGGGCGTCCAGCGCGCCCTCGCCGAAGACCGACTCGACCGCCTCCCGCACCGAATCCAGGTCCACCCCGATCGAGGCCAGCGCCTGAGCCTGATCACCCTCCCCCAGCAGCCGGCGCACCGCCCGCAGGGCCGTCCCGTGGTCCAGCCCGGCCTCGGTGAGCACGGCGACCGCCGGGTCCTCCGGCCGCGCCAGGATCGCCAGCAGCAGGTGCTCCGTCCCGACGCAGCCGTGCCGCAGCCCCCTCGCCTCCTGCTGCGCGGCGACCACCACCTGCCGCGCCGCGTCGGTGAAACGCTCGAACATCGCTCAGTCTCCGTCCTGGTCGCCCTGGGTAGCGCGCTTCGCGTACTTCTTGTGCACCGCCTGCCTGGTCACTCCGAGGCAGACCGCGATGTCCTGCCAGGACCAGCCCTGCGACCGGGCGTTGCCCACCTGCAGGGACTCCAGGCGGTCCGCCAGATCACGCAGGGCGCGGACCGCCCGGAGCCCCACGGCGGGGTCACGACTGCTCGCGGCGGCCGCGAGCTCTCCGCTCTCGCTCATGCCGTCAACTTTGGTTGACACCTTCGAGAATGTCAACCCTGGTTGACGACTGCGGAACTCACCCGAACCGCCGCGCCAACGCCTCCTCGAAGGTCCCCCGACCCACCGCCCGCTCCGGCGCCGTGAGCCCGCCCGCCCGCAGCGCCCGTCCCACCGCCCCCGGCACCCGCAGCGGCAGCAGCACCCGCCGCCGGCCCACCGCCCGCAGGTACGCCTCGGCCAGCTCCCGGTACGACCGCGCCTGCGGCCCGCCCACCTCCGGCGCGAACCCGGCCGGCTCCCGCCCCGCCAGCTCCACGACCTGCGCCGCCACCTCCCGGACCTCCACCGGCTGGATCCGGGCACCGCTCACCACCGGGAACACCGGCAGCTTCGCGCTCAGGTCGAAGGCCTTGAACAGCAGGTCGTGGAACTGCGTCGCCCGCAGCACAGTCCACCCCAGCCCCGACTCCCGCACCACCCGCTCACAGCCCAGCTTCGCCTTGTAGTACGCGATCGGCACCCGGTCGATCCCCACGATCGACACGTACACCAGGTGCCGCACCCCGGCCTGCCGGGCCTCCGCCACCAGCCGCCCGACCGCCGCCACGTCCTGCTTCCCCTGCGTGGTCGCGCAGTCCAGCACCGTCTCCACCCCGGCCACGGCCTCCGCGATCCCCGCCCCGCTCACCAGGTCCCCGACCACCCACTCGACCCCGTCACCCGCCTCCCGCGCCCGTCGGCTCAACCCCCGCACCGCCACCCCGCGCGCCACCGACAGCCGCACCACCTCCCGCCCCAACGTCCCCGTCGCCCCGGTCACCAGCACCGTCCCCGTCACCACACCACTCCTCTCGGGAAAAGCCGTCACCCCCTACGGACCGGACACCGCCCGCATCCGTGACATCGGCATCCCGGGAACGCGAAAAAGCGGGGCGAGGACCGTGAAGTCCTCGCCCCGCTTCAGCGATTCACCTCACCGAGGTGAACACCGGGTTCGTCAGCTGCAGCCGCTGGTGGAGCCGCAGCCCTCGCAGAGGTAGCAGCTGCCGGCGCGGCGCATCTTGGTGCCGCAGGAGAAGCAGAGCGGCGCGTCGGCGTTGAGGCCGAGCTGGATCTCCATCAGCTCCGTGGAGTTGTGGGCCTGCTTCGGGGCCGCCTTGGGCGCCTCGACAGCCGGGACCGGGGCCGGCTTGGAGGCCACCGGGGCGGACTGGGCCAGCGACTCGGTGTCGAGCTCCTCGGCCTCCAACGGCTCGTAGGAGCCGGTCTCCAGGTGGCGCGTGCGCTCCTCGACGGAGTGGATGCCGAGCGCCGAGCGGGTCTCGAAGGGCAGGAAGTCCAGCGCCAGGCGGCGGAAGATGTAGTCGACGATCGACTGGGCCATCCGCACGTCCGGGTCGTCGGTCAGGCCGGCCGGCTCGAAGCGCATGTTGGTGAACTTCGAGACGTAGGTCTCCAGCGGCACGCCGTACTGCAGGCCGACCGAGACGGCGATGGAGAAGGCGTCCATCATGCCCGCGAGGGTCGAGCCCTGCTTGGACATCTTGAGGAAGACCTCACCGAGGCCGTCGTCCGGGTAGGAGTTGGCGGTCATGTAACCCTCGGCGCCACCGACCGTGAAGGAGGTGGTGATGCCCGGGCGGCCCTTGGGCAGGCGCTTGCGGACGGGGCGGTACTCGACGACCTTCTCGACCACGGCGGCGGGGGTCTCCTCGGCCTTGGCCTCGGAGTCCTTCTTCTTGGCGGAGAGCGGCTGGCCGACCTTCGAGTTCTCGCGGTAGATGGCGAGCGCCTTGACGCCCATCTTCCACGCCTCGAAGTAGATCTCCTCGACGTCCTCGACGGTCGCGGCGGCGGGCATGTTCACCGTCTTGGAGATGGCGCCGGAGATCCACGGCTGGATCGCCGCCATCATCCGCACGTGCCCCATCGGGGAGATGGAGCGCTCACCCATGGCGCAGTCGAACACCTCGTAGTGCTCGGTCTTCAGGCCCGGCGCGTCCACCACGTTGCCGTGCTCGGCGATGTGGGCGACGATCGCCTCGATCCGCTCATCCTGGTAGCCGAGGCGCTTGAGGGCGCGCGGGACGGTGCCGTTGACGATCTGCATCGAGCCGCCGCCGACCAGCTTCTTGAACTTGACCAGGGCGAGGTCGGGCTCGACGCCGGTGGTGTCGCAGTCCATCATCAGGCCGATGGTGCCGGTCGGGGCGAGCACCGAGGCCTGGGCGTTGCGGAAACCGTTCTG
Organism: Kitasatospora sp. NPDC023118; assembly: GCF_055560875.1. NCBI lineage: Bacteria > Bacillati > Actinomycetota > Actinomycetes > Kitasatosporales > Streptomycetaceae > Kitasatospora > Kitasatospora sp. NPDC023118. The sequence continues at coordinate 82,221 of NZ_JBVHHW010000021.1, forward strand.
CGCGCCGATGCGCAGCACGTCCTGCCAGGACTTGTTGGCCGCAAGCCAGACCGGGGCGTCCAGGTCGTCGAAGGAGACGGCGTCCAGCGAGGCGTCGGCGTGCTGCTTCATGACCTGCTGGTGGGCGGCCGCGTTGCGGGCGTAGCCGTCGTACGGGCCGACCACGCCGGCGAGTTCGGCGCCGCGGCGGTAGGCGGTGCCGGTCATCAGCGAGGTGATGGCGCCGGCCAGGGCGCGGCCGCCCTCGCTGTCGTAGGCGTGACCGGTGGCCATCAGCAGGGCGCCGAGGTTGGCGTAGCCGATGCCGAGCTGGCGGAAGGCGCGGGTGGTCTCGCCGATCTTCTCGGTCGGGAAGTCGGCGAAGCAGATGGAGATGTCCATCGCGGTGATGACCAGCTCGACGACCTTGGCGAAGGTCTGGGCGTCGAACGAGTCGTCGTCGCGCAGGAACTTCATCAGGTTCAGCGAGGCGAGGTTGCAGCTGGAGTTGTCCAGGTGCATGTACTCCGAGCACGGGTTGGACGCGTTGATGCGGCCGGACTCGGGGCAGGTGTGCCAGCGGTTGATGGTGGTGTCGTACTGGATTCCGGGGTCGGCGCAGGCCCAGGCGGCCTCGGCCATCTTGCGGAACAGCTTCTTGGCGTCGACGGTCTCGATGACCTCGCCGGTCAGCCGGGCGCGCAGGCCGAATTCGGTGCCGTTCTCGACGGCGGTCATGAATTCGTCGTTGACGCGGACCGAGTTGTTGGCGTTCTGGTACTGGACGGACGCGATGTCGTCGCCGCCGAGGTCCATGTCGAAGCCCGCGTCGCGCAGGGCGCGGATCTTCTCCTCCTCCTTCACCTTGGTCTCGATGAAGGCCTCGACGTCCGGGTGGTCGACGTCCAGCACGACCATCTTGGCCGCGCGGCGGGTGGCCCCGCCGGACTTGATGGTGCCGGCCGAGGCATCGGCGCCGCGCATGAAGGAGACCGGGCCGGAGGCGTTGCCGCCGGAGGAGAGCAGTTCCTTGGAGGAGCGGATGCGGGAGAGGTTGAGGCCGGCGCCGGAGCCGCCCTTGAAGATCATGCCCTCTTCCTTGTACCAGTCGAGGATCGACTCCATGGAGTCGTCGACGGACAGGATGAAGCAGGCGCTGACCTGCTGGGGCTGCTTGGTGCCGACGTTGAACCAGACCGGCGAGTTGAAGCTGAACACCTGGTGGAGGAGGGCGTGGGTCAGCTCGTGCTCGAAGACGTCGGCGTCGTCCTTGGTGGCGAAGTAGCCGTGCTTCTCGCCGGCCGCGCGGTAGGTGAGGACCACGCGGTCGATGATCTGCTTGAGGCTCCACTCGCGCTGCGGGGTGCCGACGGCGCCGCGGAAGTACTTGGACGTGACGATGTTGACGGCGTTGACCGACCAGAAGTCGGGGAACTCGACACCGCGCTGCTCGAAGTTGATCGAGCCGTCGCGCCAGTTGGTCATGACGACGTCGCGCCGCTCCCAGCGGACCTCGTCATAGGGGTGCACGCCAGGGGTGGTGTAGATGCGCTCCATCCGGAGACCGCCCTTCGGGGCCTTGGCGCCCTTGGCCGCGGCCTTCTCGGACTTCGACCCGCGTGCGGAACCGCTCGTGGTGTCTGTCACTTCTCGCTCCTCCTCCTGGGCAAACGCCCGACGTGCCCCGAAAAATCCGGGCACCGCTGGTTCGTTCTTCCGGTGTGCGGGCAGGCGGAGACCTCGCCCGCTTACGCACGGTTCGTAGTGTTCCGTGCCCCGTTTTCGGGCACGCGTGGGCCCCGTGGGGCCATGTGGTGCTGGCCGGAGGGCCCTCGTGGGGCCCGGCGCCGCCTAGGGCGCGGTGGCGGGAACGGGCACGGGGGTGCCGTCCGCCTCGGGGACGGGCCGCTCGGCGCGGAGTTCCGCGATGGCGGCCTCGAAGTCTTCGAGTCCGTCGTACGCCTGGTACACGCTGGCGAAACGCAGGTAGGCGACCACGTCGAGTTCCTTGAGCGGGCCGAGTATGGCCAGCCCGACGTCGTGGGTGGTCAGCTCGGCGTTGCCGCTGGCGCGCACGCACTCCTCCACCCGCTGGCCGAGCTGGGCGAGGGCGTCCTCGGTGACCGGGCGGCCCTGGCAGGCCTTGCGGACACCGGTGATGACCTTCTGCCGGGAGAACGGCTCGGTGACGCCGCTGCGCTTGATGACCATGAGCGCGGCCGTCTCCACGGTGGTGAAACGGCGGCCACAGTCCGGGCACTGCCGACGACGGCGGATGCAGCTGCCGTCCTCGGTGGTCCGACTGTCGACAACGCGGCTGTCGGAGTGCCGGCAGAAGGGGCAGTGCACCTGGGGATCCCTCCCTGGCAGGACGTGCGGACCGGTTGAGTCTAAGCGATGCGCCCCCGGCCTCGGCAAGCTGATCATGCGGCGCGACCACTAGTACTGGGCACGGAGAGGACTCTAGCCACTACATGTAGGCCTCAGGGGGAAGCGACACCCCTGGCGTGTCGGCGCCGATTAGACTTCCGGAGTCGACATCCGGTCGAACATTTACTCGATGTACAACAAAGCCTTGATCGAGTCAGCCAACTCCCGAATAATTCACTCGAACGTGTGTTTGGCGCAACCTTTCGATAGGAGGTGCGTTGGGCTGGAAAAGGGAGAGGACAGCCGTCGAGAGGGGCCGCCGTGAACACCATCAAAACCAACACCATCCCGGTGCAGGAACACTCCCAGTTCAAGGTGGGGCAGCGCACCACGAATCAGCAGAGTGTGGACATCAGCATGGACCGTAGCGAAGACCACCGCCTCTCCGGCGCGGCCCTCTCCACCGTGAGCCGCGTTCCCGACCAGCCGATCGAACACTCCCCCGCCATGGACGACACCCACCCCTCCCCCTCCCGCGCGATGCCCGGACGCCCCCCCGGCATCCGCACCGACGAGGCCGGCCTCACCGAGCGCCAGCGCCGGGTGATCGAGGTCATCCGCGACTCCGTCCAGCGCCGCGGCTACCCGCCGTCCATGCGCGAGATCGGCCAGGCCGTCGGCCTGTCCAGCACCTCCTCCGTGGCCCACCAGCTGATGGCCCTGGAGCGCAAGGGCTTCCTCCGCCGGGACCCGCACCGCCCGCGCGCCTACGAGGTCCGCGGCGTCGAGGTGGCCCGCCCCAACACCGCCGAGACGGCCGGTCGCCCGTCCACCTCCTACGTGCCACTGGTCGGCCGGATCGCCGCCGGCGGTCCGATCCTGGCCGAGCAGACGGTCGAGGACGTCTTCCCGCTGCCCCGCCAGCTGGTCGGCGAGGGCGAGCTGTTCGCGCTCACCGTGCGCGGCGACTCGATGATCGAGGCGGCCATCTGCGACGGCGACTGGGTCACCGTCCGCCGCCAGCCGGTCGCCGAGAACGGCGACATCGTGGCCGCGATGATCGACGGCGAGGCCACCGTGAAGCGGCTCAAGCGCGAGGACGGCCGGATCTGGCTGATGCCGCACAACCCGGCGTACGAGCCGATCAACGGCGACAACGCGACCATCCTGGGCAAGGTCGTCGCGGTCCTACGCCGCCTCTGAGGCGCTCCCGGGCGCGGAACGGGAAGGGGCTCCACCGTCAGCGGGGAGCCCCTCCGTCGTCGCGCGGGTGAACGCGGTGGCAGCGGCCCTCAGCCCCGCTTCACCACCGGCCGCACCGGCGCCGCCGAGGCGTCGATCGCCGCCAGCGATCGGCGCACCTGGTTGCGGTCCGTGGTGTACCAGAACTCCGGCATCGAGGACCGGAAGAAGCCCCCGTACCGCTTGGTCTCCACCCGAGGGTCGAGCACCGCCACCACGCCCCGGTCGTCCGCCGCCCGCACCAGCCGACCGGCGCCCTGCGCCATCAGCAGCGCCGCGTGCGTCGCCGCGACCGCCATGAAGCCGTTCCCGCCGTGCTGTTCGACGTCCTTCTGGCGGGCGCTCATCAGCGGGTCGTCCGGTCGCGGGAAGGGGATCCGGTCCATCACGACCAGCTGGCAGGCCGAGCCGGGCACGTCCACGCCCTGCCAGAGCGAGAGGGTGCCGAACAGACAGGTGGTCGCGTCCGAGGCGAATTCGCGGATCAACTCGCCCAGGGTGTCCTCCCCCTGGAGCAGGATCCGGTTGTCGAGCCGCTCCCGCAGCGCCTCCGCGGCCGTCTGGGCGCCGCGCATCGAGGAGAACAGGCCCAGCGTCCGGCCGCCGGCCGCGCCGATCAGCTCGGCCAACTCGTCCAGCATGTCCGGGCGTTCGGGGTCGCGCCCGGGGTCGGCGAGGTGCTTGGCGACGTACAGGATGCCCTGCTTGGGGTACTTGAACGGCGAGCCGACGTCGATGCCCCGCCAGTACGGGACGGAGTCCTCCCCATGGGGGGACTCCCCGAAGCCGGGCTCCGGGTTGTCGCCGGGCGTGCGCTCGTCCGGCAGTCGGGTCTCCTTGGGCAGGCCGAGCGAGCCGGCCACGCCGTTGAAGTCCCCGCCGAGCTTGAGCGTGGCCGAGGTGAGGACGACCGAGCGCTCCTTGTACAGCCCCTCGCGCAGCAGTCCGGAGACGCTGAGCGGGGCGACCCGCAGGGAGGCGGTGCCCAGCCCGTAGCGGTCGCTGCGCTCGATCCAGACCACGTCGTACTCGGAGTCCTCCAACAGCCGGTCGGCGGTCTCGTGCAGCGTCTCGGCCGAGGCCATCGCCTGCTTGCGGACCGCGTCCTCGTCGCTGAGCCCCTTGTCCCGGGTCTCACCGAGCGAGGTGATCACCTGCCGGGCGGCGTCCCGGATCGCGGTGACCGCGTACGCCAGGTACTCGGGCAGCTCCTCGACCCGGCCGGGCTGGGCGGTCTCCATCAGGCCGTGGTAGTTCTCGGCGGCGGCCTGCAGCGCGTCCACGGCCTTCTCGTTGGCCAGCCGGGCCGCCCGCTTCACCGCCCGGTTGACCGCGCCGACGGTCAGCTCGGCGGTGGCCGCGCCGGTGACCCGGTTGACCAGCTCGTGCGCCTCGTCCACGATCAGCAGCCCGTGCTCGGGCAGCACCGGCGCGCCCTCGATCGCGTCGATCGCGAGCATCGCGTGGTTGGTGACCACGACGTCCGCCAGCTTGGCCCGCTCCCGCGCCTTCTCCGCGAAGCACTCCTGCCCGTACGCGCAGCGGGTCGCGCCCAGGCACTCCTTGGAGGTGACCGACAGCTGGGCCCAGGCCTTGTCCGAGACGCCGGGGCTGAGGTCGTCGCGGTCCCCGGTCTCGGTCTCGTCCGCCCACTCCCGCAGCCGCAGCACCTCCTGCCCGAGCTTGCCGGTGGGCCCGCCGAGCGCGTCCACCGGGTCGAACAGGCCCTCGCCCTCGTCGCTCGGGGTGCCCTCGTTGGCCCGGTGCAGGCACAGGTAGTTGGAGCGGCCCTTGAGCATCGCGAACAGCGGGCGGCGGCGCAGCACCGGGTGCAGCGCGTCGACCGTGCGCGGCAAGTCCCGCTCCACCAGCTGGCGTTGCAGCGCCAGGGTGGCGGTGGCGACCACCACGCGGTCCCCGTGGGCGAGCGCCGGCACCAGGTAGGCCAGGGACTTCCCGGTGCCGGTGCCGGCCTGGACGAGCAGGTGCTCGCTGTGGTCGACGGCGTCGGCGACGGCCTCGGCCATCCGCATCTGGCCGGGGCGCTCCACGCCGCCGACGGCCGCCACCGCGGCGTGCAGCAGTTCGGGGATCCGCGAGCGCGGGACGGCGACGGCTTCCTCGGCCTCGTCGCCGAGGTCCGTCGCGGGCAGGGGTTCGGAGTCGTTCGTCATGGCCCTTCCACCCTACGGGGCGGGGGTGACAATCCGGTCCCACCCAGCCGGAAGGCGCACGTCCACGGCGACCAGCGCGTTCGGCACCGTCCCGTGCCGGGCCGCGTGCGGGCGGTGCGGGCGGTCCTGGTAGCCGTCCAGCAGCAGCCGGTTGCGGTTGAGGCAGAGCCGGGTGATCCGGGGCCGGAACAGGTCGAACAGCTCGAAGCGCTCGCGCAGCTCGGGGAAGCGGTCCTGGTAGCGGTGGATCTCGGCGCGCAGCAGGGCCCAGAACTCGGTCTCGGGCAGTCCGGTCTGCGCCTCCAGCAGCGGGGCGAGGTAGCGGAAGACGCCGATGAACAGCCCGGAGTGGATGAACTGGCAGAGCCCCTGCGGGCTGTCCCGCAGCAGCACGTCGGCGACCTCGGCCGGCAGGTCTCGTAGCTCGGGCAGGTCCTGGTCGCTGAGGTTGACGTCGTCGACGAAGTCCTTGACCGCGAGCCGGGTCGGGGTGCCGCGGTCGTCGAAGACCACGATGGCGTTCTCGCCGTGCGGGGAGAAGACCAGCCCGTAGCGGTAGAGGAAGTGCAGCAGCGGCGGCAGCATCGCGGCGAACAGCCGGCCGGTCCACTCGGCGGGGGTGAGGCCGGAGCGGGCGATCAGCTCGGCGGCCAGCGCCCGCCCGTCCGAGCCGGTCTGCAGCAGCGCGGCCAGGGTGCGGGCGCGCTCGTCCGCGGCGAGGAAGGGGCCGAGCGGTTCGCGCCAGATCGCGCCGAGCAGCTCCTTGTACTGGTACGGCGATTCGGGCATCTCCCGGTAGACCGGGTGGTCGACGGTGACGGAGGCGATCTCGCCGAGCAGGATCACCCGGCACTCGTCCCGCAGATACGGGTCGGCGTCGCGCAGCCCGTGCAGCCAGGCGGTGACGGCGGGCGCGGCGAGGGTGCGCTCGACCGGCAGGCCGCGCCAGACCAGGGTGTTGAGGATGGACAGCGGCAGCTTGACGGTGCAGCGCTCGGGGTGGGCGGTGTTGAAGAAGGAGCGGATGGACTGCTGGGGCAGCCGTGGGTCGCCGTCGGAGGGCAGCGGGACGATCTCGCCGGAGGCGATCCAGGGCGCGAACAGCGGCAGGATCGTCTCGTCCCACTGCCAGGGGTGGACGGGTAGCAGCAGGTAGTCGTCGGCGTCCGCGCCGAGTGGGGAGCGCAGCGCGTCCGGGTCGTCCAGTTCGCGGGCGTACAGCTGCTCGGGCTGTTCCAGGCCGGGCACGCCGCGGTACTGGGCGAGCCGGCGGTGGACGGCGATCCAGGGCAGCGGGCGCGGGCTGCGGGCCTCCGGGGTCCAGCGGGCGGCGTCGGCGCCGGAGAAGCCGATCCGGCCCTTGTTCGGGACGATCCACGGGTGGCCGCCCTGCCGCCCCTCCAGCGCCGGGTGGTCGAGCTCGGCGAGTTCGGCGGCGGTGAGCGCGGTGGCGAGCTGGCGGGCGTCGGCGGTCAGGGTGGCGGAGAGTTCGCGGATCAGGTGGGCGGTGGTCTCGCCGCGCATCCCGAGGGTCTGCCGGGCGTACGGGAGGAAGCGCAGCGGGTCCAGGCCGTCCGGGCGGGAGCAGCGGATGGACTCCGGGTCGACCTGCCAGCCGCCGTAGGCGCCGCGGCGGGCGGTGAAGCGGTACTCGGCCTCGGGCAGCTTCAGCAGGTACTCGCCGTCGAGGGCCCCGGGGACGGGCGTGAGCAGCTCCTCGTAGGCGAACTCGCCGAACATCTTGGCCAGCAGGGCGCGGCCGGCTCGCTGCCAGTGCCCGGCGGTGAGGTGCGGGGGCAGGTAGAGCGGCGGTTCAGCGGCCGACGGTTGCGGCACGGGTCAGCTCCTGGGGACGGGGGACGACGGGGGTGGGCGGTGCGGCGCGACCGGCGGGGGCGGGCGGCGCGAAGCCGGTCCAGGCGGTGCGGTCGGGCAGTCGGTGGACGGTGCGGCCGGTGACGGCGTTGAGGATGACGGCGGCCCGGTGGGCGCCGAGTCCCAGGTCGGGGGTGCCGACGCCGTGGGTGTGGAGTTCGGCGTTCTGGACGTAGAGGCCGCCGGTGAGCTCGGGCCGGGTGGCGACCCGGTGGTCGAGGTCGACCCGGTAGCGCCCGGCCCCGTCCCAGTCGATCAGGTGGGCGAGCGGTTCGAGCGCGGCCGGACGGGCGGCGCGGTAGCCGGTGGCGAGCACCACCGCGTCGGTGCGCAGCAGGTGCTCGGTGCCGGAGTCGGTGTGCCGGCAGTGCAGTTCGAGGCCGCCGCAGGGGCCTGGGCGGGCGTCGGTGACGGCGGTGCCGGGGGTGATCTCGACCGGGGCGGTGTCGATCGGGCGGCCGATGGTGCGCTCGTAGAGGTGGTCGTGGATCTCGGCGAGGGTCTCGGCGCTGGCGGCCTTGTGCAGCTGCCACTGGGCGGTGACCAGGGCGTCCCGGACGGGCCCGGGCAGGCCGTGGAAGTAGCGGGTGTAGTCGGGGGTGAAGTGCTCCAGGCCGAGCTTGGAGTACTCCATGGGGGCGAGCGCCCGGGTGCGGGTGAGCCAGCGCAGCCGGACGCCGTCGTCCTCGTGGCGGCGGAGCAGGTCGAGGAAGACCTCGGCGCCGGACTGCCCGCTGCCGACCACGGTGATGTCCCGGGCGCCGGCCAGGTCGGCGCGGCGGTCGAGGTACTCGGCGGAGTGGAAGGCCGTCGGGTGGCCGGCCAGCCCCGCGAAGGCCTCGGGCAGTACGGGCCTGGTGCCGACGCCGAGCGCGAGGTTGCGGGCCCGTACGGCGGAGCGCCGGCCGGTCGCGGTGTCGGTCAACTCGACCCGGTAGCAGGGGTCCTCCCAGTGCAGCGCGGTGACCTCGGTGCCGAAGCGGCAGTTGGCCAGCCGCTCGGCGGCCCAGCGGCAGTAGTGGTCGTACTCGCGGCGGGGCAGCTGGAAGCGCTCGGCGAAGTAGAACGGGAACAGCCGGTCCTGGGCGCGCAGGTAGTTGAGGAAGGACCACGGGTTGGTCGGGTCGACCAGGGAGACCAGGTCGGCGAGGAAGGGCACCTGCATCCGGGCCCCGTCCACCAGCATCCCGTGGTGCCAGCGGAACTCCGGGCGCTGGTCGCAGAAGAGCGTGCGCAGGCCGGGTACGGGTTCGGCGAGTGCGGCGAGCGAGAGGTTGAACGGGCCGATGCCGACGCCGAGCAGGTCGTAGGGCGGGGGTGTCGAGGTGTCCACAGGGTTGTCCTAGGCAGGAGTCGAGTCTCGGTCGCGGACCATCAGGGCGGCGCGCTTGTCGGGCAGGTGGAGTTCGGCGGTGGCCCGGAATCCGGCCCGCTCGAAAGCCCGGACCGAGCGCCGGTTGCGGACGTCCGGTTCGGCCACCACCCGTTCGCAGTACGGTCGTCGACTGAGGATCAGGTCTGCGAGGGCGGCCAGCAGGTGACCGCCCAGGCCCCGGCCGCGGCTGGCGGCGGGGCCGAGCAGCAGGTGCACGCCGGTGTCGTGCGGCCGGGCCGGGTAGTGCCCGGAAAGGGGGTCGAGGTCGGCGCGGTAGACCTCCCAGTAGCTCATCGGCGCGCCGTCGAGCAGGCCCAGGCAGGGCACGCTGCGGCCGTCGCCGTCGAGTTGGGCCCGGACGTGCCGTTCGGTGACGGCGGGCGGCCCGGCGAGCTCCCAGAACTCGTCGACCTCGGGGTCGTTCATCCAGCCGGCGAGCAGTTCCAGGTCGGCGGGCATCCGGACCGGGCTGAGCCGGAACTCGCCGACCGGGGTGGGGACTTCGCCCCACCTGGACAGGTCGTCCAGCAAATTGTCTCCGCCTCGCTCCGCCCGGCGGGGGCATCCGCCCACGCACACCTCTTCTTGGTTCACTCGCTTCGCTCGCTCACGACCCCCGCCACCGGGTTGGGGATGTCCACGTACACGGACTGGGTGGCGACCGGCCCGACCAGTTCGTCCAGGCCGTTGATCCGGGTGAGCAGGTTGGCCTTGCAGGGCAGGGTGGGCGCGTCCAGCAGCAGCGCGGGCAGCGCCGAGCCGGTGGCGGTCGCCTGCGGGCCGGCCAGGAACCGGCGCAGCGCGGCCAGCAGCACCGTCTCGTCGGCCAGCCCCTGGGAGCCGAGGGCGCCGATCAGGCCGAGGACGTGGTTGATGCCGAGGTAGTAGGCGAAGTGGTGGTCGATCACCGGGTCCGGCAGGAAGGTGTCGCTCTCCGCGCCGAGCCCGGGCAGCCGGGCGGTGAGCCGCTCGGCGGCGCTCTCCCGGTAGTAGTAGCCCTGGTTGTCGCGGTAGCGGCCGCCACAGGGCCAGCCCTCGGCGTCCAGCAGCACGATGCTGTTCTGCTGGTGCGCCTCCAGGGCGATGCCGCCCCGGCCGTCCAGCCACAGGACGGGCAGCACGACGGCGTCCAGGTAGCGCAGGAACCATTCGGCGGCCACCGTGCGCAGCGGGCGGCCGGTGTGGGCGGCGAGCGAGCGCAGGGTGTCGCCGAGCCGGGACGGCACGGTGGCGCCGGTGCCGAGCGGCTGTTCGGCGACCAGGCCGGCCACGCACAGCGCCCGGTCGGTGGGCGCGAAGGGCTGGGCACGCAGCACGGTGTCCAGGCCGCCGGGGTCGCCGAGGTCGGGGTGGTCGACGCCGATCCAGGCCGGGTCGCGGACGATGTCGAAGCCGGGGTGGGCGGCGCGCCACTCGGCGGCCAGCCCGCTCTCCAGCAGCCGGTGCATCTCCAGGCCGCGGTGCAGTTCCTTGCGCAGGTTCTCCCGGCGGGAGTTGGTGATCCGCAGGCCGAGCGAGAGCTTGAGCATCCACGGCGTGCCGGGGCGGTAGACGGTGCGCACCGAGGAGGTGGGGTACCAGGGCTCGCCGGCCGGGCCGAGGTCGTGCAGCAGCCCGTCGGCGAGGAGGGCGGCGACGGCCGGGCGGTGGGCGAGTTCGCGGGCCTGCCAGGGATGCAGCGGCAGGGCGGCGGTGCCGGACGGCAGGGCGGTGCGGCCGCCGAGCAGGGCGGCGGTGAGCCGGTCGGCACCGTCGGCGACCGCGGAGCCGGCCGCGAGCAGTTCGCGGTCGACCGCGAACCAGTGCAACTGGAAGGAGCCGTGCAGTTCGGGCGAGTAGGCGGCGCTCTGGGCCGGGCCGAGACCGTCGCGGCTCTTAGGGGTGGGGTGCAGCGGGTGGCCGAGCAGCAGGGACTGTTCAGCGGCCAGGAAGTGCGACCGCTCCGGCCCGCCGGGTTCGGCGGCGGTACGGCGGTGGGCGAGGATCTCGGCGGTGCGCACCACCGAGTCGGCCACCCGGGCGGCGAGGTCGGCGACCTGCCCGGGGTCGGGCCGTTCGGCGGCCGCGGCGGCGAGCAGCGCGGCGGCGGTGACGGCGTCCACCGGGGCCTCGGCCCCCTCCCCCACGACACCGCCCTCCCCGGCCGAGAGCGTGGCCGGGCCGAACCGGTGCCAGCCGCCGGGCGACCAGTAGCGGACCGACGCGGTGAGCCGGGCGGCGCCGCCGAGGACGTCGATGCGCAGCCGCCCGTCCGGCCCGGGCCGGGCGTCGGTCTCCCGCGTCCAGCAGCGCAGCAGGCCCTCCAGGGCGGCCTGTTCGGCGGCGACGGCGGGATCGGGGTGCAGCAGCGGGTCGGGCCCGAGGGGCTGGTCCATGAACAGCGGCGATTCGGGCGGGGCTCCGGTGAGGGCGGTGCTCAAGGCTGCTCCTTGGTGCGCGTGGGGGTGCGGACGCGCGCCGGTGGTGGAGAGGGTCGGCGGGCGCTCGCACCGTCGCGTCAGGTAAGGGTTACCTATCCCTGACGGGTGATCACAAGGACGGGTAACTCGTCCGAGTGAAGATCGGGGATTGTCCACCCCGGGGGTGGAAGGCCCTGCTGCGCCGAAGAGGCGCCCGGTCGCGCGTCACGGACCGGTGACTTCCGCCCCGCAACCCTGGGGGCGGCCACGGCCGTCCTGTACGGCGATGGAAGACTCCAGGGCGGTGAGCCGCCACACCGAAGTCCGACCGAACACAGGGGGAAGCGCACAGATGCCATCGATCCACCGGTCAGCCCTGGCCGCCGCCCTGGTCACCGGAACGCTGCTCGCCGCGAGCGCCTGCGGACCGGACGGCCCGGCCGGCGACGGCGGGAAGACCGCCGCGCCGCCACCCGATGTCACCGCGGCGAGCGGCGCGGCCACCCCGGGCGGCGGCGCCATCGGCGGGATCACCCTGCCCTCCGGCCTGCCGACCAACCTGCTGGACGGCCTGCCGAAGACCTGGGACGACCTGAAGAAGTGGAAGTTCGACGACTGGGACAAGTGGGCGTCCAAGCACGTCTTCAACAACCCGGTGGTGAAGGACTTCTGGGACCCGGACAAGATGGGCGACGCCAAGCCCGCCGACCCGGCCCCGCCCACCGCCAAGCCGGCCCCCGCCACCCCCAAGCCCTCCACCGACGACGGCGTGACCGACCCGGAGCCCCCGGTGGTCAAGGCCGTGCAGGTGCCCCGCCCGTACCTCAAGCAGCCCTCTGGCAAGGTGTTCTTCTCCGCCCAGGGCGGCCGGGGCAACTGCTCGGCCACGGTGGTCGCCGACCCGCAGCACCCGGGCAAGAGCAACCTGGTCTGGACGGCCGCCCACTGCGTGCACGAGGGCAAGGGCGGCAACTTCTACAAGGACCTGGTCTTCGTCCCCGCCTACAACAACTCCGGTGCCTCCAGCGGCGGCAAGAAGGCGCCGCTGTCCGAGCTGGCCCCGCTCGGCACCTGGTGGGCCGACCAGGTCACCACCTCCCCGCAGTGGATGGTCGAGGGCGGCCAGACCGGTGACGCCGCCAACCAGTACGACTTCGCGGTGATGCGCGTGCACAACCAGAACGACACCGGCAAGTCCCTTGAGGAGACGGTCGGTTCGGCCGTCCCGGTGTGGTTCGACGCGCCCCGCGACCAACTCAAGGTCTCGGCCGTCGGCTACCCGCTGGTCAAGCCGTTCGACGGCCAGGAGCTCTACAAGTGCGACGGCGGCAAGCCGACCCGGTTGTCCTTCGACGCCAAGCGCCCGACGATGCTGACCATCGGCTGCAACATGACCCAGGGCGCCAGCGGCGGCGGCTGGTTCGCCACCATGCCGGACGGGAAGACCGCCCTGGTCAGCAACACCTCGATCGGCACCCAGGAACACACCTCGCTGAGCGGCCCGTACCTGGAGTCGGTCGCCAAGCAGGCCCTGGACTGGATCTCCAGGAAGCAGTGACCGGTACCACCACGGGGGACGAACCAGCTTGCGCACGATCAGCAGCAGTGGGCGCCGGGCCGCGACGGCCGGCGCCGCGCTGCTCGCCGCCCTGACGATCACCGCGGCCGCCTGCGGGCCGGACGGACCCGCCGCCCCGGCCACGCCGCCCGCTGCGCTGCCCAAGGCCGCGCCGACCAGCCTGGGCGACCTGAGCGGCTGGAAGCTGGAGGACTGGGCCCGGTACGTGACCGACAGCGGCTTCGCCAACCCGGTGGCCCCGGGCCACTGGTCGCCCTCCCGGATGGAGGCCGCCAAGGCCAGGCCCACCCCGGAGTACTCGCTGACCGCCACCGCGCCGAGCACCGTCCAGCGCGACGCCCCGCCGGCCGCCGTCCAGGCCAGGCCCCAGCAGCACCCGTACGGCCCGGACTCCGCCGTGGTCGGCAAGCTGCTGATGACCACGCCCCAGGGCGACGCGGTCTGCTCCGGCACGGTGGTCTCCGACCCGGTCAACCCGGGCCGCAGCAACCTGGTCTACACCGCCGCACACTGCCTGACCGACGGCAAGGGCGGCGGCTGGGTGAGGAACCTGGTCTTCGTGCCCGGCTTCAACCGGGACGGCCGGGCGAACCGCGGCAAGCCGTACGGCGACCAGCAGGCCGCCCCGTACGGCCGGTGGACGGCGGTGCGCGCGCTGGTGTCGCCGACCTGGCTGCAGGAGGTCGGCGTCGGCGCTCACAGCCAGTACGACTACGCGATAGTCCGGGTGCGCGGCGAGTCGGACTCCGGTCCGTCCCTGGAGGAGACGGTCGGCGGTTCCGTCCCGGTCTGGTTCAACGCCCCGCGCGAGCAGGTCGGCTCTGCCGTCGCCTACGGCTACCCGGTCGAGCGGCCCTTCGACGGCATGGAGCTGCACCGCTGCGACTCCCCCGCCGCGCCGGGCGCGCTCTCCTTCGACCGCAGCCGCCCGCCGATGTACGTGATCGGCTGCACCATGACGGGCGGGGCGGGCGGCGGCGGCTGGTTCGTCACCAAGGACGGCAAGCCCAACCTGGTCAGCGTCAGCGCGCTCGGCAACCGCGACCCGGCCGGGTACCTGGCCGGGCCGTCGCTGCAGGACCAGGCGAAGCAGGCCTTCGACTACTTCACCAAGAACGTGAGGTAACGCGCCCCGGGAAGCGCGGAGGGCCCCGGACGTGATCGTCCGGGGCCCTCCGACGGAACCGGTCAGCTCTGCAGGGCCACCGCGAAGTGCTCCAGCTCCGCGGCCAGCTCGGCCGGCACCTTGGCGTGCAGCAGCGTGCCCTCGCCGGTGTGCTCGGTGGCGAGCAGCTCGCCCTCCTTGTGCACCCGGGAGACCAGGGCACCCTGGGTGTAGGGCACCAGGGCCCGCACCTCGACGGCCGGGCGCGGCAGCTCGTCGTCGATGAGCTTCAGCAGCTCGTCGATGCCCGCGCCGCTGCGGGCCGACACCACGATGGCGTGCGGCTCGCGGCGCAGCAGACGCTGCAGCACGTGCGGGTCGGCGGCGTCCGCCTTGTTGATCACCACGATCTCCGGCACGTTCTGTGCCTCGACCGAGACGATGACCTCGCGGACGGCGGCCAGCTGCGTCTCCGGCTCGGGGTGCGAGCCGTCGACCACGTGCAGGATGAGGTCCGCGTCGGCGACCTCCTCCATGGTCGAGCGGAAGGCCTCGACCAGGTGGTGCGGCAGGTGCCGGACGAAGCCGACGGTGTCGGCCAGGGTGTAGAGCCGCCCGCTCGGGGTCTGGGCCCGGCGCACGGTCGGGTCCAGGGTGGCGAACAGCGCGTTCTCCACCAGCACGCCCGCGCCGGTGAGCCGGTTGAGCAGGGACGACTTGCCGGCGTTGGTGTACCCGGCGATGGCCACGGACGGCACCTGGTGGCGCTTGCGCTCCTGGCGCTTGGTGTCGCGGCCCTTCTTCATGTCGGCGATCTCCCTGCGGAGCTTCGCCATCTTCTCGCGGATCCGACGACGGTCGGTCTCGATCTTGGTCTCACCGGGACCACGGGTGGCCATGCCGCCGCCCGAGGAGCCGGAGCCACCGCCACCCATCTGCCGGGACAGCGACTGACCCCAGCCGCGCAGGCGCGGCAGCATGTACTGCATCTGCGCGAGCGAGACCTGCGCCTTGCCCTCCCGGGACTTGGCGTGCTGGGCGAAGATGTCCAGGATCAGGGCCGTCCGGTCGACGACCTTGACCTTGACCACGTCCTCCAGGTGGATCAGCTGGCCGGGGGTGAGCTCACCGTCGCAGACCACGGTGTCGGCGCCGCTGGAGGCGACGATGTCCCGCAGCTCCTGCGCCTTGCCGGAGCCGATGTAGGTGGCCGCGTCGGGCTTGTCGCGCCGCTGGATGACGCCGTCCAGCACCTCGGAGCCGGCCGTCTCGGCGAGCGCGGCAAGCTCGGCCATCGAGTTCTCCGCCTCCTCCAGCGTGCCTTCGGTCCAGACACCGACCAGCACCACGCGCTCCAGGCGCAGCTGGCGGTACTCGACCTCGGTGACGTCTTCGAGTTCGGTGGAGAGGCCGGCGACCCGGCGCAGGGCCGCACGCTCGCTGCGGTCGTACTGGTCGCCGTCGTAGCTGTTGCCGAGGTCCTCGTCGATGGCCGCGAGGTCCTCGTCCATGAGGGCTTCCGCCCGCAGACCGTCGATGCGGCGCGGGGCGTCGGCGTGGTCGCGGGTGTCGAACGTGGAGGTCATTCTGTCCTTTGGTCGCTGTGAGACTGCGGTGCGGACCCTCGGCTGTCACCGGGGCCCCTGTGCCCTGTGAACGCCGTGGACCGGTCGTGAATTCCCCCCGATGGTCGCACGCCCGGCGCGGGCCGGTCACCCCCATTTCCCCCGGAGTGCCGGGGCCGGGCCCCTTCCGGGGCGTGCGGGCGGCTCACGTCATACACTCCGGAGACTTTGAGCATCGCCCGCATCAGCGCAGGCAGCGCGCCCGGCTCGGGCAGTTCGACCGTGTAGGTGTGCCGCACCCGCAGTTCCTGCGGCGGCTCGACCTCGGCCGAGACGATGCCGACGCCCTCGCCGGAGATCGCCGCGGTGAGGTCGGCGAGCAGCCGGGGCCGGTTCAGCGCCTCGGCCAGCAGGGTGACCCGGTGCCCGGCCGCCGGGGCGCCCTCGGGCCGCCAGCGGACCTCCAGCTCGGCGCGGCCGTCCGCGCGCAGCCGCTGCCCGGCGGGGCAGCCGGTGCGGTGCACGGCCACCGCGCCGCCGCGGATCGGGTAGCCGGCGACCTCGTCCGGCGGGACGGGCGTGCAGCAGCGGGCCAGCCGCACCGGCGCGCCGGGCCGCCCGGTCACCGTGACCGGGGCGGCCCGGCGCGCGCCGGCCCGATGCGCGGGCGGGGCGGGCTGGCCTCCCGCCGGGCCGGTGCGCACCACCGGCAGCCGGGCCGGGTGGTCGGCCAGCCAGCGCTCGATGGCCAGCCGGGCGGCGGGGGTGCGGGCGTGCGCCAGCCACTCCGGCGAGGGACCGGACGGCTGGCTGCCACCCGCCGGGAGGTTCTCGGTGAGCACCGCGAGCACGTCCCCGTCCTGTAGGACGGTGGACAGCGCGGTGAGCCGGCCGTTGACCCGGGCGCCGATACACCGGTGGCCGGTCTCCTCGCCGAGCAGGTAGGCCGCGTCCACACAGCTGGCCCCGGCCCTCAGCTGAAGCGTTTCGCCGCTCTCCGTCACCACGGTGATCTCGCGGTCGCCGGCCAGGTCGGCGGTGAGCGCGGACCAGAAGGCGTCCGGGTCGGGAGTCTCCTGCTGCCACTCCAGCAGCCGGCTGAGCCAACCGGGTCGGCCCGGGTCGGTACGGTCCAGTTCGTCGGCGTCCTGGGCGGTGCCGGCCGGGGTCGGGTCGCCGAGCGCGACCACCCCGGTCTCGGCCACCTCGTGCATCCGCCGGGTCCGGACCAGCACCTCGACCACCGCGCGGCCCTCCAGCGCCACGGCGGTGTGCAGCGACTGGTAGAGGTTGAACTTGGGGGCCGCCACGAAGTCCTTGAACTCCCCGGGCAGCGGCGTCCAGCAGGTGTGCAGCTCGCCGAGCACGGCGTAGCAGTCGGCGTTCTCCTCGACCACCACCAGCAGCCGCCCGAAGTCGGCCGGCTGCGGCCCCTGCGGCCGCCCGTCCGGCCCGGGCGCGGCGGCCCGCTCCAGCAGCACCCGGTGCAGCGAGACGCAGTGCCGGGGCCGGACGGTCACCTCGGCGGCGACCCCGGTCTCGGCCAGCTGACGGGCCAGCTGCCGGGCGAACGGCTCCAGCAGGGTGTCCGGCTCGGCCTCGTGACCGGCCATCAGGGCGCGGGTGCGGGCGTACTCCTCGGGGTGCAGGGTGGCGAAGACGATGTCCTCCAGCTCCGCCTTGAGCACCTGGATGCCGAGCCGTTCGGCCAGCGGGATCAGCACGTCCCGGGTGACCTTGGCGATCCGCACCTGGCTGGCCGGCTTCATGTGCCGGATGGTGCGCATGTTGTGCAGCCGGTCGGCGAGCTTGATCACCATCACCCGGACGTCGTCCCCGGTGGCGACCAGCATCTTGCGGAAGGTCTCGGCCTCGGCGGCGGCGCCGAAGTCGACCTTCTCCAGTTTCGTCACCCCGTCGACCAGGTAGGCGACTTCGGGCCCGAACCCGGAGCCCACCTGGTCGAGCGTCAGATCGGTGTCCTCGACGGTGTCGTGGAGCAGCGAGGCGACCAGGGTGGTGGTCCCGGCGCCGAGTTGGGCCAGGATCATGGTGACGGCCAGCGGGTGGGTGATGTACGGCTCGCCGCTCTTGCGCTTCTGGCCGCGGTGGCTGGCCTCGGCCAGCCGGTACGCCCGGGCGAGCAGCCCGAGGTCGGCCTGCGGGTGATGTCGGCGGTGGACCCGGACGAGCGGTTCGAGGGCGTCCGGCACGGGCGGCCGGCCGGTGGCCAGTAACGCGGCCCGCCCGGCCCGGCCGAGGGCGGCCCGGCCGAGCTCTCCCAGGGGCCGCCTGGCCCCGGCCTGCCGTGCGGTCGTCGGCTGCCCCGCGAGGGACTGCCCGGCTTCGATGGTCATCGGCGCACCTCCGGCAACGGTCGCCGGGCGCTCCCCCTCCCGAGGGGGTGATCTTGCCACCCCTCCCAGGGGGATCGACCCGGTGGTCCATGCTACCGAGCGGAGCACGTTCTGCGATGCCGTGATTCCCGTCCGCGACCGGTATCACCCGATCGGGGGGATTCGTCGCTGTACGAAATGGGCAAACCGGGCCCTCAGTCGCGGCGCAGCGACTCCCACCAGCGCGCGTCGAGCCGCCCCTCGGCCACGATCACCGCCGGTCCGGTCATCTCCACCCGGCCGTCCGGGTGCTCGGTGATGACCAGTCGGCCGCCCAGCACGTCCACGGTGTACGAGACCGCCTCGCCGGTGGTCGCCGGGTCCAGGCCGTCCCGGCGGATCGCCGCCACGGCGACGGCGCAGGCGCCGGTGCCGCAGGAACGGGTCTCGCCGGATCCGCGCTCGTGCACCCGCATCGCGACGTGCCGCGGGCCGCGGTCCACCACGAACTCGACGTTGACGCCTTCCGGGTAGACGCCCTCGGGGCTGGTCAGCGGCGCGGTGCGCAGCTCGCCGGCGTGGTCCAGGCTCTCGACGAAGGCCACCGCGTGCGGGTTGCCCATGTTGACGTTCAGGGCGGGCCAGCGCCGCCCGCCGACCGCGACCTCGATGCCGTCCGGTCCGGGCAGCCGGGCGCGGCCCATGTCGATGGTGACGTCCCCGGGGGTGCCGTCCCCGGCGTCCTCGGCGACCTTCGCGGTGAGCACCCCGGAGCGGGTGGCGATCGCCTGCTCGCCGGGCTTGGCCAGGCCGGCCTCGACCAGGAAGCGGGCGAAGACCCGCAGGCCGTTGCCGCACATCTCGGCGATGCTGCCGTCGGAGTTGCGGTAGTCCATGAACCACTCGGCCCGGTCGGCCAGGTGGGCGGCGGCCGGTTCGGCGGCGGCGCGCACCACGCGCAGCAGCCCGTCCGCGCCGATGCCGGCCCGCCGGTCGCACAGCGCCGCGACGGCCTCCGGGCCGATCTCCAGCACGCCGTCCGGGTCCGGCACGATCACGAAGTCGTTCTGGGTGCCGTGCCCCTTGAAGAAGGGGAGACCGGCCTGCTGAGGAGAGGATGCGCTCACCCCTCCGATGGTACTGATGCCCGCATGGCACTGATGCCCGCACCGCAGCCCCGCGGTCGGCCTGCTCAGCGCAGGTACGCGACCCGCCAGACCGCGAGCGCGCAGGCGGCCAGCGCGATCAGGGTGTAGACCACAATCGCCTTCCAGCCGGCCCGCTTCCCGGAGCCCCGGCGCGGCAGTCCCGGCCACTTGTAGCCGGCGTGCCGGGCGGCCATCGCACCCCAGCCGACCGAGGCGGCGGTGAACAGCAGCCCGAGCATCCCGACCATGGTGGCGCGCGCGCCGGCCGAGCCGAAGGCGAGCGGGAAGGCGAACATCAGCGAGCCGAGGGTGCCCAGCAGGGCGATCGGCAGGGTCTGCCACCAGCGCAGCCGGCGCAGCGGCCGGATCTCCCGCTCGTGCACCGCGGCGTCCGGCGGGGTGCGGGTGTCCAGCGCGGGCACCGCGGCCGCGTACGAGGTCGGCGCCTCCAGGCCGGTCAGCACCGGAAGGTCCCCCATCGTCGACTCGTCAAACTCCTCGGCCGGTGCGGTGACACTCCCGCCCTGACCGGGTTCGGGGCCGGTACCCGTTGACACACGGCCTCCCCTGACAGTTCGACACGAGCGGACTCGCGGCCGGGCACGGTCGGCCCGCACGGGCCGACCCCTATGGCATCGATGATGGCATGTCCAGAGGGGCCGTTCGGGACGTGACCGGGGTCCTCGGGTGATCCGTGGCCATCACGTGATCGGGCCGTGACCCCCGGTTCGTCCTGCACGGTCACCTGCGCGCGCAGGTGCACCGCCGAATTGGCCAGAACCGCTCCTACGTGGCCGGAACTCCCTGACGCCCGATCAGTTCGAGGGATCGTTCCAGCAGCTCGACCGGGTCGGTGCCGGCCGGGCGGGAGAGCCAGTGGATCCGGTCGTCCCGGCGGAACCAGGACTCCTGACGGCGGGCGAAGCGCTTGGTGGCCCGTACGGTTTCGGCCCGCGCCTCGTCCTCGGTGCACTCGCCGGCGAAGTGGTCGAGCACCTGCTGGTAGCCGAGCGCCCGGGAGGCGGTCCTCCCCTCGCGCAGTCCGACCTTCTCCAGCTCCCGCACCTCGTCCAGCAGTCCGGCCTCCCACATCCGGTCGACCCGTAGGGTGATCCGCTCGTCCAGTTCGGGGCGGGGCACCGCGACGCCGATCTGCACCGCCTCGTACACGGCGGTGTTGCTCGGCAGGTTGGCGGTGAACGGCTGCCCGGTGATCTCGATGACCTCCAGCGCTCGGACGATCCGCCGCCCGTTGCTCGTCAGGATCGCCTCGGCGGCCGCCGGGTCCAGCTCGGCCAGCCGCCGGTGCAGCGCGTACGGGCCGTGCTGCTCCAGCTCGGCCTCCAGCCGGGCGCGCACCGCCGGGTCGGTGCCGGGGAACTCCATCTCGTCGATCGCCGCCCGGACGTACAGCCCGGAGCCGCCGACCAGGACGGGAGTGCGCCCGGCCGCGAGCAGCCGGTCGATCTCGGCCCGGGCCAGCCGCTGGTACTCGGCGACGCTGGCGGCCTCGGTGACCTCCCAGACGTCCATCAGGTGGTGCGGCACTCCGCCGCGCTCGTCCATGGTGAGCTTCGCGGTGCCGATGTCCATGCCCCGGTACAGCTGCATCGAGTCGGTGTTGATCACCTCGCCGCCGAGGGTGCGGGCGATGGCGACGGCCAGGTCGGACTTGCCGGCGGCGGTCGCGCCGACGATCGATACGACGCGCGGGGTACGGGAGCTGCTCACCGCTCCAGTCTCGCAAAACCGTTGGAGCATCGGAGACCGGGCTGCCGCTCACCCCCGGCTGCGCGAGGATATGACTGTCCGAGGACTGCTTCCGTGACTGTTTCCGGCCGCCCGGCCCAGCCGGGACCGTTTTTGCGAACGCTTTACCGGTCGCGGGCGTTGTGCAGGAGACAGGGAGAGAAGGAGATCGCCATGGGTCTGATGGACAACCTCAAGGGCAAGGCCGAGGAGCTCAAGGAGAAGGCCAGCGAGCTCGCCGGCAAGCACAGCGACCAGATCGATCAGATGGTGGACAAGGCCGGCGGCGCGATCGACAAGGCGACCAAGGGCAAGTACAGCGAGAAGATCGAGCACGGCACCAGCAAGGCCAAGGACGCGGTGGACGGCTTCGCCCACAAGCCGAAGCCGGGCGAGGGGGGCGAGACCCCCCAGTCCTGAGGCTCAGCTCCAGGACGCCACGAAGTACCCGACCCCGTACGGCGCGTCCTGGTAGCCCAGCCGCGCGGTGAGGCCGGCGCCCTCGGCGGCGCCGGCCAGCACCTGCCAGGGCGCCCGGCCCTCGGCCTTGAGCTCGGCGGCGAGCACGGCGTCCAGGGCGGCGAGGGCGGGCAGGTCGGCCGAGCCCAGGGCGGCGGCCAGCGCCGCGTCGAAGCCCTCGGCCCGCTCGTCCAGGTAGCCGGGCGCCCTCACCGAGCGGCAGGCGCTGCCGTCGCCCACCACCAGCAGGGCGACCCGGTCGGCGAGCCCGGCCAGGCCCTGGCCGAGCCCGAGCATCCGGTCGGCGGGGGCGTCGGCGGGCACCGCGCAGGCGTGCGTGGGCAGGGTGACCCCGGCGCGCTCCAGCAGCCAGGCCCCGACGGTCAGCGAGGGCGCCAGCTCCGGCCCCTCCACCCGGTCGCCGGGCAGCTTGGCGACCAGCGGCACCCCGTACCGCTGGAAGGAGCCGGCCCCGCCCTCGGTCCACACCTCGGCCTCCGGCCCGGCACCGACCACCACGACCAGCTGCGGCTCGGCCGCGACCAGTGCCGCCAGCGCCTCGTCGCAGGCGGCGCGCAGTTCGTCCAGCTCGGGCGCGGCCCCGGCGGCGACCTCGGGGACGAGCAGCGGCGGACAGGGGCACACGGCGGCGGCTACCAGCATGTGGATCACTCTAGCCGGGAAGACCGACGGCCCGGCGGGAGTCGAAGCTCCCGCCGGGCCGCACGTACGAAACCGGGTGTCAGTCCCCGCAGCAGGCGCCGCCCGCCGGCGCGGCCAGCGGCAGCGCGGCCGGGGCGCCGATCTTCGGCAGGCCGAGCAGCACACCGGCGGGCTTGTCGGCGGGCTTGGCCTGGCGCTTCTCCCAGGCGTCGCCGGCCCGGGTGCGGCGCACCGCCAGCGCCGGGCCCTCGGCCAGCAGGTGGTGCGGGGCGGCGTAGGTGATCTCGACGGTCACCATGTCGCCCGGGCGCACCGGCTCCTCCGGCTTCGTGAAGTGCACCAGCCGGTTGTCGGGGGCGCGGCCGGACAGCCGCTGGGTCTGGTCGTCCTTCTTGCCCTCGCCCTCGGCGACCAGGACCTCCAGGGTGCGGCCGACCTGCTTCTTGTTCTCCTCCCAGGAGATCTCCTCCTGGAGGGCGATCAGCCGGTCGTAGCGGGCCTGGACGACCTCCTTCGGGATCTGGTCCGCCATCTCGGCGGCCGGGGTGCCGGGGCGCTTGGAGTACTGGAAGGTGAAGGCGTTGGTGAAGCGGGCCTCGCGGACGACGTGCATCGTCTCCTCGAAGTCCTCCTCGGTCTCGCCGGGGAAGCCCACGATGATGTCGGTGGAGATGGCCGCGTCCGGCATCGCCTCGCGGACCTTGCGGATGATCCCGAGGAAACGCTCCTGCCGGTAGGAGCGGCGCATCGCCTTGAGCACGCGGTCCGAGCCGGACTGCAGCGGCATGTGCAGTTGGTGCATCACACTCGGGGTCTCGGCCATCGCGGCGATCACGTCGTCGGTGAAGTCGCGCGGGTGCGGCGAGGTGAAGCGGATCCGCTCCAGGCCCTCGATCTGGCCGGCGGCGCGCAGCAGCTTGGAGAAGGCCTCGCGGTCGCCCAGGTCGGAGCCGTAGGCGTTGACGTTCTGGCCGAGCAGGGTCACCTCGATGACGCCCTCGTCCACCAGCGCCTCGATCTCGGCGAGGACGTCGCCGGGCCGGCGGTCCTCCTCCTTGCCGCGCAGCGCGGGGACGATGCAGAAGGTGCAGGTGTTGTTGCAGCCGACCGAGATGGCGACCCAGGCGGCGTACGCGGACTCACGGCGGGTGGGCAGCGTGGAGGGGAAGGTCTCCAGCGACTCCAGGATCTCGACCTGGGCCTTGCGCTCGACCGCGGCCCGCTCCAGCAGGGCCGGCAGGTGGCCGATGTTGTGGGTGCCGAACACCACGTCGACCCAGGGGGCGCGCTTGACGATGGTCTCGCGGTCCTTCTGGGCCAGGCAGCCGCCGACGGCGATCTGCATGCCCTGGTGGCGGCTCTTGACCGGCGCGAGCTGGCCGAGGTTGCCGTACAGCTTGTTGTCGGCGTTCTCCCGCACCGCGCAGGTGTTGAACACGACCAGGTCCGGGTCGCCCTCCGGCCCGGCCTTGACGTAGCCCGCGTCCTCCAGCAGGCCGGACAGCCGCTCGGAATCGTGGACGTTCATCTGACAGCCGTGCGTGACGACCTTGTAGCTCTTCAATCCGCTCTCACCGCTCACCAGACCAGGGTACGGGCAGCCGCGAGCCGGTTTTCCCGGCCGTGTTCGCGCACTCGTCTCCGGGGCGCTCGGACCCGGCGCCGACGCTCCTCGCCCCGGCGCGGGTGCCGCTACCCCTCCCGTTCGGCCGGAGCGCCTGGCAGTATCCCTGCATGACCCCCACCGATCCGTCACGTCTCGGCGCCGCCGTCCGCCGCGCGGCCCGCAGCCCGCTGTGGCGGACGGTGCTGGTGCTGGTGCTGCTGGTCGCAGGAGTGGGCGGCTGGTGGCTGTCGGCGGGCCGCGCGCCCGGCTACCCGCGCGGGGAGACCCGCTTCGCGACCGGTGTGCAGCGCGGCGTCTACGACCGGTACGGGCAGCTGCTGCAGGCCCACGTCTCCCGGACCATGCCGGGGGTGCGGCTGGCCCTGGACAACACCGAGGGCTCGATAGACAACCTCACCCGGGTGATCACCGGCCAGGACACCTTCGCGATCGCCACCGCCGACGCGGTCGCCGACTACCAGGGCCCCGACAAGGACAAGCTGCGGGCGATCGCCCGCCTGTACGACGACTACCTGCAGCTGATCGTCCCGGCCTCCTCGACCGTGCGCCGCACCGCCGACCTCAAGGGCCTGCGGGTGGGCGTGGGCCTGCCGCAGTCCGGGGTGAACCTGGTGACCAAACGGCTGCTGGCCGCGGCCGGCCTGGACCCGGACCACGACATCACCCCGGTGATGGCCGGTGTCGGCGACGCCGCCGACCAGCTGCGCGAGGGCAAGCTGGACGCATTCTTCTGGTCCGGCGGCCTGCCGACCAGCGCGCTCACCGACCTCTCCGACCACGTCAGGATCCGGCTCGTCCCGCTGAGCGACCTGTCCGAGGCCCTGCACAAGGCCGAGGGCGGCGGCACCGACGCCTACCGGGCGGCCACCATGCCCAAGGGCACCTACCCGAACGCCGAGCCCAAGGACGCCGTCGCCACCGTCGCCGTGCCCAACCTGCTGATCACCCGGGACGACGTGAACCCGGAGCTGGTCGAGGGCATGACCCGGGCGGTGATCGACAGTCGCGACCAGATCGGCGCCCAGGTGCACGCCGCCCAGCTGGTCGACCTGCGCACCGCCGTCTACACCGACCCGCTCCCGCTGCACGAGGGCGCGGCGCGCTACTACCGCTCGGTGAAGCCCTGAGAAGCCACAACTAGCTAGGACTTCTCCGGCCGCGGCACCGCCAAGGTCACCGCGAGCCCGGTCGGCTTGACCGGGGCGAAGCCGAGCGAGCCGCCGCCGGCCGCCAGCAGGGTGCGGGCGATGGACAGGCCCAGCCCGGAGCCGTCCACGTTCTGGTGCCGCGGGCTGCGCCAGAACCGGTCGCCGGCCCGGGACAGCTCGTCCTCGGTCAGGCCCGGCCCGGCGTCCGTGACGGTCACCGCGACCTCGTCCCGGCGCACCGCGACCCGCAGCCGCACCCGGCTGCCGGACGGGCTGAACTTGAGCGCGTTGTCCAGGACGGCGTCCAGCGCGGAGCCGAAGCCGATCGGGTCCGCCATGCCGATCGCCAGCGCCGGGCCGTCCCAGCGCAGCTCGATCCCGCGCTGCTCGGCCACCGGCCGCCAGCCGTCCACCCGGGCCAGGGTCAGCTGGGTGAGGTCGGTCTGCTCCGGTTCGGGGCGGGCGTGCTCGGCGGTGGCCAGCCCGAGCAGGTCGTCCAGCACCCGGGCCAGCCGGGTGCCCTCCTCCCGGACGCCGCTGAGCTCCTCCTCATGGCCCTCGGGCAGTTCCAGGCCGAGCACCTCGACCCGCAGCAGCAGTGCCGACAGCGGGTTGCGCAGCTGGTGCGAGGCGTCCGCGACGAAGGCCTTCTGCTGGTCCATGGCGTGCACCACATGGTCCGCCATCTCGTTGAACGAGCGCGCCAGCCGCTGGAGTTCGGGCGGTCCGCCGCCGGGCGCGACCCGGGCGGCCATCCGGCCGGTGGCGATGTCGTGGGTGGCCCGGTCCAGGGTGCGCACCGGGCGCAGCACCCACTCGGTGAGCCGGACGGCCAGCAGCACGGCGACGATCATCGCGACCGCCTCGCCGCCGGCCACCACCAGCCACTTGTGCAGCACCCGGGTGCGCAGCGCCCCGGTCGGGGACTCGCTCAGCACCACCGCGACCACGTCGCCGTCGCGCACCACCGGGGCGGCGACGGTGATCGTCCGGTCCTCGGTCCACGGCCAGACCTGCGGCGGGTTGTGGCTGCGCCGCCCGTCCAGCGCCTCCTGGAAGGCCGTGGCGCCCCAGCCGACGGCGGGCACCCGCCAGTCCGCGGGGGCGACCGCTATCGGCATGCCGTCGCGCTGGAAGATTCCCAGCCGCACGCCGTACAGGTCGAAGTAGCGCCGGACCTCGGCGTCGATCGCGTGCCGGCGGCTGAGGTCGCCGGGGGCGGGCTCCGGGTCGCCCTTGCGGGCGGACTCCAGCGAGGAGGCGCCGGAGGTGGGCAGGTCCTGGGCGAAGCGGGCGGCGTCGTCGAGCCGGTCGACGACCACCTTGCTCTGCTCGGCCGCCGCGAACGCCGCCGCGAGCGGCAGCCCCAGGGCGGCCAGGACACAGAGCATGAGGGCGATCAGGATGCCGAGCAGGCGGGTGCGCACGTGCGGTCAGTGCTCCGCGGGGGCGGGCGGGGCCGGGTCGGCCGCGGTGGAGGTCGGGCAGTCGGGGATCAGCCGGTAGCCGACGCCGCGGACGGCCTCGACCAGGCCGGGCAGCGCGAGCTTGTTGCGCAGCGAGCCGATGTGCACCTCCAGGGTGCGGCCGTTGCCCTCCCAGCCGCTGCGCCAGACCTCGCTGAAGATCTGCTCGCGCCGGTAGACCACGCCGGGGCTCTGGGCGAGCAGGGCCAGCAGGTCGAACTCCTTGCGGGTGAGCGGCACGTCGCGGCCGTCCACGCTGACCCGGCGGCGCTCCCGGTCGATCCGGATGCCACGGGACTCCAGCGGGCCGCGCTGCTGCGGTACGGCGTCGGGCGCGGGCACCGCCACCGAGGAGGGCGGGGCGCCGCGGCGGGCGACGGCGTGGATGCGGGCGAGCAGCTCGCCCATGTCGTACGGCTTGGTGACGTAGTCGTCCGCGCCCAGGTTGAGGCCGTGGATCCGGGAGCGGATGTCGGCGCGGGCGGTCACCATGATCACCGGCACTCCGCTGCCGGCCCTGATCCGGCTGCACACCTCGAAGCCGTCGCGGTCGGGCAGCCCGAGGTCAAGCAGCACCACCCGGTACGGCTCGTTGCCGTCCGGCACCAGGGCGTCCAGTGCCTCGTGCCCGCTGCGGGCGTGCCGCACCTGGAAGCCGTGCCGGCCCAGCACCGCGACCAGCGCCGCGGCCACGCGTTCGTCGTCCTCGACGAGCAGCAGTCGCATCCTGTTCTCCTCCTCTCCCCACGTGGTCTCCGGACCCGATCGGTCGGGGCCCGGCTCCTGCGCAGTATGGGCCAGCGGGCGGCCCGGCGCCAGGCTCGACCGCGCACCGGGCCCGTGGGGGACGGGGAGCACCGGCGCGGATTCCCGCTGTGACATGCCCCGTGGGCGCCTTCGCGAACAGTGCGTACCCACCGTGTGGCCGTTTTGTGATCCTCAAGTTCCGCTCAGATCGGCTGACGGGGCACCGTCAGCGCTCCTAAGGTCGCCCCACCGGGGGCTGCGGCTCCGCCGGTCGCGGCTCCCGGATTCGTACCACCATTGCCGCCCAAGGGAGTTGATTACTTCTCGGGTAGGGCACGATCCAACACAGAGGGAGCAGGCGCGATGACCGAGAGCCCTGTCGAGGACTCCACCCCCGCAGCCGCCCCGCTGGTCGTGCTGAACAGCGTCAACAAGCACTACGGCGCACTGCACGTGCTGCAGGACATCGACCTGGAGATCCACCAGGGCGAGGTGGTCGTCCTGATCGGCCCGTCCGGCTCGGGCAAGTCCACGCTCTGCCGGACGATCAACCGGCTGGAGACCATCGACTCCGGCAGGATCACCGTCGACGGCCGCCCGCTGCCCGCCGAGGGCAAGGAACTGGCCCGGCTGCGCGCCGAGGTCGGCATGGTGTTCCAGAGCTTCAACCTGTTCGCGCACAAGACCGCGCTGGAGAACGTGGTCATCGGCCAGGTCAAGGTGCGCAAGGTGATCCGCTCGCACGCCGAGAAGACCGCCCGCGAGCTGCTGGAGCGGGTCGGCCTCGCGGCGCACGCCGACAAGTACCCGGCCCAGCTCTCCGGCGGCCAGCAGCAGCGGGTGGCGATCGCCCGGGCACTGGCGATGAAGCCCAAGGTGATGCTCTTCGACGAGCCGACCTCGGCGCTCGACCCGGAGATGGTCAACGAGGTGCTGGAGGTCATGCGCCAGCTGGCCGCCGACGGCATGACGATGGTCGTGGTCACCCACGAGATGGGCTTCGCCCGCTCCGCCGCCAACCGCGTGCTGTTCATGGCCGACGGCAAGATCGTCGAGCAGAACACCCCGGACGCCTTCTTCACCGCGCCGCGCTCCGAGCGCGCCAAGGACTTCCTCTCGAAGATCCTGCACCACTGACACTTCGAGACCACGCGGGGCCGCCCCCGGCAACGGCGCCGGCCAGCCCTGCCTGCGCACAACTTCCAGACGCCAGAGCCCGGTTGAAACCGTGGCCCAGCCCCAGGAGAACAACCCTCATGAGGACTTCTCGCACCGTCGCCGTAGCGCTCTGTGCCGTCGCGCTCACCGCCACCGCCGCCTGCGGCAAGGACGGCTCCCCCGGCGGCTCGACCGCCGCGAGCGCGAGCAACGCCCCGGCGCTGCCGACCTACACGGTCAAGACCGACGTCAAGATCGACTCCGCGGTCCTGGCCGAGGCCAAGAAGCGCGGTCAGCTGATCATCGGCGCCAAGGCCGACCAGCCGTTCCTCGGCTGGGAGGACGTCGCCAGCGGCGACCGCAGTGGCTTCGACATCGAGATCGCCAAGATGATCGCCGCCGACCTCGGCTTCACCCCGCAGCAGATCAAGTGGCAGACCCTGGTCTCCTCGCAGCGCGAGCCGGCCATCGCCAAGGGCCAGATCGACTTCTACGTCGGCACCTACAGCATCAACGACGAGCGCAAGAAGACGGTCTCCTTCGCCGGCCCGTACTACATCGCCGGCCAGGACCTGCTGGTGAAGAACGACAACACCTCGATCACCGGCCCGGAGAGCACCAGCGGCAAGAACGTCTGCACCGCGACCGGCTCGACCTCGATCCAGAACATCAAGCAGTACAACCCGAAGATCACCCAGTTCGACACCTACTCGGCCTGCGTCGAGAAGCTGATGTCCGGCGAGGTCGACGCGGTCACCACCGACGACGCGATCCTCAAGGGCTACGCCTCCAAGTACGCCGGCAAGCTCAAGGTCGTCGGCAAGCCGTTCACCAAGGAGAACTACGGCGTCGGCCTCAACAAGGACGACAAGGCGCTGCGCGACGCGATCAGCGACGCCCTCAAGGCCCACGAGGACAACGGCGACTGGAAGAAGGCCTACGACGCGACCCTGGGCCTCTCCGGCTCCGCCGCGCCCGGGGTCCCGACCCTCGAGCGCTACTGATCCGACCGCCGTACCCGACCACCGTTCCGACCATCTGTGAGAGGAGGGCCGCCGGATGGGGTTCCTGTTCGAGCAGGACAACTTCGCGTTGTTCCGCGACGGCTTCCTGCAGACGATCGAGCTGAGCGCGCTCAGCGCCCTGCTCGCCCTGCTGCTGGGCACCCTGCTGGCGGCCTTCCGGGCCTCCCCGGTGCCGGTCCTGCGCGCCTTCGGCACCACCTGGGTGACGCTGTTCCGCAACACCCCGCTGACCCTGCTGTTCTTCGCCGTCACCTTCGGCCTGCCGCCGCTGGGCGTGCACTTCAGCCACCTGGTCTTCGCGGTGCTGGCGCTCGGCGGGTACACCGCCTCGTTCGTCTGCGAGGTGATCCGCTCCGGCATCAACACCGTGCCGCTCGGCCAGGCCGAGGCGGCCCGCAGCCTGGGCATGACCTTCAGCCAGACCCTCACCCTGGTCGTACTGCCGCAGGCCGGCCGGACCGTGCTGGCCCCGATGAGCAGCGTGTTCATCGCGCTGCCGAGGAACTCGGCGATCGCCGGCGCGTTCAGCGTCCCCGAGCTGTACAGCGCCCAGCAGACCTTCTCCGAGCGCGGCTACTCGATCTTCGCGATCTTCTTCTGGGTGGCCTGCGCCTACCTGCTGATCAGCGCGACGGTCGCCGCCCTCTTCCGCTTCCTGGAATCCCGACTGGCGGTGGTCCGATGAACGTCTTCCAGCGCCCTGCCTCGGCCAGCGTCCTCTACGACGCCCCCGGCCCGAAGGCCCGCGCCCGCTACCGCCTGTTCGGCGTCCTCGCGCTGATCGGCGTCGCCGGACTGCTCTGGTACGTCGTCTCCACGCTGGCCGACAACGGCCAGTTCGACGCCGACCTCTGGGACCCGTTCCAGTACAACGCCGTCCAGCAGATGATCGTGGACGGCCTGCTGGCCACCCTGAAGGCCTTCGGCCTGGCCGCCGTCTTCTCGCTCTCCCTGGGCGCGCTGCTGGCCTCCGGCCAGCTGTCCGACCACAAGCCGGTCCGCTGGGCCTGCACCGCCGTCGTCCAGTTCTTCCGGGCGATGCCGCTGCTGATCCTGATCGTCGCGCTCTACTACGCGTTCTTCGCCAAGGACCCGATGTGGGCGCTGGTGCTCGGCCTCACCCTCTACAACGGCTCGGTCCAGGCCGAGATCATCCGCAGCGGCGTCAACGCCGTCCCGCGCGGCCAGGGCGAGGCGGCGTACGCCCTCGGGATGCGCAAGACCCAGGTGATGTCCTCCATCCTGGTGCCGCAGGCCGTACGCTCGATGCTGCCGTCGATGATCGGCCAGCTGGTCGTCACCCTCAAGGACACCTCGCTCGGCTACATCATCACGTACAACGAGCTGCTGTTCATGGGCAAGAAGATCGCCAGCCAGCCGCTGAACGCCGCGGGTTTCCCCTACATCCCCGTGGTGCTGGTGATCGGGCCGATCTACATCGCCCTGTGCCTGCTGCTGACCGCGCTCGCGCGGTGGATCGAGGCACGCGGCCGTCGCGGCGCGAACCGGCGCACTTCATCTGCTGCTTGACGGACACGCAGGTGAACTGTTGCATTGCTCTTCGTGACACCTCCCGGGAGCATCCACGCGGCATATGCGGCAGCGGTAACTGACGCCGGCCCATGGGCCGGTTCGTGCCCGGAGGTCCCCGCATGGACCCGGTGATCGTGGTCGGGGCCGGACCGGTCGGTCTGGCCCTGGCCCTCGCGCTGGCCCGGCACGAGGTGCCGACCGTCGTCCTGGACGAGGGCTCCGGGCTCTGCCCCGAGGGCCCTCGCAGCGTCGTCTTCGGGGCCGACACCGCCGCCTTCCTGACCCGGATCGGCTACTCCCGGGCCGTCTCCGACTCGGCCCTGTGGGACTCCTTCGCCATCTGGCGGCGCCGCCAGGAGGTGCTGCGGCTCGACCTCACCGACTCCCCCACCTTCCACCTGCCCCAGCACCGCCTCCAGCGCGGTCTGCGCGACGCCCTCACCGGCACCCCGCTGGTCAGACTGGTCCCGCTGAACCGGGTCGTCGAACTCGAACAGGACCGCGACGGCGTCAGCGTCCGCACCCACGGCACCCAGGACGGCTCCGCCACCTGGTGGCGCGGCAGCCACCTGGTCGGCTGCGACGGCGCCCGCTCCACCGTCCGCAAACTACTGAAGATCCGCTTCCCCGGCCGCCCGGCGGTCGACCGCAACGCCATCGCCACCGTCCGGGTCGACCTGCCCTTCGACGGGGCCCGGCTGCACCGCGAACCCCCGTGGCGCGGCGACCGCGAGGCCTCCGCCCGTCCGCTGCCGGACGGCGTCTGGCGGCTCGACTGGCGGCTTCCCCCCGGCCGGCCCGCCCCCACCGAACAGGTCGACCCGCACGCCACCTGGCCCGGCATCGTCACCGGCGACACCCTGCTCACCCGGGTCACCTCCACCCTCACCGGCTGGTGCGGCGAACTGCCCCGCTTCGAGCTTCTCGCCGCCGCCGACCACACCGCCCAGCAGCGCCTGGCCGCCCGATTCCGCAGCGGCCGCTGCTTCCTGGCCGGCGACGCCGCCCACCTGCACGGCGCACTCGGCATGCAGAACCTGGCCGACGGGCTGCGCGACGCCGACAACCTCGCCTGGCGGCTCGCCCTCGCCTGGCACCTCCACTCCGGCGGCCCCCAGCCCGGCGGCTCGCTGCTGGACGGCTACGAGGCCGAGCGGCGCGGCGCGGTCGGCGCCCGGCTGCGCGCCGTCGACCAGTCCATGCCGCTGCTGCGCCCGCTGCGCGGCTGGCAGCAGACCCGCCGCTCGCTGCTGGTCGGCGGCTTCCGCAAGCACGCCCCGCTGCTCGCCGACGGCCAGCTGGGCACCGGCCGCTTCGGCGGCGCGCCCGCCTACCCGGCGGCGCCCTCCGGCGTCCCCGGCCGGGTGCCGGTGCAGCGCGGCGCGCGCGGCACCACCACACTCAGCGAGCTGCTGCCCGCCACCGCCCCCGGGGTGCTCGTCCCGGACCTGCCGGTGCTCGCCGCCGACGGCACCCCGGACCACCTGCACGCCCGGCTCGGTGCCACCTTCCTGCTGCTGCTGGTTGCCCCCGGCACCGCCGTCTGGTCCTCCGAGCACTGGCTCGGCGCCGGGCTGATGCCCCGGCTCGCCGAGGTGGCCGCCGCGCTGCCGGTGCCGGCCGAGGTGCTGGTCACCGAGGAGTACCCGGGCGCCGGGCCGCACACCGTGCTGCTGATCCGGCCGGACGGCCACCTGGTCGGCGTCACCCAGGGCGCGGCCGCCGAGGACCTGCTGATGCTCGCCGACCGGGCCCGCGGCGGCCCGGCCCCGATCGCCGGCGCGCCGGAGCCCGCGCCCGAGGCGTCGCCGGAGCCCGCTCCGGAGCCTCAGCAGGTGGACTCGGCGAGTTAGGGGCTGTCTCCTGGAGCCCTGGCCGGGTCCGCCGGAACCCAGGAGACAGGCCCTAGCCGGCCACCGCCGTGGCCCGGCTCTCCCGGACCACCGTCACCCGGATCTGGCCCGGGTAGGTCAGCTCCGCCGAGACCTGCCGGGCCACCTCACGGGCGATCAGCTCCGCCCCCAGGTCGTCCACCGCCTCCGGACGCACCATCACCCGCACCTCGCGCCCGGCCTGCATCGCGTACACCTCGGACACCCCGGTGTGCGAGCGCGCGATCTCCTCCAGCCGCGCCAGCCGCCGCACGTACACCTCCAGCGACTCCTTGCGCGCCCCGGGTCGTCCGCCCGAGCAGGCGTCCGCCGCCTGGGTCAGCACGGCCGTCACGCTCCGGGGCTCCACCTCGCCGTGGTGCGCGGCGATCGCGTGCACCACCTCGGGGGACTCTCCGTACCGCCGGGCGAGGTCCGCGCCGACCGCCGCGTGGCTGCCCTCCACCTCGTGGGTGAGCGCCTTGCCGATGTCGTGCAGCAGCGCCGCCCGGCGCACCGGCTCCGGGTCCACCCCCAGCTCGGCGGCCATCATCCCGGCCAGGTGCGCGGACTCCAGCAGGTGCCCCAGCACGTTCTGCCCATACGAGGCCCGGTAGCGCAGGGAGCCCAGGGTGCGGACGAGTTCGGGGTGCATCCCGCCGACCCGGGCGTCCAGCAGGGCGTCCTCGCCGGCCCGGACGCAGCGCGCCTCGACCTCGGCGCGGCTGCGCTCGTGGATGTGCTCGATCCGGGTCGGGTGGATCCGGCCGTCCTCGACCAGCTGCTCCAGGGTGAGCCGGGCGGTCTCCCGGCGGACCGGGTCGAAGCAGGAGAGCTGCACCGATGCGGGGGTGTCGTCGACGATCAGGTTGACCCCGGTGACCGCCTCGAAGGAGCGGATGTTGCGGCCCTCGCGGCCGATGATCCGGCCCTTCATCTCCTCGCCGGGCAGCCGGAAGACGGTGACGGCGGTCTCCGCGGTCTGCTCCGAGGCCAGCCGCTGGATCGCCCCGGCCAGGAT
Organism: Kitasatospora sp. NPDC023118; assembly: GCF_055560875.1. Classification (NCBI taxonomy): domain Bacteria; kingdom Bacillati; phylum Actinomycetota; class Actinomycetes; order Kitasatosporales; family Streptomycetaceae; genus Kitasatospora; species Kitasatospora sp. NPDC023118. Next base: position 115,835 of record NZ_JBVHHW010000021.1, read on the forward strand.
GGACCTGGCCCGGCGCTCGCCCTCTTCCTTGGCCTCACGCTCGATCTCCCGGACCGTGGCGGCGGCCTCCCGGCGGGCCGACTCCTCGGCCTCGCGCAGGAGTTGGGCGTGCGCCTGTTCGGCGGAGAGACCGGCGGCACGCTCCAGCGCGGCCGTCCGGCGGGCCACCAGCGCCTCGGCCTCGTCCCGGGAACGCTCCAACTCCACCGAGCGCTCGGCCAGTTCGTCCTCCCGTCGGCGCAGTCGGCGCAGCTCCTCGGCCACGCCGTCCTCGCGCCGGGCGAGTTCGGCCCGCTGCCGGCCGGTCTGCTCCTCGGCCCACCGGCGGACCCGCTCGGCCTCGGCGAGGGCCTGCCGGCGGTCCGCCCGCAACCGTCCGACCAGCAGCGCGGCCAGCAGCGCGAGCACCAGCAGGACGGCGGCGGCCGACCCGACGATCGGCAGCACGGAGCCGCCCGTGCCGGTGCCCGCCGAGATCCTCATGCCGCGCCCCACTCCCCGTCCCTGCGCGGGCGCGTCCGGAAGCGCCCCCGCACTGAGTGCGAGGCTAGGTGCGGGTCACGAAAGGGTCAAGACTTGATCTGGTCCAGACCAAGAAACGTACGGAACTGCCGCTACTCCCACCCGGTTTCCGACAGTCCATCGGCCGCCTCCTCCTCCAGCGCGCCCCGCACCACCCGGAAGGCCAGCCCCTCGGAGTAACCGCGCCGGGCCAGCATGCCCACCAGCCGCCGGGTCCGGACCTGCGGGTCCAGCCCCCGGGTGGACCGCAGCTTGCGCTCGACCAGCGCCCGGGCCGCGTCCTCCTCGTCGTCGTGGTCGAGCTGGGCGACAGCCTGCTCGACCAGCTCGGCGGCCACGCCCTTGGTGCGCAGCTCCTGGGCCAGCGCCCGCCGGGACAGGCCCCGGACGGCGTGCCGGGACTCCACCCAGGCCGCGGCGTAGGCCGCGTCGTCGATCAGCCCGACCTCTTCGAGCCGGGTGAGCACCTCGTCGGCGACGTCCTCCGGGATCTCCCGCTTGCGCAGGGCGTCGGCGAGCTGCTTTCGGGTCTTGGCGGCGCCGGTCAGCAGCCGCAGGCAGATGTCCCGGGCACGGGTCTCCGGATCGACCTGCTCCTCGGCCCGCTTGCGGGAGGCATGGGCGGCGCCGTCCTCCTCATCCGGCAGGCCCTCGGCGGACCGCCCACCGCGCCGACCACGGCGCGGTCCCGCGCCGGAGCGGGCGGTCGAGGCGGCCGCACCCCCGTGACCGGCCGCCTCCGCCTCGCCCCAGCCGCTCTCCGCGGGCACGGCACCGCCCCCGGCGGCTTCGAACTCCTCGGCCGCCAGCGCCGAGCGACGCCGACGGCGGCCGGTGCGCAGCTCGGAGGCCGAGACCAGCCCGAGCGCCTCGACCGAGGCCTCCGCCGGCCCCGGACCGGACGCCGCGCCGCGCACCGCCCGGACCGGAGCCCGGTCGAACTCCGGCTCCGGGCCGGATGCCCACTGCGTGGTGGACGCGCGCTCCCGCCGTCCCTTGCGGGACCGCGACCGCGGCCGGGCCGCCGACGGCCGCGGTTCCGGCTCCGGCTCTCCTTCCGGCTCCGGCTCCTCCGCGACCGCGGCGAACCAGTCCGGCGGGCCGTAGTCGTCGTCCTCGGGGCCCGCTGGGCCGCCGCCCACCGTGTCGTACTGCGTCAACGGCTCAGGCCTTGGCCGCTGCCGTCTTCTTCGCCGCGGCCGTCTTGACGGCGGTCGCGGTGATCGGCTTGGCGGCGCCGTCGGCAGCGGTCTCCGCCTCGCCCTCGGCGGGCTCCTCGGTCTTCGGGCCGATGCCCAGCTTGCCCTTGATCTTCCGCTCGATCTCGTCGGCGAGCTGCGGGTTGTCCCGCAGGAAGTTGCGGGCGTTCTCCTTGCCCTGGCCGAGCTGGTCGCCCTCGTAGGTGTACCAGGCGCCGGACTTGCGGATGAAGCCGTGCTCGACGCCCATGTCGATCAGGCCACCCTCGCGGCTGATGCCGATGCCGTAGAGGATGTCGAACTCGGCCTGCTTGAACGGCGCGGCGACCTTGTTCTTGACGACCTTGACCCGGGTGCGGTTGCCGACCGCCTCGGTGCCGTCCTTCAGGGTCTCGATCCGGCGGATGTCCAGGCGGACCGAGGCGTAGAACTTCAGCGCCCGGCCACCGGTCGTGGTCTCCGGCGAACCGAACATCACGCCGATCTTCTCGCGCAGCTGGTTGATGAAGATGGCGGTGGTGTTCGACTGGTTCAGCGCACCGGCGATCTTGCGCAGCGCCTGGCTCATCAGCCGGGCCTGCAGACCGACGTGCGAGTCACCCATCTCGCCCTCGATCTCGGCGCGCGGGACGAGCGCCGCGACCGAGTCGATGATCACCAGGTCGATCGCGCCGGAGCGGATCAGCATGTCGGTGATCTCCAGGGCCTGCTCACCGGTGTCCGGCTGGCTGACCAGCAGGGCGTCGGTGTCCACGCCGAGCTTCTTGGCGTACTCCGGGTCGAGCGCGTGCTCCGCGTCGACGAAGGCGACCGTGCCGCCGGCCCGCTGGGCGTTGGCGGCCAGGTGCAGGGTCAGGGTGGTCTTGCCGGAGGACTCGGGGCCGTAGATCTCGATCACTCGGCCGCGCGGGATGCCGCCGACCCCGAGGGCGACGTCCAGGGCGGTGGATCCGGTGGAGATCACCTCGACCGGCTCGTTGGCCTTCTCGCCGAGGCGCATCACCGAGCCCTTGCCGAACTGCCGCTCGATCTGGGCGAGAGCGGTCTCCAGGGCCTTCTCGCGGTCCGTACCTGCCATGGCTTTTTCCCTCGGGTTCTGTGCTGTGCGCTTCATCGTCACCGACGCTAGCGCGTCCCACTGACAAACGAGCCCCACCCGGCTCAGCCTGTGGAAAACTCCTCGCCGGAGAGTACAAAGAACATCTGTTCGATTCAAGCCTCGCACGTCCGGCCCCGACGCGGGGCGGGCCCTCGGACCGCGCCCCGCCACCGGTCACTCGCCGTCGCCCCCGACCATCCGCCGCAGCCGCCGCGCCGCCTCCCGCCGCAGCTCCCGACGGGCCCGCCGCTGCTCACCGCGGTCGATCCGCGGATCGGTGGCCACCTCGTACCGCCGCACGTACGTCCCGACGAAGCCCTGCAGGGTGGCCGCCGCCGGGATCGCGATCAGCGCGCCCACCGCGCCCAGCAGGGCGGCGCCCGCGATCACCGCGCCGAAGGCCACCGCCGGGTGCACGTCCACTGTCTTCGCGGTGACTCTCGGGTGCAGCACGTAGTTCTCGATCTGCTGGTAGACCGCTGTGAACACCAGCACCCACAGCGCGTCCACCGGGTCCACGGTGAGCGCCACCAGCACCGGCAGCGCCCCCGCCAGGTACGTCCCGATGGTCGGTACGAACTGCGACATGACGCCCACCCAGATCGCCAGCGCCGCCGAGTACGGCAGGTCGATCAGCTCGAACATCACCCAGTGCCCGGCCGCCGACACCACCGCGAGCACCGCTCGCGAGTACAGGTAGCCGCCGGTCTTGGCGAGCGCGATCTCCCAGGCCCGCAGCACCTCGCCCTGCTTCGACGGCGGCAGCAGCGAACACACCGTCCGGCGCACCCGAGGGCCCTCGGCGGTGAAGTAGAAGGTGAACAGCCCGACCGTGAAGGTCTGGAAGAGCCCTCCGATGAGGGTGGAGGAGACGCCCCAGACATTGTCGGCGGCCTGCTGGGCGTAGCCCTCGATGGTGCCGGAGTCCTTGAGCAGCCGCTTCTGCAGCTCACCCAGCGAGAGGTCCTGATGGAAGGTCCGGTTGACCCAGCCGATCAGATTGTCGACCAGGTGCGGCATGTCCCCCGCGATCTTCGCCACCTGATCCACCAACAACGTACCGAGCGCCGCCAGGAACCCGACCACCGCGACCCCGACCGCGACGAACACCAGGAAGGTGCCCACCCCACGACGCACCCCGCGCGCCGCTATCCGGTCCACCGCCGGCTCCAGCGCCAGTGAGAGGAAGAAGGCCACCAGCAGCATCACGAACAGGTCGATCAGCTGCCGGAACGCCCAGTCGGCGAGCTGGAACAGCCCGACCAGCACCAGGAACAGCACCATCGCCCGGGGCAGCCAGCGCGGCATCCCACCCCACAGGGCCCGCTCCTCGTCGGCGGCCCGCACCGACCCTTCCTCGATCTTCTGCTCTCCGCTGATCGTCACCCCGACAGTCTGTCCCACCACCCCCGAGGGAAAGGCTCAGCGCAGCAGGGTGGAGACCCCCTGGGTCTCACAGACCACCCGCCAGACGTCCTTGGCCTCCCAGCCCGCCTCCAGCGCCTGGCGCACCGTCCGCCCGCCCAGCTCGCTCATCACGTGGTCGGACGCGAAGGACTCCGCGTACGCCTCCCCGAAGTGCGCGTACATCCGTCGCCAGAACTCCGTCAGCCTCATGCCCCCAGTATCCCGGACCCCGCACCGAACCCCCGGGCCTGCCGCTCCTCCGCCCCACCCCCAGCACCAACCCACCCCCAGCAACCCCCACCCACCCCGCACCTCTCCCGCCAGCGAGAGGGACGCGCTGCGGAAGGGGGCGGCGCAGGGGGCGGCCCGGAGAGGGGCGTGACGGGTGATTTTCAGACTGCCACCGCACCCAACACCCCACCCAACACCCCACCCAACCGAATGGGCAGTCCGAAAATCACCCAGCCCCGGAGCGGCCACCCCCGGAGCCACCCCAGGCCACCCACCCTCCCGAAAGCCACCCCCACAACAGACACCCCCCACCCCAACACCCCCCTCAACGGGGCAACGCCAACAGCCCCGCCCCGAAATACTGCCGGTCCCCACAAGCCCGCGGCCCCACCGGACACCCCGCCGCAGCCGTAGTCGCCAACAGAGCAGCCAACCCACCGGACCCGAGATCCGGATGCAACGCCGCCGCGACCGCCACCGCCCCGGCGACATGGGCCGCCGCCATCGAGGTCCCCGCCAGCGCCGCGTACTGCCCGCCGGGCCAGTCGGAGACGATCGCCCCCTGCGGCCCGCCGTCCGGATCCCCGCCCGGGGCCGCGAGCGAGACGTGCCCGCGCCCGTAGTTGGAGTACGAGGACGGACGCCCGTCCCGGTTGACGGCGGTGACGGTGACCACGCCCGGGAGTTCGCCGGGAAGGCGAATGCACTCGGTGCCCAGGTAGCGGGTGCGGGCCGGCTCGGAGCCCCGGTCGTTGGGACTGCGTTCGTCGGTCCGGGCCGCGCCGAGGTCCTGTCCGTCGTTGCCGGCCGAGGCGACCACCACCGCGCCCTTGCGCTGGGCGTACGCGGCGGCCCGGCCGACGGCCGCGACCAGCGCCGCCTGGTCCCGGTCCTCGGGGCAGTTGTACTTCCACGGGTCCGCGAAGTAGCTGTTGTTGATCGCCTTGGCCCCGTGGTCGGCCGCCCAGAGCATGCCGCAGACGATGTTCTCCGCGTAGTACTGCCCCAGCGGCCCGAGCAGCCGGACGGCGGCGATCCGCACCCCCGGCGCGACCCCGGTGACGCCCTTCCCGTCCCGGGCCGCGCCGATGATGCCGGCGACGTGGGTGCCGTGTCCGCTCTCCCCCACTCCTGAGTCGGGCCGCCAGGAGCCGGTCCGGGCGTCCGGCCGCCCGTCCGCACAGGAGGCCGAGGCCTTCGGGTCGACGGCGGCCCACAGGTCCGGGTGGCTGTCGTCCACACCCGAATCCAGCACCGCGACCAGCACCTTGTGCAGCGCCTCGGCACTCGGCGTCCCCCCGCCTGCGTTCCCGGTCCGCCCCGAGGCCGGGCCCAGCATGGCGAGGTTCCAGGCGCCGCCCTCCGCCGGATCGGGCACGGTGGGGGTCCCGCCCTCCTCCCCCTCGAAGGCCGCCCGTCCGCGGACAGCCACACGCCCGCCAGTCGTCACAAGCCCGCCGGGGACCGTACGCCCGCCCGGAGCCACGCGTCCGCCGGAGGCCGCACGCCCCTCCGAGCTCCCCCGCTCAGCCCCCGCCGCGAAGTCCCCGGTCCCGTCCACCGCCCGCGGCGGCCCCACCACCGGCGCGGTCCGGGTCGCTCCCACGGCGGCGATCCCCGGCCGGGCCCGGACCCTGTCCGCGAAGCCGCCGGTCGCGTACGCCAGCACCGCCCCGATCTGCGGGTACTCCTGCACCACCTGTCCGCCCGCCGCCCGGCTCTCCGCCCCCGCCCGGGCGGCGCCCTCGGCGTCCTCCCGTCCGGCCAGCACCAGGTAGCTCAGGTACGCCCGCCCGGGCCCGGAGACGTACGGCACGGCCCCGCCGACCACCAGGGCCGTGAGCAGCATCGCCAGCAGCATCCGGACGGGCCCGCGGACCCTGCGACGGCGGACCGCGCGGGCGGGACTGCCGGACTGGTGCGCCTGCGCCATCCCACGGTCTCCGCTCGTCGGTCCGGTGAGGTCACGGCATGCGGGCCACGGCGGTGCGGTCACAGCCACGGATTGATCACATGTCCGATTCATTACAATATGAGCGGTTCATCGTTCCCGCCTTCTCGACTACACCCGCAGCCGCACCCGTCCCCCGACGAGCCCCCGCCCGTCGGCCCGCTTGTCAGTCCCACCCGGCACCATGGGGGCATGGCGCCCCAGCACCCGACCCCGCCCGCCGACAGCCCGCAGGCCGACGACCCCCTGGCCGGATTCGCCCCGGCCACCCGGGCCTGGTTCACCGGTGCCTTCTCCGCCCCCACCACCGCCCAGTCCGAGGCCTGGCGCGCCATCCGGCGGGAGACCGACGTCCTGGTGGTCGCCCCCACCGGCTCCGGCAAGACGCTCGCCGCCTTCCTCTCCGCGCTGGACCGCCTCAGCAGCACCCCGCCCCCCGCCGAGCCCAAGCGACGCTGCCGGGTGCTCTACGTCTCGCCGCTCAAGGCCCTCGCGGTGGACGTCGAGCGGAACCTGCGCGCCCCGCTGACCGGACTGCGCCAGGCCGCCGTCCGCCTCGGTCTGCCCGAGCCGGAGGTTCAGGTCGCCATCCGCTCCGGCGACACCCCCGCCGCCGACCGCCGCCGCTTCACGACCCACCCGCCGGACATCCTGATCACCACCCCCGAGTCGCTCTTCCTGCTGCTCACCTCCGCCTCCCGGGAGGCGCTGCGCGGCGTGGACACGGTGATCCTGGACGAGGTGCACGCGGTCGCCGGCACCAAGCGCGGCGCCCACCTCGCACTCAGCCTGGAGCGGCTGGACGAGTTGCTGGAGCGCCCGGCCCGCCGGATCGGCCTGTCCGCCACGGTGCGCCCGGTCGAGGAGGTGGCCCGCTTCCTCAGCCCCCAGCGCGGCGCGGCCGTCGTCCAGCCCGCCGCCGCCAAGGAGTTCGACCTCTCGGTGGTCGTCCCCGTCCCCGACCTGGACGACCTGCCCGCCGCCCCGGCCACCGGCGGCGCCGCCGGCAGCGACCCGCAGCGTCAGGCCTCGATCTGGCCGCACGTCGAGGAGCGGATCGTCGACCTGGTCGAGGCGCACCGCTCGACCATCGTCTTCGCCAACTCCCGCCGCCTGGCCGAGCGCCTGTGCAACCGGCTGAACGAGATCGCCCACGAGCGCGCCACCGGCACCGCCGTCCCCGAGGCGCACGCGCCGGCCCAGTTGATGGGCGGCTCGGGCGCCGCCAAGGGCGCGCCCGCGGTGATCGCGCGGGCGCACCACGGCTCCGTCTCCAAGGAGCAGCGCTCGCTCGTCGAGGAGGAGTTGAAGGCCGGCCGGCTGCCCGCCGTGGTCGCCACCTCCAGCCTGGAGCTGGGCATCGACATGGGCGCCGTGGAGCTCGTCGTCCAGGTCGAGTCCCCGCCCTCGGTCGCCTCCGGCCTGCAGCGGGTCGGCCGGGCCGGCCACCAGGTCGGCGCCGTCTCCACCGGCGTCTTCTTCCCCAAGTACCGGGGGGACCTGGTGCAGTCCGCCGTGGTGACCGAGCGGATGCGGGCCGGCCGGATCGAGGCGCTGCGCATTCCGCGCAACCCACTGGACGTGCTGGCCCAGCAGCTGGTCGCGATGACGGCCCTGGACGCCTGGCCGGTGGACGACCTGCTCACCGTGGTCCGCCGCGCCGCGCCCTTCGCCACCCTTCCGCAGTCCGCCTTCGACGCCGTGCTCGACATGCTGGCCGGCCGCTACCCCTCGGACGCCTTCGCCGAGTTGCGCCCCCGGGTGGTCTGGGACCGGGTGGCCGGCACGGTCACCGGCCGCCCCGGCGCCCAGCGCCTGGCCGTCACCTCCGGCGGCACCATCCCCGACCGCGGCCTGTTCGGCGTCTTCATCGCCGGGGCGGACCCCAAAAAGGGCGGGGGCAGGGTCGGCGAGCTGGACGAGGAGATGGTCTACGAGTCCCGCGTCGGCGACGTGTTCACCCTCGGCACCACCTCCTGGCGGATCGAGGAGATCACCCACGACAAGGTGCTGGTCACCCCCGCCCCCGGCGTCCCGGGCCGGCTCCCGTTCTGGAAGGGCGACACCCTCGGCCGGCCGCTCGAACTCGGCCGCGCCCTGGGCGCGTTCACCCGCGAGCTGGGCACCCTCCGGCCGCAGGCCGCGACCGAGCGCCTCAAGCAGGCCGGCCTGGACGACTGGGCCGCAGCCAACCTGCTCGACTACCTCGCCCAACAGCGCACCGCCTGCGGCCACCTCCCGGACGATCGCACCATCGTGGTCGAGCGTTTCCGGGACGAGCTCGGTGACTGGCGGATCGTCATCCACTCCCCCTTCGGCGCCCAGGTGCACGCCCCCTGGGCCCTGGCCCTGGGCGCCCGGCTGCGCGAGAAGCACGGCCTGGACCCCCAGGTCATGCACGCCGACGACGGCATCGTGCTCCGCCTGCCCGACGCCGATCTCCTGGCCCCTGACTTCGATTTCAGCAGCCCGTCCGAACCCGCCGGTTCGACCCCGGACGAGGCCCCGGTCGGCGCCGACGCCGCCCTGTTCGACCCCGGCGAGATCGAGCGGCTGGTCACCGACCAGGTCGGCGGCTCCGCCCTGTTCGCCTCCCGCTTCCGCGAGTGCGCCGGCCGCGCCCTGCTGCTCCCCCGCCGCAGCCCCGGCCGCCGCACCCCGCTCTGGCAGCAGCGCCAGCGCGCCGCCCAACTGCTCGAAGTCGCCTCCGAGTACGGCTCGTTCCCGATCGTCCTGGAGGCCGTCCGGGAGTGCCTGCAGGACGTCTTCGACGTCCCCGGCCTGGTCGAGCTGATGGGCGACCTGGAGTCCCGCGCGGTCCGCCTGGTCGAGGTCACCACCCCCGAGCCCTCGCCCTTCGCCCGCTCGCTGCTGTTCGGCTACGTCGCCCAGTTCCTCTACGAGGGCGACTCCCCGCTCGCCGAACGCCGCGCCGCCGCCCTCTCGCTGGACTCCCGGCTGCTGTCCGAGCTCCTCGGCCAGGCCGAGCTGAGCGAACTGCTCGACCCCGAGGTCCTCGCCGAGCTGGAGACCGAACTCCAACGCCTCACCCCCGAGCGCCGGATCAAGGACGCCGAGGGCGTCGCCGACGCCCTGCGCCTGCTCGGCCCGCTCACCGAGGCCGAGTTGACCGCCCGCGGCGCCGAACCGCTCTGGGCCCTGGAGCTGGAGGCCGCCCGCCGGGTGATCCAGGTCCGGATCGCCGGCGAGCAGCGCTGGGCCGCGATCGAGGACGCCGGACGGCTGCGCGACGCGCTCGGCACCCCGCTGCCGGTCGGTGTCCCCGAGGCCTTCACCGAGCCGGTCAAGGACCCGCTGGGCGACCTGCTGGCCCGCCACGCCCGTACCCACGGCCCGTTCACCGCGGCCGAGGCGGGCGCCCGCTACGGCCTGGGCACCGCCGTCGTCACCGGCACCCTGCACCGGCTCACCGCCGCTGGCCGCCTGGTCCAAGGGCAGTTCATCCCACCCGTCGCCCGCCACCACCCTTCTTCGGAAGCGCTTCGCGCTGCCCCTCCCGGCCACACCGCCCCCGAGTGGTGCGACGCCGAGGTGCTGCGCCGGCTGCGCCGCCGCTCGCTGGCCGCCCTGCGCCAGGAGGTCGAGCCCGTCCCGCCGCGCGCCCTGGCCGCCTTCCTCCCGCAGTGGCAGCACCTGGCCGGCCACCGGCTGCGCGGCCCGGACGGCCTGCTCCGGGTGGTCGAGCAGCTCCAGGGCACCGCCCTGCCCGCCTCCGCCCTGGAGAAGCTGATCCTCCCGGCCCGGCTCGCCGACTACTCCCCCGGCCTGCTGGACGAGCTGACGGCGGCCGGCGAGATCGGCTGGTGCGGCGCCGGCGCGCTGCCCGGCAAGGACGGCTGGCTGAGCCTGCACCTGGCCGAGAACGCCCACCTGCTGCGCCCCGAGCCCGTTGCGCCCGCGCTCACCCCGCTGCACAGCGCGCTGATGCAGGCGCTGGCCGGCGGCTACGGCCTGTTCTTCCGCCAACTGGTCCAGCAGCTCCCGGAGGACACGGCCGAGCCGGAGATCGTCGAGGCACTCTGGGACCTGGTCTGGGCCGGGTACGTCACCAACGACACCCTGGCCCCGCTGCGCGCCCTGCTCGGCTCCGGCCGCACCGCGGGCGCCACCGCCCACCGCGCGCCCCGGGCCACCCCGCGCGGCCGCTACGGCGGCGCCGGCCGCGCCTTCGGCCGGGTCGGCGGCGCGCTGCGCAGCGGCCCGCCGACGGTGGCCGGGCGCTGGTCGCTGCTGCCCGCCTTCGCCGCCGACCCGACGGTCCGGGCCACCGCCCAGGCGCAGAGCCTGCTGGACCGGCACGGCCTGCTCACCCGGGGCGCGGTGGCGGCCGAACGGGTGCCCGGCGGCTTCGCCGGCGTCTACCGGGTACTCGCCGCGATGGAGGAGCGCGGCCGGGCCCGCCGGGGCTACTTCGTCGAGGGCCTGGGCGGCGCCCAGTTCGCCATGGAAGGCGCGGCCGACCGGCTGCGCTCGGTCAACGGCGGGCTGGAGCGGGCCCGCAGCACCGAGTGGCCGGCCGCCCCGACCGCCGAGCCGCCGCAGCCGCTGGTGCTGGCCGCCGCGGACCCGGCGAACGCCTACGGCGCCGCCCTGCCCTGGCCTGAGCCGCCCACCGTCCCCGGCCGCAAGGAGTCCACCGCCCATCGGCCAGGCCGCAAGGCGGGCGCCCTGGTGGTCCTGGTGGACGGCGAGCTGGCGCTGTACGTGGAGCGGGGCGGCAAGTCCCTGCTGGCCTGGCCCGAGGACGAGGCGACCCGGGCGCTGGCCGCCGGGGCGCTGGCCGAGGCGGTCCGCGCGGGCGCGCTCGGCAGCGTCACGGTGGAGCGGGCCAACGGCGAGCCCGCGCTCGGCTCCGACCTCGGCCGCGCCCTGGAGGAGGCCGGTTTCCACGCCACCCCGCGCGGCCTCCGGCTGCGGCCCTAAGCAGCCGCGTTCGGAGCGCGCACGGGAGCACCGAAGGCCGCGGAGTCAACGACCCCGCGGCCTTCGGTCACATCTGATCATCCGACCGGTGGCGGCTGCGCCTCCACCCGGCCCACGGCCTCCTGGCGCCGACGCCGGACCGGACCGGTCGCGTTCCGGTCGGCGTGGACCGGGATGAGGCCGAGACCCCAGCCACCGGCCGCGAGCAGGCCCAGCACCGCGCCGTCGGCGAGCTGCCCCCTGACAGCCAGCAGCCACCAGGCGAGCCCGGCCGTCAGGGCCACCGGGACCCATCGGGCCGGCCAGGGCACCGACCGCCGCGCCCGCAGCCCTATTCGGGCCACCGCGCACACCGTCGCGAGTCTCCGCACGACTGCCCTCCTCCGCTCGCCCCGGGCATCGGTGGAGCCCGGGTGTCGAGGCCGGAATCAGGCGGCGACCACGTCCATCGCGGCGGCCTTGGGCGACATGTTCGCCCGGTCGGCGCCGGGGGCGGGCAGCGGAACCGGTTCGAGTACCGGCCTCAGCAGATCACCTTCGGAGAGGGTGGCCATCGCCGCAAGTTCGGCGAGCGACAGTTCGTCGCTGACCTCGCGCATGACCTCGGACATCCGGACGTCGAGTGCGTCGCAGATGGCGGAGAGCAGCTCCGAGGAGGCCTCCTTCTGTCCCCGCTCGACCTCGGAGAGGTATCCGAGCGAAACCCTGGCGGCCGCCGACACCTCGCGGAGTGTGCGGCCCTGGCGCTGGCGCTGCCGACGCAGTACATCGCCCAGTAGGCGACGGAGCAGGATCATCGGTGCCTCCCTCCTCGGACTGCGGATCGAGATGTCACGCCCCCACCGTACCGCCTTGCCCGCTTCGCGTGCGGGGACCCCGGTCGTGTTCACTCTGGGCTGCAAGGCCGTCCCCCTCCTCGTTCCGGTGTCACACCCGGGTTCGCGGGCCCCTCGTGGTACCCGACGCGGCCCACCCGGCCACCATCACGCAACTCGTTCGCCATCTGGTATCTGCCCAACCAGGACCTCGGATGTAACACGATCCTCCAGCAGTGCCATACCCGCGCGTGCCGGTTCGACAGATCTCGGTTCGGTGGAGATCCTCCGCCGGCCCCTACCGAGCGAGCCGGCCGACGAGCAGCTCCAGTGCGGCGGTCACCGCCCCGTGACGGATTGTGGCACGACCACCCGACAGCAGGGGCGAACTGACCAGAGTTCCCCCCGGGCCGGCCACCGCCAGGTGTACGGTGCCGACCGGCTGACCGTCCTGCGGGTCCGGACCGGCCACCCCGGTCGTCGCGAGCCCGTACGTGGCCCCCAGCAGCCCCCGCACGCCCTCGGCCATCTGCCGGGCCACCACCGGGTGCACCGGACCGTACACGTCCAACAGGCCCTCGTCCACACCGAGCACCGAGGCCTTCAGCTCGGTCGCGTAGGCGGTGACCGAGCCGCGGAAGGTCGCGGACGCCCCGGGGACGTCCACCAGCGCGGCGGCCAGCAGCCCGCCGGTCAGCGACTCGGCGACGGCCAGGGTGCCCCCCTGGGCCCGCAGCGCGGTGTGCGCCCGATCGGCCAGCTCGTAGTCCGTCACCCGGTCTCCCCCGTCGCTCACCGGTCCGCGCGCTCCGCGGCCGTTCCCTCGCGGCGCAGTCGCAGCGCCTGTCCGATGTAGTCCAGCGCCGTGCCGACGGTGAGCAGCACCGCCAGGCCCATCAGGACGGCCCGTCCGGTGGCCAGCCAGCCGGTCAGCGGCAGGACGTACATGCCGACCGCGGTGCCCTGGGTCAGCGTCTTGAGCTTGCCGCCGCGGCTGGCCGGGATGACCCCGTAGCGGATCACCCAGAAGCGCATCAGCGTGATGCCGAGCTCGCGGGCCAGGATCACCGCGGTGACCCACCAGGGCAGGTCGCCGAGCAGCGAGAGGCCGATCAGCGCCGAGCCCATGATCGCCTTGTCGGCGATCGGGTCGGCGATCTTCCCGAAGTCGGTGACCAGGCCCTTGCGGCGGGCGAGTTCACCGTCGAACAGGTCGGTGATCATCGCGATCGCGAACGCGGCCCAGGCGACGGCGCGCCACTTGGGGTTGTGTCCGCCGTCGGCGAACAGCAGCGCCACGAAGACCGGGACCAGCAGGACCCGGACCATCGTGAGCACGTTGGCGATGTTCCAGACACCCGGCGCCGGCGGAAGGGCGGCCGACGGTCTGCCCGGGTGGGCCGCGGCCGGGGCGCCTGGCCCCTTGGTCATTCCCCGACTCCCGGAGCCTCGGCCCCCGAAGTCCTGGGCAGTCGCACCCGTTCCAGCGCCTCGGCGATCAGGTCGACACCCTCGCTGGCCACCACGGTGGCCCGCCAGAACTGCCCGACCTCCGGGTTCTCGACGCCGTTCAGGGTGGTCAGGCCGTCGGTCTCCGGAGCCTGGTGGGCGGAGCGGCCCTCGACCACGCCGTCCTCGACCGACTCGATCAGCACCTCGACCTCGGTGCCGACCCGCTGCTCGGCCCGCTGGGCGGTCATCTCCTCGGCGAGACGGCTCAGCCGGCTCAGCCGGTCGGCGACCACGTCCTCGGGCAGCTTGCCGTCGTAGGTCGCGGCCTCGGTGCCCTCCTCGTCGGAGTAGCCGAAGACGCCGATCGCGTCCAGCCCGGCGTGGGTGACGAAGCGTTCCAGCTCGGCGTAGTCCTCCCCGGTCTCCCCGGGGAAGCCGACGATGAAGTTGGACCGGGCGCCGGCCTGCGGGGCCTTGTCGCGGATGGTCTTCAGCAGCTCCAGGAACTGGTCGGTGGAGCCGAAGCGGCGCATCCGGCGCAGCACGGCGGGCGCCGAGTGCTGGAAGGACAGGTCGAAGTACGGCACCACGTCGGTGGTCCCGGTCATCGCGTCGATCAGGCCCGGGCGCATCTCGGCCGGCTGCAGGTAGGAGACCCGGACCCGCTCGACGCCCTCGATCGCGGAGATCTCGCCGAGCAACGTCTCCAGCAGCCGGATGTCGCCGAGGTCCTTGCCGTACGAGGTGTTGTTCTCGCTGACCAGGACGATCTCGCGGACGCCCTGCTCGGCCAGCCACTGGGCCTCGTGCAGCACGTCGGAGGGGCGGCGGGAGATGAACGAGCCGCGGAAGGCCGGGATGGCGCAGAAGGAGCAGCGCCGGTCGCAGCCGGAGGCGAGCTTGACCGAGGCGACCGGGCTGTCGTCCAGCCGCTTGCGCAGGGTGCGCGGGCCGGAGGCGGGCGCGAGGCCGTCGGGCAGGTCGGCGATCGGCTCGGCGGCGGCCTCGGCGCCGTGGCCGGGCAGCGCGACGGCCTCGGCGGCGGACTGCCGCTCGGCGGGGCTGATCGGCAGCAGCTTGCGGCGGTCGCGCGGGATGTGCGGGGCGTGGTGGCCGCCGGAGAGGATGGTCTGCAGGCGGTCGGAGATGTCGGCGTAGTCGTCGAAGCCGAGCACGCCGTCCGCCTCGGGCAGCGCGTCGGCGAGCTCCTTGCCGTACCGCTCGGCCATACAGCCGACCGCGACGACGGCCTGGGTGCGGCCGTGGCCCTTGAGGTCGTTGGCCTCCAGCAGGGCGTCCACGGAGTCCTTCTTGGCGGCCTCGACGAAGCCGCAGGTGTTGACGACGGCGACGTCCGCCTCGGCGGCGTCGTCGACGAGCAACCAGCCGTCGGCTTCCAGTCGCCCGGCGAGTTCCTCGGAGTCCACCTCGTTGCGGGCGCATCCGAGCGTGACAAGGGCGACAGTGCGGCGTTCAGGCATAGGCCCAAGATTAACGCGCGGCCTCCGGTGCCGTTCGCCCCGGAGGCCGCGTGCCATCGATCAGCTGATCATCGACGGCCCTCGACGGCCCCTGTGGTCAGCCAGCCTGCGGGTCTCCGGGGGTGTACGTGACGTGCACCACCTGGCCGTCCTTGCCGAGGACTCCGAGGTCCTTGCCGTTGACGTACGCGTGCACGGCCCCGCCGTTGCCGAGCACCAGCTTGATCTGCTTGGGGTCGGTGAAGGTCTGGTCCTGACCGTCGCTGATGTTGTTCTGGAACAGCGACTTGCCGTTGCCGTCCATCGCCGAGACCCAGCTGGTGCCCTGGGCGACCAGCTTCACGGTGACCTTGTCGGCCGGGACGGCGGCGATCGCGGCGGCGCTCGGCGCGGGCGCCGGCGGCTGGACGGTGGGCGTTTCCGGGGCGACCGAGCCGGTGCCGGCGCCGCTGGGCAGTGGCGCGCTGGCGGAGCCGGTGGTGCCGTGGCCGCCCTTGCCGCTCACCAGGTTGAAGCCGATCAGCACGACCACCGCGACGATCGCGGCGACCATGGCCGCCGCCCAGTTCGGCCGGCCGCGGCTGGGCACCCTGATCGGGCCGCTGTCGATCAGCTGGGTGGCCGGGCGCTTGGCCGCCGGCGAGCCGCCGTGCGCGGCGTCGTAGCGGGCGACCAGCGCCTCGCCGTCCACGCCGACCGCGCGGGCGATCGAGCGGATGTGCCCGCGGGCGTAGAAGTCGCCGCCGCAGCGGTCGAAGTCGTCCTCCTCGATGGCGTGGACGATCGGCACCCGCACCCGGGTGGCGGTACTCACCTGGTCCACCGTGAGTCCCGCCTCGATCCGGGAGGCGGATAGCACCCGGCCGATGCTCGGGGCATCGGCCGCCTGCACCGAGTCGTCGGTCGGCTCGACGGACGACGGGGCGTTCTCGCGGTCGGAGGACTTGCCGATGGTCACGGGGCACGCCTTTCGAGCGGATGGCCACCTGCTGGAGAACAGTGTAGGGGCGTGGACGGATCGTTGCTCAAGCAGAAACGGGACGGATTGCGCGCGCCCGCTCCGACCGGGGGCCGCCCCCCGCTGACCGGTCGTCAGCGGGACACGCGGGGACCCGGAGTGCGCTTTCCGGCCTGTGACGCGGTGTACGGACGTTCGGTTCCCCACACCGCGCCTACCCTCCTCCGAACGAGTGAACACACCCGGAGGGCACGGCCCGTCAGCCCCGCAGGGTCATCAGCACGCCGTCCAACTCGTCCGGCTTCACCAGGACGTCGCGGGCCTTGGAGCCCTCGCTCGGACCGACGATCCCGCGCGACTCCATCAGGTCCATCAGCCGGCCCGCCTTGGCGAAACCGACCCGGAGCTTGCGCTGGAGCATCGAGGTCGAGCCGAACTGGGTGGAGACCACCAGCTCGGCCGCCTGGATCAGCAGGTCCAGGTCGTCGCCGATCTCCTCGTCGATCTCCTTCTTCGGCCCGGCCCCGGCCATCACGTCGTCCCGGTAGACGGCGCTCAGCTGGTCCTTGCAGTGCTGCACCACCTTGGCGATCTCCGCCTCGGTGACGAACGCGCCCTGCATGCGGATCGGCTTGCTCGCGCCCATCGGCAGGAAGAGCGCGTCGCCCTTGCCGATCAGCTTCTCCGCGCCGGGTTGGTCCAGGATGACCCGGGAGTCGGCCATCGCGGAGGTCGCGAAGGCCAGCCGGGACGGCACGTTGGCCTTGATCAGGCCGGTGACCACGTCCACCGAGGGCCGCTGGGTGGCGAGCACCAGGTGGATGCCGGCCGCGCGGGCCAGCTGGGTGATCCGGACCACCGAGTCCTCGACGTCGCGCGGCGCGACCATCATCAGGTCGGCCAGTTCGTCGACGATCACCAGCAGGTACGGGTACGGCCTCAGCTCCCGCTCGCTGCCCAGCGGCGGGGTGACCCTGCCGGCCTTCACCGCCTCGTTGAAGTCGTCCACGTGCCGGAAGCCGTACGCCGCGAGGTCGTCGTAGCGCAGGTCCATCTCGCGCACCACCCACTGGAGGGCCTCGGCGGCCTTCTTGGGGTTGGTGATGATCGGCGTGATCAGGTGCGGGATGCCCTCGTACGCGGTCAGCTCGACCCGCTTGGGGTCGACCAGGACCATCCGCACCTCGTCCGGGGTGGCCCGGGCGAGGATCGAGGTGATCAGGCAGTTGATGCAGGACGACTTGCCGGCGCCGGTCGCACCGGCCACCAGGATGTGCGGCATCTTGGCGAGGTTGGCCATCACGGTGTGGCCCTCGACGTCCTTGCCCATGCCGACGACCATCGGGTGGGTGTCCTCGGCGGCCGTGCGCGAGCGCAGCAGGTCGCCGAGGTTGACCATCTCGCGGTCCCGGTTGGGGATCTCGATGCCGACCGCGGACTTGCCCGGGATCGGGCTGATGATCCGCACGTCCGGGCTGGCCACCGCGTACGCGATGTTCTTGGCGAGCGCGGTGATCCGCTCCACCTTGACGGCCGGGCCGAGCTCGACCTCGTAGCGGGTGACCGTCGGGCCGCGGGTGAAGCCGGTGACCTTGGCGTCCACCTTGAACTCGGCGAAGGTGCCGGTGAGCTGGGCCACCACCTCGTCGTTGAGGGCACTGCGGGCCTTGGCCGGGCCGCCGCGCTCCAGCAGGTCGAGCGAGGGCAGCGCGTAGGTGATGCCCTCGCCGAGCTGGAGCTGCTCCATCCGCACCGGCGCCGGGCCGTGCTCCGCGGGCGCGCCCGGTCCGCCGCTGCGCGCGGCCGGGACGGCGGGCTCCTCCGGCGCGGCGGTGAGGTCCTCGACCTGGTGCATCATGTCCGCCACCGCGGAGGAGGCGGGCACCCCGTAGACCAGCGCGCCGTCCAGGTCGGCGGCCGCGCCGGCGGCGAGGTCGCGGGTGGCGTACGGGTCCAGCGGCTCCTTGTCGAGCGAGACCCGGACGGCCTCCGGCTGCTCCTCGTCGTCGACGCTCTGTCTGCGCCGGCGGCGGCGTCGACGGGCGGCCACCTCGTCGGTCGGGTCTTCACCGTCGGTGTCCAGGGTGAACGGCATGGCGTCGGGGTCGGCGTCCTCCGGCGGGTCGGTGGACAGCTCGCGCTCCGGCGTACGCCCCCAGCGCGGCTCGTCCTCCGGCCCTGACTCGATCACGCCGAGCCGTACGAACAGCCCCCGCACCCGCTCGCCGATCCGGTTGACCGGGGTGGCGGTGACCACCAGCAGACCGAAGAAGGCCAGCAGCAGGAGCAGCGGCACGGCCAGCGCCGGCCCGGCGGCGGCCATCATCGGAGTGGACGCGGCCCAGCCGATGATCCCGCCGGCCGCCCTTATCCGGGAGGCCCCGCTGCCCATCATGGGCGCGCCGCACCCGATGTGGACCAGGCCGAGGACGCCGACCAGCAGCGCGCCCAGCCCGATCACGATCCGGCCATTGGCCTCCGGCAGCTCGGGGTGGCGCCAGAGCCGGATCGCGATCCCGGCCAGCAGGAACGGCACCAGCACGTCGAGCCGCCCGAACAGCCCGGACACCACGGCGGTGGCCGCCTCGCCCAGCCAGCCCTGCGGGCTGAACCAGGTGCCGGCGGCGGTCACCATCCCGAGTGCGAACAACACCAGGCCCAGTCCGTCCTTGCGGTGGGCCGGGTGGAGGTTCTTGGCGCCGTCGCCGACGCCGCGGAAGATCGCGGCGATCGGGCTCGCCAAGGCGTTGAGGAGCCGCATCAGCCCCGAGCGGGACGGCGGCGGTGGCGGGGCCGACTTGGCCGCCGCCTTCTTCGCGGGGGCCCTGCGAGCTGCCGCCTTCTTCGCGGGCGGCTTGCCCGGGGCCTTCGCCGCGGCCTTCTTGGACGGTCCCGGAGTCGACTTACGTGCTGCGTTCCCGGGCGTGCGAGTGGCCATGGGTCAGCAGCCTACCGGTGCGAACCACCGGTGCACATGCGGCCGAGCCGCAGCGCCCGGACGTGTCGCAGACACACCGTCACGCTGACCGGGCTTCACCCGGCCGTACCGTCGAACCACCCGGACGGCCGAACGCGGGGCGCCGGCTCCGCGCGCCCGGCGGACGCCCTACGAGCTGCCCGGGCGCATCGCGTCCAGGGCCCGGCGCAGGCCGACGAGCTTGCGTTCCAGGTGCGCCGCGGTGGCGGCCACCCCGGCGTCCTCGGCCCCGTCCAGCTGCTTGCCCAGCGCCTCCGCCTGCTCCTCGACCGCCGCCAGCCGCGCGGACAGCTCGCCCAGCAGCGCCCCGCCGAGGGCCGGCTCGCCGCCGCCCGCCTCCAGCTGCAGCCGCAGCAGCGCGGCCTGCTCCTTCAACTGGCAGTTCTTGACGTACAGGTCGACGAAGACCGAGACCTTGGCCCGCAGCACCCACGGGTCGAAGGGTTTGGAGATGTAGTCCACCGCCCCGGCCGCGTAGCCGCGGAAGGTGTGGTGCGGCCCGTGGTTGATCGCGGTGAGGAAGATGATCGGGATGTCCCGGGTGCGCTCACGGCGCTTGATGTGGGCGGCGGTCTCGAAGCCGTCCATGCCCGGCATCTGGACGTCCAGCAGGATCACCGCGAAGTCGTCGGTCAGCAGCGCCTTGAGTGCCTCCTCGCCGGAGGCGGCGCGCACGAGCGTCTGGTCCAGGGCGGAGAGGATCGCCTCCAGCGCCAGCAGGTTCTCCGGTCGGTCGTCGACCAGGAGGATCTTCGCCTTCTGCATGGGGGCCCGCCCTCCTGTCGCTTGCCTGCCGCCCGGTGAAGGCACCCGCGCACTGCCCACCGCTACCCCGGTCATGCTAGCCGCACCCCCTCGCCCGGCACATCGCTCCGTCGGGACCCGATCCGGAGCGGCGCGCAGCCAGTGCTCCGGCGCACGCTCACCAGCGTGTCGCCGTCCGGTCACTGTTCGCAACGATCGGTGACCCTACCGGGTTCCCGGGTCCGTCCGCCAGCAAACCGGCCGACCGGCAGGCGCGAACCCCGGGGCCCGGCCCGGAGTTCGCGCCGCACAGGACATTCACCCGCGGTCCCCGTTCAACCACTCGTGCATCACCGACAGCAGGTGGTCGGTCTCCACCGGCTTGGTGATGTGGTCGGTGGCGCCCGCCTCCAGCGACTTCTCGCGGTCGCCCTTCATCGCCTTGGCGGTCAGCGCGATGATCGGCAGCCCGGCGAACTGGGGCATCCGGCGGATCGCCTCGGTGGTCGCGTAGCCGTCCATCTCCGGCATCATGATGTCCATCAGGACCAGCGCCACGTGCTCGTGCTGCTCCAGCATCTCGATGCCCTCGCGGCCGTTCTCGGCGTACAGGACGGTCAGGCCGTGCTGCTCCAGCACGCTGGTCAGGGCGAACACGTTGCGCACGTCGTCGTCCACGATCAGCACCTGCTGGCCGTCGAAGCGGGTGTCGCCGTGGACCGACCGGGGCTGCTGCGCGGGCTCCGCCTGGCGGGACGCGGCGGCGCTCTCCAGGGCGGCGCTGCGCCGGCGCTCCAACGCCCCGCGGCGGCGCTCCTCGGCCAGCTCCCGGACCTCCTGGGCCCAGTGGTCGGCCGGGTTCTCACCCACCGGCACCGGCAGGCCCACCGGGGTCACCCCGACCGAGGAACGGGGCGCCGGCGCGGCCGACTGGCCCGGGCGCTCGGGCTGACGGTCGACGGGGGCGCCGCCCGGGGCCTCGGTGCGCAGCGGCAGGTACAGGGTGAAGGTCGAACCCCGGCCCAGCTCGCTCTCGGCGTGGATCTCGCCACCGAGCAGCCGGGCGATCTCCCGGCTGATCGACAGGCCGAGGCCGGTGCCGCCGTACTTGCGGCTGGTGGTGCCGTCGGCCTGCTTGAACGCCTCGAAGATCTCCCGCAGCTTGTTGCCGGGGATGCCGATGCCGGTGTCGGAGACCGAGAAGGCGATCAGCTCGTCGTCCGGGTCCTGGATCGAGCCGGACTCCAGCAGCCGCTCGCGCACGTACTGCGGGGCGCCCTGGCCGGCCGCGCTGATCGAGAAGTCGACGCCGCCGTTGTCGGTGAACTTGACGGCGTTGGAGATCAGGTTGCGCAGCACCTGCTGGAGCCGCTGCTCGTCGGTGTGCAGGGTGACCGGCAGGGCCGGCGAGACCCGCACCGCGAAGTCCAGGTTCTTGTCCACGGCGACCGGCTGGAAGGTGGCCTCGACGTAGTCGACCAGCTGGACCAGGGCGATCCGGGCCGGACGGACGTCCATCTTGCCCGCCTCGACCTTGGACAGGTCCAGGATGTCGTTGATCAGCTGGAGCAGGTCGGAGCCGGCGCCGTGGATGGTGTCGGCGAACTCGACCTGCTTGGGCGAGAGGTTGCCCTCGTTGTTGTCGGAGAGCAGCTTGGCCAGGATCAGCAGCGAGTTGAGCGGGGTGCGCAGCTCGTGCGACATGTTGGCGAGGAACTCGCTCTTGTAGCGGGAGGCCAGGGCGAGCTGTTCGGCGCGCTCCTCCAGGACCTGCCGGGCCTCCTCGATCTCGCTGTTCTTGATCTCGATGTCGCGGTTCTGCTGGGCGAGTTGCTCGGCCTTCTCCTGCAACTCCTCGTTGGTGCGCTCCAGTTCCTCCTGCCGCGCCTCCAACTCGGCGGATCGCATCGACAGTTCGGCGGTGAGCCGCTGGGACTCCAGCAACAGGCCCTCGGTCTTGGTGTTGACGCTGATGGTGTTGACGGTGACGCCGATCAGGTCGGCGATCTGGTTGAGGAAGTCCAGCGCGACGGTGGTGAAGGAGCTGAAGGTGGCCAGCTCGATCACGCCGAGCAGCCGGCCCTCGAACTGCACCGGCAGCACCACGATGTGGGTCGGCGAGGCCTCGCCGAGGCCGGAGGCGATCTTGAGGTATCCGGGCGGCGCCTCCTTGACGATGATCGCCCGCTTCTCCACCGCCGCCTGGCCGATCAGCGACTCGCCGGGCCGGAAGGTGGTCGGCATCGCCCGCCGCTGGTAGCCGTAGCTGCCGATCAGCCGCAGCACGGTGTCGTTCTCGTCGTCGTCCTCGGTGATCAGCTCGGCGGTGCGGCCGGCCGGCTGGGCCAGGAAGAAGGCGCCGTGCTGGGCGGAGACCACCGGGGTCAGCTCGGTCATGATCAGCGAGGCGACCGCCTCCAGGTCCCGGCGGCCCTGGAGCAGGCCGGAGATCCGGGCCAGGTTGGTCTTGAGCCAGTCCTGCTCCTGGTTGGTGCGGGTGGTCTCGCGCAGGTTGGCGATCATCTGGTTGATGTTGTCCTTGAGCTCGTCGAGCTCCCCCGCGGCGTCCACGTCGATCCGCAGGCTCAGGTCGCCCCTGGTCACCGCGGTGGCGACCTGGGCGATCGCGCGCACCTGCCGGGTCAGGTTGTTGGCCAGCTCGTTCACCGACTCGGTGAGGTCCTGCCAGGTGCCGTCCACGCCGGGCACCCGGGCCTGGCCGCCCAGCCGCCCGTCGGTGCCCACCTCGCGGGCGACCCGGGTGACCTCGTCGGCGAAGGCCGAGAGCTGGTCGACCATGGTGTTGATGTTGGTCTTGAGCTGGAGGATCTCGCCGCGCGCGTCGACGTCGATCTTCTGCGACAGGTCGCCGCGCGCCACCGCCGTGATCACCAGCGCGATGTTGCGGACCTGGCCGGTGAGGTTGTTGGCCATCTGGTTGACGTTGTCGGTCAGGTCCTTCCAGATGCCGGCCACGCCCGGCACGCTCGCCTGGCCGCCCAGGGTGCCGTCGGTGCCCACCTCGCGGGCCACCCGGGTGACCTCCACCGCGAACGCGGACAGCTGGTCGACCATGGTGTTCAGGGTCCCGGCGAGCGTCGCGATCTCGCCCTGGGCATCGATGGTGATCTTCTTGGAGAGGTCGCCGCGGGCCACCGCAGAGGCGACCTCGGCGATGTTGCGCACCTGCCCGGTCAGGTTCGACGCCATGAAGTTGACGTTGTCGGTCAGGTCCTTCCAGATGCCCGACACCCCGCGCACCCGCGCCTGGCCGCCCAGAATGCCCTCGGTGCCCACCTCGCGCGCCACCCGGGTGACCTCGTCGGCGAAGGCCGACAGCTGGTCGACCATCGTGTTGACGGTGGTCACCAGCTCCAGGATCTCGCCCCGGGCGTCGACGGTGATCTTCTTCGACACGTCGCCGCGCGCCACCGCCGTGGTCACCTCGGCGATGTTGCGGACCTGGCTGGTCAGGTTGTTGGCCATCAGGTTGACGCTGTTGGTCAGGTCCTTCCAGGTGCCGGACACCCCGGGCACGCTGGCCTGGCCGCCGAGGATGCCCTCGGTGCCGACGTCCCGGGCCACCCGGGTCACCTCGTCGGCGAAGGAGGAGAGCTGGTCCACCATCGTGTTGATGGTGTTCTTCAGCTCCAGGATCTCCCCGCGCGCGTCCACCTGGATCTTCTGCGACAGGTCGCCCTTGGCGACCGCGGTCGTCACCTGGGCGATGTTGCGCACCTGATCGGTGAGGTTGTTCGCCATGAAGTTGACGTTGTCGGTCAGATCCCGCCACACCCCGGCCGCCCAGGGCACCTGCGCCTGACCACCGAGCCGGCCCTCGGTACCCACCTGACGGGCCACCCGGGTCACCTGTTCCGCGAAGCCGGATAGCTGGTCCACCATCGTGTTGATGGTGTTCTTCAGCTCCAGCATCTCGCCGCGCGCGTCCACCTCGATCTTCTGCGACAGGTCCCCGCGCGCCACCGCCGTGGTCACCTGAGCGATGTTGCGCACCTGGCCGGTCAGGTTGTCGGCCATGAAGTTCACCGAGTCGGTCAGTTCGCGCCACACCCCGGCCACGCCCGGCACCTGCGCCTGACCACCGAGCCGGCCCTCCGTGCCGACGTCCCGGGCCACCGTGGTGACCTGGGCGGCGAAGCTGTTCAGCTGGTCCACCATCGTGTTGACGGTGTTCTTCAGCTCCAGCATCTCGCCGGCCACGTCCACGGTGACCTTGCGGGACAGGTCGCCCTTGGCCACCGCCGTGGTCACCTGGGCGATGTTGCGCACCTGCGCGGTCAGCCGGCCCGCCATGGTGTTGACCGAGTCCGCCAGGTCCTTCCAACTGCCGGACACACTGCGGACCTTGGCCTGACCGCCGAGCTTGCCCTCGGTGCCCACCTCGCGGGCCACCCGGGTCACCTCGTCGGTGAACTCCGAGAGCTGGTCCACCAGTCCGTTGACGGTCCGCCCGATCTTCAGGTACTCGCCGCGCAGCGGGTGGCTCACCCCGTTGCTGTGCAGCGAGCGCAGCTCCATCTTCTGGTCCAGGTCGCCCTCGGCGATCGAGGTCAGCACCCGGCCCACCTCGGCCATCGGACGGGCCAGGTCGTCGATCAGCGCGTTGCAGTTGTCGACGGCCGCCATCCAGGCGCCCTCGCCCGCACCGGTCTCCAGCCGCTCGTTCAGCCGGCCCTCGCGGCCCACCGCCCGCCGCACCCGGGCCAGTTCACCGGTCAGGTGCTGGTTGCGCTCGGCGACCTCGTTGAACACCGCGGCGATCTCCGCCAGCGGCCCGTCGCCCGGAACCGTCAGCCGGCGACGGAAGTTGCCGTCCCGCATCGCGGTCAACGCGGCCAGCAGCTTGCGCAGGTCGGCCGGCTCGGCGCCGCGGTTGTGGCCCGATCGCCGGCCGGCCGCGCTCCGCAGCGCCGTCCCGGACCGTCCACCGCGCGGAGCGGGCGGCGTCGTACCGGTTGCGTCCTTGGTTGCGTCCTTGGTGGCCGAACTCAACGGGCCCCTCCCACATAGTGAACTGTCCGGTGACCGCCGTGCCGTACGGCACGCACCCGGGCACCGGCCCGGCTGGGCTGCGTACCGGCGGCCCCACGGAGCACCGGCACCCACACGACCGTACTGCTCCCACCGGCCGTCGCGGACCCCCCAGTCTGGCAGTACTGGCGCCGGGTATACGGGTGGTTGCGCTCGGTTGGTACCGCACCGTCCGAAACAGGTGGGCAGAATCACCCTCAGGTGCCTGTTTCGCGGCCCCGCCCCCACGGGGAACCAAGCGGAAAGTAGGGTGGAGCGCTGCACCGGGCCGCGACCGGACCCAGCGCCGCCGCCCACCCCGACGGCGCGCGCGGGGAAGTCGGCGCCGCACCCCGGACAGCCAGGGCAAGAGCAGCAGAGGAGAAGTGGCAACGTGGTCACCGCGCGCGCAGCCGCCACCTTCGATCCCGACGGCCGGTCCGCGGCCGCCGCCCGGGGCTTCGTCCGGGACGCGCTGCTCGGCTGGGGTCTGCCCGAAGTCGTCGACGACGCCGTCGTCCTGGTCAGCGAACTGGTCACCAACGCCGTCGTGCACGCCGGCACCGCCGCCGAGGTCTGCTGCCTGCGCGAGGAGGAGACCGTCCGGATCGAGGTCACCGACCACCACCCCGAGCGCGGCCTGCCCTCGCTCGGCGACGGGCACCGCTACGCCGACCCCGACGGCGAGGGCGGCCGGGGCCTGCTGATGTGCTCCGCCCTCGCCGAGCGCTGGGGCGTCGAGTACGCGGCCGGGCAGAAGACCGTCTGGTTCCGGCTCACCCTGCCCGCCCACGTGGTCGGCACCCGCTACGCCGTCCCCGCCACCCCCGGCAGCGACCTGCCCAGCAGCCCCGGACCGGTGCACGTCGCCGTCGTCCAGCTCGACGAGGACGGCCGCGTCCTGGCCTGGAACCCGGACGCCGCGGCCCTCTTCCAGTACCCCGCCGCCGCCGTCCTCGGCCGCCCCTGGGCCGACCTCGCGGTCTGGCCGCAGTCCCCCGGCCGCGGCCTCGGCCTCACCGACACCCTGCGGCTGGCCCACTGGGAGGGCGGCTACGGCGTCCGCCGCGCCGACGGCGAGGAGGTCGAGGTGTACGGCGTCCAGGTGCGCGTGCGCGACACCGAGGGCGTCCCCTCCACCCTCTGCCTGCTCGTCCTCGAACCCGACCGCGCCGTGCTGCGCTCCCCCGCCCGCACCCTGCCCGGCGAGCGCCCCGACCCGACCGGCCCCCGGCTCGACCTGCTGGCCGGCCCGGTCGACACCGACGACCTCGACACCCTGCTCCAGCGCACCGTCGAACGCGCCCGTGACCTGCTCGACGCCGACGCCGCGTACCTGCTGCTCACCACCGACGACGAGACCGAGTTCGAGCTCCGCGCCGCCGCCGGCCTCAACCATGGACACCGCCGGCACGCCCGCTTCCCGGTCGGGACCGGCAACCGCTACGACTCCGCCCGGCTGCCCTCCGTCCACGAGGACCTCGCCGCCCGCCCCACCGGCCTGCCGCTGCTCGCCGACAGCGGCATGCGCTCCCTGGTCACCGTCCCACTCAAGGTCGAGGGCCGCCTGATCGGCTCTCTCGGCATCGCCACCGCCGTGCCCGGCCGCTACGACAACGAGGACGCGCTGCGGCTGCAGTTCGCCGCCGACCGGGTCGCCCTGGCCGTCGAGAGCACCCGGCTGACCGAGCTGGAACGGCTGCGCCGCGGCTCGCTCTCCTTCCTCGTCGAGGCCTCCGACCTGCTGGCCGGCACCCTCGAACACGAGCAGACCCTCGCCCTGATGGCCCAGATGGCCGTCCCCACCCTCTCCTCCTGGTGCGCCGTCTACACCAACGGCGACCACGGCACCTCGGCCGGCCTCGCCTTCGTCCTGCACGAGGACGAGGACCGGATCGACCGGCTGCGCGACCTGCTCGACAAGACCCCCGCCCCCGAGGCCGGCCCCACCCACGGCGTCCGCTTCTGGGCGGCCCCCGCCGGGACCGCCGAGGCCCTCGGCCTCACCGACAGCCCGGAACTGACCGGGCTGCTCGGCGAGACCGTGGTGCTGCCGCTGACCGCCCGCAACCGGGTCATCGGCCTGCTCGCGCTGGGCGTCCCGTCCGGGGTCCGGTTCCGCCAGGAGATCCTCGAACTCGCCGAGGACCTCTCCCGCCGGGCCGCCCTCGCCCTCGACAACTCCCGGCTCTACTCCGAGCGCACCGCCACCAGCCAGGCCCTCCAGCGCAGCCTGCTGCCCCCGGACCTGCCCGAGATCCCGGGCGTCGAGGTGGACGTCTACTACCAGGCGGCCGGCGAGGGCAACGAGGTCGGCGGCGACTTCTACGACCTGTTCACCATCCGCGAGGGCACCTACGGCTTCGCGATCGGCGACGTCTGCGGCACCGGCCCCGAGGCCGCCTCGGTCACCGGCCTGGCCCGGCACTCGCTGCGTCTGCTCGCCCGCGAGGGCCTGGACGCCCCGCAGGTGCTCCGCCGGCTCAACGCGGCCATCCTGGACGAGGGTTCGCGCAGCCGCTTCCTCACCCTGCTCTACGGCGAACTGACGCCCCGCCCGGACGGCAGCACCGAACTGTCCCTGGTCTGCGCCGGCCACCCGCTGCCGCTGCGGCTGCGCACCGACGGCCGGGTCGACCGGGCCGCCACCCCGCAGCCGCTGCTCGGCGTCATGGACGACCTCGATCTCACCGCCGAGCACCTGGTGCTCTCCCCCGGCGAGGTCCTGCTCTGCGTCACCGACGGTGTCACCGAACGCCGCGAGGGGCGGCGGATGCTGGGCGACGACGGCCTGGCCGAGGTGCTCACCGGCTGCACCGGCCTGACCGCTGGGGCGGTCGCGCTGCGGGTGCAGCGCGCGGTCGAGCGCTTCGCCCCGGAGCCGCCGTCCGACGACATGGCGATCCTGACCCTGCGGGTGCCGACCCAGCGCACCGCCTGACGCAGTCACAAATTGTTATCTTCACAAGGGTACAAGCGAGTTGGGCCGGGTACACCGATCTAGCCGGGGAATCTCCCCCGGCGGGGACGTGACCAGCGGCTCTGCGCTGGCCCATCATTTCTGACCTCACTTCTGACCGCTGCCCGCGCACGCCCTTCGCCGTGCGCCCTCGGCGCGGTCGCGCGCATCCACTCACCGAAACGACACCAAGCGTCACTGCGCCCTGCGCGCGCCCAGAGTGAAAGGAGCCTCCGGTGAGCAACGACGCTACCGGGGCATCGAACGCCCGCTCCACCGGAGCCGACGCGGGTAACCTCGGCTACCTCGCCCTCGGCCTGACACTGCTCGCCTACGGTCTGCTCTCCACCGGAATCCTGCACGGCGCCGGTGTCGGGGACGCGGCCCACCTCGCCCACCTGCTCGGCGGCGTCACCCTCTTCATCGCGGGCCTGTGGCAGCTCCGCCGCGGCGAGGGCTTCACCGGCACCGCCTTCACCAGCCTCGGCGCCTTCTGGGCGACCTGGTCGGTGGCGGGCGGCGCGAGCAAGAACGCGGCCGGTCTGTTCCTGCTGCTGTGGGCCCTGCTCGCCCTCAGCCTCACCGCGGCCGGCTGGGGCGCCGGTCTGTTCAGCCGCGCCGTCTACGGTCTGCTGACGCTCTCCCTGGTACTGTCCGCCATCGCCACCTTCGGCGGGTACGGCGGCCTCGCCAAGGCGGCCGGCTGGATCGCGGCCGTCTCCGGGCTCGCCGCCTGGTACTGGGCCACCTCCGCGCTGAGCAACGGCTCCTGGGGGAAGGTCGCCCTGCCCGTCAAGTGATCTGCTTCAGCCGGTCCTCGGCACCACTGCGGGGTCGGGCCACCGTCTCGACGGCGGCCCGACCCCGTCGGCGCGCCACCAACGCCAGGACGGCGTAGGCGAAGAGCAGGATCACGACGGCGACGATGCCGTCCGCCCAGAAGTGGTTGGCCGTCACCACGACCACCGCGACCGTCAGCACCGGGTGCAACACCATCACCCAGCGGAACGGGCTCGGCGACACCCGCACGACCGCGACCGCCGCCAGCACGCACCAGGCGACGTGCACCGACGGCATCGCCGACAGCTGATCGGCCACCACCACCCCGCCGACCGCACCCCCGTACACCGACTGCCCGTACTCGGCGGCAACGTCGACGAACCCGTTCTGCGGCAGCATCCGCGGCGGCGCCACCGGGATGAACTGCACCAGAAGACAGACCGCGGTGGTGATCACCACCGTGTTGCGCACCCACGCGTAGCGCTCCCGGTGCCGCAGGAACACCCAGAGCAGCACAGCAAGCATCACGGCGAAGTGCATGACCGCGTAGTAGTAGTTCGCCAGCCTCACCAGCACCGGGTACGGCGTGATCGCCGCCTGCCAGGACGCCTCGTTCGGCAGCCCGATGATCTGCTCGGTGCGGTGGATCCAGCTCGCCCGGTCCAACGCGTGGTCGGCGCTCATCACCGACAAGTGCCCCACCAACTGCCAGAGCGCGAACAGCGCCAGCAGGGTGCCGGCCTCCCGCAGCAGCGCCGACACCCCCGGCTTCCGGACCCGCGCGGCAACGTACGCGCCTCCGTAGAGGCCGACGGCGGCACCCCCGGCGGACTGCCAGGTCAGGGTCAGGTTCTGCATTGGCAGAGGCTAACGCAAAAAGACCCCCTCCCGAATGGGAGGGGGTCTTTTTGGAATGATTGTTCGGCGGCGTCCTACTCTCCCACAGGGTCCCCCCTGCAGTACCATCGGCGCTGTGAGGCTTAGCTTCCGGGTTCGGAATGTAACC
>NZ_JBVHHW010000022.1:0-136421 GCF_055560875.1 Kitasatospora sp. NPDC023118
TGAACTCCCGCTACGGCAGCCCGAACGCCGCCTGGGCCTTCTGGCAGACCCACCACTGGTACTAAGCCGACCGTTCGGTCCCCCCACGCCTCGGGGGTCGGACAGGGGCCACCGGGGTGACCCACGAGGGCCTGTGCCCGCGCGAATGCGCGGACACAGGCCCTCTTGCCATTTCCCCGGCCACCTCGGACGACGCGACCCGGGCCCACATGCACCCCCGGGGCCATCACATTCGCTACATGTCGATCGGTTCGCCGTCCGCCAACGGCGTCACCGGTTGGACCAGGGCTCCGTTGGGGCGCTGAGGCTGTCCGGTGCGCCGGTCCACGGGGAACGGCAGCGGGGCCAGGGGGTGTCGGCGGATGTGCCGGGTCTGGTAGGCGATCAGGGCCAGGAGCAGGGCGCTCAGCGCCGCGGTGCCGCCCGCCGTGCCCCAGCCCAGGCCGCCCTCGGCCGCAGGCTTGGTCAGCGCGTCGCCGCCGGCCGCGCCAAGGGGGCGAGTGAGGATGAACGCCAGCCAGAACAGCACCATCCGATTGATCGACGTCAGGTAGTACGCGGCCACGATCAGCGCCATGATGCCCACGATGGCCAGGAAGGCGTTACGAAAGCCCAGGCCGGTGTCGTCCGAGAGCCAGTCGCCGCTCGAGGTGCCCAGGGTGTTGGAGACCAGGATCGCGATCCAGTACAGGATCTCGCCGGTGCGGCTGGAGATGTTCTCCACGTCGTACGTCTGCCCGGTGCGCCACCAGACGAGGAAGACCAGCGCCAGCAGGGCGGCGAGGATCATGGCGCCGGAGGCGTAGCCGATGCCGTCAGGGGCGCTGCCGTGGCCGAATCCACGGTTGAGGAAGTCGGACACCTCGGTCCCGACCATGCTCGTGCCCAGCACCACCGACCAGTACAGCGCCGGGTGGAACCGCCTCGCCCGCACCTGGGCCACGACGACGACCAGGAAGAACGCGAGAAAGAGGAACGCGGTGGTGACGTAGCCGAGCTGGAAGCTGATACCGAGCAGGTCTCCGGCGGACTCTCCGAGAGTCACGGCGACCGTTTTGAGCATCCAGAACAGCACCGTCACCTGCGGGAGCTTGCGCAGCACCATGGTCATGCCGTCCAGCGGTGCGTGTGCGCGGGTGTTCGAGACCATCTCTGCCGTCCGTCCGTTGGCCACCAGCATCGGGCGCGCCATTGTGTGAGCGCCGACGGGCCCGCCCGGCCATTTCCGGCCGGTGGCGGCCGATCGCCACTCGAAGGAGCTGCTCGGGAGGCCTGAATGGACCGTCGGCTCTTTGTCGACGGCGGCCTCGACCGCGACACGAGTCCGGGAGCGGGTGATCCGCGCCGCTGCCTCTGCGCGATCGGACGGTCACCCATCGCTATGATGTCGATCATGTTCATTCTTGAGCTGACCTACACCGCGCCGCTTGACCGCATCGAAGCGGCCCACCCCGAGCACGTTGCCTGGCTTGACTCGAACTACGAATCCGGCGTCTTCATCGCATCGGGCCCCAAGGAGCCCCGCGATGGCGCGGTCATCGTCGCGGTCGGTGCCGACCGGGCGCAGATCGAGGACATCGCCAAGAGCGACCCGTACTCGGTGGCGGGGCTGGCCGAGTACACCATCACGAACTTCCGCGCGATGAGGACGTCGCCAGCACTGGAGGAGTACCGGCACCAACGGCCGGCGTGACGGGACGCTCCGGGTCTCAGCGCCTGCTGCTGCCGGGCACGAACAGGCTGGTGACCCTCGGCGATCGCCTCCGGGGACGGCTTGAACCGGTCACCGCTCCCTGCGGACGGCGAGCAGGGCCGCGTCGTCCGTCAACCCGGAGCCGACGTACGCCCGCACGTCCAGGAGCAGCTCGTCCAGCAGGGCGTCCGGCTCCCCGTGTGGCAGGGCGGCCAGGCGCTGGGCGAGCGGGTAGAACCGGCTCGCCGCGTCCCGGGCCTCGGACACGCCATCCGTGTAGAGCAGCAGCAGGTCGCCGCGGTCGAAGGCGAGCGACCCGGCGTGGTAGTCCCCGCCGACCAGGCCGAGCAGCGCCAGCGGGGGTGCCTCGACGGCCGGCTCCACCGTGCTGACCTGACCGTCATGGCAGAGCAGCGGCGGCGGGTGCCCGCAGTTGACCACGACCGCCGGTCCCGGTGTGTCGGGGATGCTGACCAGAACCGCCGTGACGAACTCCTCGCTCGCCGGACGACGAACGAGCGCCGAGTCCAGCCGTCTGGCCACCTCCGCCAGATCCGGCTCGGCCCGCGCGGCCTCACGGAACACCCCCAGCACGTCGGCCGCCGTCTCCACTGCGGCCAGGCCCTTGCCACACACGTCGCCGAGGAACAACCGCACCCCGTACGGGGTCGCCATCACCTCGTACAGATCCCCGCCGATCCGTGCCTCGGCCTCCGCCGCCACATAGCGCACCGCGACCACCAGCGGCCCCATCCGCCGGGGCACCAGGCGCAGCAGGGCACGCTGCGCGGCCTCGGCGACCGTGTGGACCCTGGCCAGCTCCCGTTCCTGGGCCGTCACCACCACGACGTTGATGCAGCTGAAGAAGGTGACCACGACCACTGTGGCCGCCGCGGTCGCCATCACGACCGCGGGCACGGCGGCGTCGTAGGCCGCCATGCCGACGACGAGCGCGCCGGCGACCACCCCGGTCGTCAGCGGGACGGCGGCCCGGCGGGCGCCCACACCGGCCAGTACGGGAAGGGCGGCGAGCATCGGGGCGAACGTGATACCGGGCCCGCTGGCGAAATCCAGCGCCACCGCGGCCGCGACCAGCACATAGCCACCGATCGTGACCCGGTGCGACCACCTGGGCAGGAATCGCGGCGAACGCCACGCCCTCGTGTTCGAGACATCAGCCACCGGACTGCCCTTCTGTCCCGCTCGTCCCCACAGCCGCGTCGTTTCCCCACTCCACAGTTAAACGCCCCTCCCCTCCTGGATCGACCGGCAGCGCCACATCGACACCTCCGGCCCCGCCTTGCGGACGGGGACACCGGTCGGCGGGGGCGCCGGTCGGCAGGGGCACCGGTCTCGGTCATCAGCCCTCGGGGGGCAGGGCCTGCTCGGTCCAGATGGTCTTGCCCTCCTCGGTGTAGCGGGTGCCCCAGCTCTCGGTGAGCTGGGCGATGATGTACAGGCCGCGCCCGCCCTCGTCGTCCCGGGCGGCCTGGCGCAGATGCGGCGAGGTGTGCCCGGTGTCGGAGACCTCGCAGATCAGGCTGCGGTCCCGGATCAGCCGGACCCGGATCGGCCCGGCGGCGTACCGGATCGCGTTGGTGACCAGCTCGCTCACGATCAGTTCGGTGGTGAACACGAGCTCCGCCAGGTCCCATTCGTCCAGCCGCCCGGTGACCAGGCGACGCACCCGGGCGACCGTCGCCGGGTCGGGCGCCAGCTCCCAGTCGACGACCTGCCCGGCACCGAGCCGGCGGGTGCGGACCAGCAGCAGGACGGCGTCGTCGTCCACCGGCCCGGGCAGCAGGGTCGCCAGCGCCTCGTCGCACAGGTTCTCCAGCGGCCGGCGGAGCCCGGCCAGCGTGTCGGTGAGCCCGCGCCGGCCGTCGACGGCCTGCACCAGGCCGTCCGTGTACAGGGCGATCAGGCTGCCGGCCGGCAGGTCCAGCTCGGCGCGCTGGAACGGCGGGCCGCCCAGTCCCAGCGGCCGCCCGGCCGGCAGCTCCACGTAGCGGACGCCGCCCTCCGGGTCGGCCACGACGGGCGGCGCGTGGCCTGCCCGGGCGAGGCTGCACCGGCCGTCGACCGGGTCGTACACCGCGTACAGGCAGGTCACGCCGCGGCCGCGCGGACTGCCCGAGTCGTCTTCCTCGCGCACCACGTCGTCCAGGTGGGTGAGCAGCTCGTCCGGATCCAGGTCCAGCCGGGCCAGCACCCGGATGCCGGCCCGCAGCCGGCCCATCGCGGCGGCGGCCCGCAGGCCGTGGCCGAGCACCTCGCCGACCACCAGGCCGACCCGGCAGCCGGACAGCGGGATGATGTCGTACCAGTCCCCGCCCACCCCGGTGCGGGCGTCGGCCGGCTGGTAGCGGCTGGCCGACTCGACGGCGCTCAGCGCCGGCAGCCGTTGCGGCAGCAGGCTGCGTTGCAGCCGCAGGGCCGCGGTGTGCTCCCGGGTGACCACCGGCATCAGCGCCAGGCCGATCAGCAGCGCGCCCAGCCCCAGGACGGTCACCCCGCTGACCCGGCCGAGCAGCGGCAGCCGGACGGAGGTCGCGCCGTAGTCGGCGGCGGCGTAGACGTGGAAGGCGGCGTAGCAGAACAGGAACAGCATGATCAGCCCGCCGATCCCGGGCAGCACGCCCTTGAACAGCAGGTCCCGGGGGCTGCGGGTGAGCACCCGGCGGTGGTACCAGACGCAGGCGAAGCCGGTCAGACCGTAGTAGAAGGCGATTGCCAGGCCCACCGAGTCGATGGAGTCGGCCAGCACGTCGTGGCTGACCGAGGTGAGCAGCACCAGGAAGACGATCGACACCAGCCCCATGCCGACGGTCGACCAGATCGGGGTCAGGAACCGGCGGTTCAGCCGGGCGAAGCCGGACGGCAGGGTCTTGTGCGCGGCCATCGAGAAGACGGTGCGGGCGGTCGGCAGGATGGTGGTCTGGGTGGAGGCGACCGCCGAGGTCAGCACCATCAGGATCAGCAGTTCGGTGAGCGCGGAGCCGAGCCCGCTGGTGCCGAACACCGCCCCGCCGAGGCCGGAGAGCACGTCTCTGGAGTTGTCCGGGTTGGCCAGCCCGATGCCCGTGGTGCCGACCCCGGCGAAGGCCTGGGCCGAGGTGGCGACCAGACCGTAGATGACCAGCAGCAGGACGGTGGACAGCACGGCGGCCCGCCCGGGGGTGTGCCGGCTGTCCGCGGTCTCCTCGTTGACGGTGAGCGCGGTGTCCCACCCCCAGTAGATGAACACGGCGGCGAGCACCCCGGTGGTCAGCGCCTGGGGGGAGGGGACGTTCAGCGGATTGAACCAGGACGCGGAGACGTGCGTCGCGGTCGACGGACCGCCGGTGTAGACCCTGACCAGGGCGGTGACGGCGAGGAGCAGCAGGGTCGCGACCTCCAGGCAGACCAGCCAGCGCTGCAGGGCCGCCGACACCTCGATGCCCACGTAGCAGACCGCCGTCATCAGGGCGATCCAGACCACCCCGGCCACGGTGGTCCACACCCGGCTGGCCGCCAGCGAGTCCAGTCCGACCAGCCGGAAGCCGTAGATGCCGGCGATCTCGGCCAGGTTCGCCATGGTGATCACGTCGGCGACGATCAGGCCCCAGCCGCCCATCCAGCCGGCGTGTGGGCCGAATGCCCGGGTGGCCCAGGCGAAGGTCGTCCCGCAGTCGGCGTTGACGGCGTTCAGTTCCCGGTAGGCGTACGCGATCAGCAGCATCGGCACGAACGCCAGCATGGTGATGATCGGGGCCTGCAGCCCCACCCGGGCCACGATCAGGCCGAGCGTCGCCGCCAGGCTGTACGCCGGCGCGGTCGAGGAGATCCCGATCGCGACCGACGAGAACAGCCCCAGGGCGCCCGACCTGAGCCCCTTCTCACCGGCACCGGGCCCGGGTGCGAGCGGCGTGGCGGACTCGGCGGGGCGAGGGGAGCTCTTCACACCAGTTACCAACTCCGCGTCTCGCGGCGGCAAGCCTTGCGATCACCATTCTCCCCGCCCGCCGGGAGGGCCGCCAGACGGGCTCACCTCACAGCGAACCGGCGCGATCCGGGCAGGGTGCCGGAGGTACCCACGGTGAGGGGCTCACGGGCCCCAGGGGGCGAGCGTGGTCCTCCGGCCGGTCCGTGCCGCCTCGCGGATCTGTTCCAGCATGCGGTGGCGCCGGACGGCGTGCCGGAAGTCGGGAACACCGTCCTCGCCCGGCGCGAGGCTCCCGGTGATCTGGTCGCGCAGCAGCGCGTACTCGTGGGCGACGTTGTGGGCGGGCTCGGCGGCTCGCTCGGTCCAGTGTGTCAGCGACCGCTGGTAGCGGGCGGGGACCGGAAGTTCGACCAAGCCGCCGTCGTCGCCTCGGGCGCCGTACAGCCGCAGCCGCCCCATCCACCACAGGTCGTGGTCGGCCTTCACGACGAGGTCGCCACCGGTGCCGTTGATCTCCCAGTGGAAGCCGGTGGCGCGGGATGTACCGCCGCGGAAGTGCATCGCGGCCACGGCCCCCGATTCGAGCAGACCGGTCACGGCGATCTGGTCCTCGGTGCTCTTGGCCGCAACCGCTCCGCTGGTCACGTGGGTGACCTCGGGACGCAGGTTCGCGATCTGCGCCGATACCTCGCGGAACTCGCCGAGCACCATGGTCAACGCGTCGACCGAGTGTCCGAAGGGGATCGACAGCAAGGTGGCGCCGCTCGTGACGTCCAGCACGTACGCATGGTCGTCGTCGTACGTGGCGCCCCAGGGCCCGCCCCAGCCGAGCATGCTGGTCGACAGCACCCGGCCCGCATAGCCCTCGGCGACCAGGTCGCGCAGGTACCGAAGCGGCGGAGCCGACCGGGCCTGCAGGCCGACGGCCGTCAGCAGCCCCCTGCGGTGCGCGAGGTCGGCCAGTTCCTCGGCCTGCGCGAGGTCGACGCCGAGCGGCCACTCACTGAACACCGTCTTCCCCGCTTCGAGTGCGGGCCGGATGAGTTCCAGGTGGTGCGGAACTTTTACCGTCACGACCACGAGGTCGACTTCCTCGTTGCGTGCAAGCTCCCGCGCGCTGCCGAAGGTCAGCGGTACCGCGTACTTCTCGCCGGCCGCGCGCGCCGCTTCGGCGCTGCTGGCGCTGAGGGCCCGCAGCTCGTATCCGTCGAGCCCGGCCAGTGCCGGCACATGGGCGGTGGCCGCCCACCCGCCGCGCGTGCTCAGACCTACGACACCGACGCGAATCGGTTCCTGATGAGCGGAAGCAGATGTCATGAGTACACCCCAAGCGTTCGAGGTCGTGTGCTCTCCCGCCAACGATCGACAGTCGGTGGAGGACACGACCCGGCGTCCGTGACGGCGGTCCAGAGAGCGCGCTCGACGACCAGTCGGCGCAGCATGCGCAGTTCGCGGGGGGCGTTCCAGCCGAGCACGCCGACCACCACTCCCTGGTGGCCGTAGGCGGCGGTGAAGCGGCCGGTGGACGGGTCTCCGGAGATGACGCGCAGGTCCGCGTCGGGTGGGAAGATGCCGTACGCCT
Organism: Kitasatospora sp. NPDC023118; assembly: GCF_055560875.1. NCBI lineage: Bacteria > Bacillati > Actinomycetota > Actinomycetes > Kitasatosporales > Streptomycetaceae > Kitasatospora > Kitasatospora sp. NPDC023118. The sequence continues at coordinate 7,201 of NZ_JBVHHW010000022.1, forward strand.
GGATCCTGGTGTCGTACTGGTCGGTCCAGAAGTAGGGCACGGGGGCGAACGGGGTGGCGTCGCCGAGCAGGTTGCCGGCCGCGGCGATGGCCTGTTCGGTGGCGTTCATCCGGTGTTCCAGTCGCATGCGGGTGCCGAAGTGGGGGTTGTGCCAGGAGGCGACGTCGCCGGCGGCGTAGATGCCGGGTGCGGCCTGGCACCGTGCGTCGCACTCCACCCCGTCCGCAAGGCGCAGGCCCGAGCCGGTCAGCCAGCCGGTGGCGGGAGTGGCGCCGAGGGCCAGGACGACGAGGTCGGCCGGCAGCGTGGTGCCGTCGCCGAGTTGCACCCCGGTCACTCGGCCGCCGGTGCCGCGCAGTCGGCGTACCGGGGTCCCGCAGCGCAGGCGGGTGCCGTGGGCGCGGTGCAGGTCGGCGACGATGGCGCCGACGCGCTCGCCGAACGGGCGGCGCACCGGGACGGGCTCCGGCTCGACCAGGGTCACCTCCAGGCCCATGGTCCGGGCTGCCGCGGCGACCTCGGTGCCGAGGAAGCCTGCGCCCACCACGACCACCCGGGGCGCGGCGAGCAGCGCGGCTCGCAGGGCGAGGGCGTCGTCGAGCGTGCGCAGGACGTGCACTCCGGCCAGGTCGCTGTCGGGCAGGCGCCGGGGGGTCACCCCGGTGGCGATGATCAGACCGTCGAAGCGGATGGTCTCGCCGGCGCCCAGGTGCACCCGGCGGTGCGCGACGTCGAGGGCGGTGGCGGGCTGTCCGAGGAGCAGCTCGGCCTCCAGGCGCGCGAGATCGTGCGGGGAGCGCAGGACGGCTCGCTCGGCGGGCCAACCGCCCGTCAGGATCTGCTTGGACAGCGGTGGCCGGTCGTAGGGCGGACAGGGCTCGTCGCCGATCAGGGTGAGGTGGCCGTCCCAGCCTCGACGGCGGAGGGTCTCGGCCGCGCTCAGGCCCGCGGCCGAGGCCCCGACGATGACGATCCGCTTCATTGTTCGCCCTCCTGCTTCTCCTGTTCCGCCAGCCAGATCGCCTGGGCCGGGCAGAGGGTGGCGGCCTGCCGGACGTCGTCCATCAGGTGGCCGGGCGGGGTCTCGGTGAGCAGGACGACGATGCCGTCCTCCTCGCGCTGGTCGAACACCTCGGGTGCGGTCAGGACGCACTGGCCGGAGGCGACGCACTTGTGCTGGTCGACGATGACCTTCATCGGAATTCTCCTTATCTACGCGGCACTTGGCCCCTGCTCGGCATGTGGCCGCGGTCACCAAGTGACGGGCAGCTCGTAGACGCCGTAGACGGTCCCGTCGTGCTTGAACGGGATCTGGTCGAGGCCCACCGCCAGCCGCAGGGTGGGGATGCGGCGGTAGAGGGTGCTGTAGACGACCTGCAGTTCGACCCGGGCCAGCGGCTGGCCCAGGCACTGGTGGACGCCGAAGCCGAAGGCCACGTGGTGGCGGGGGTTGCGGTCGACGTCCAGTCGGTCGGCATCGGGGAAGGCGGCGGGATCGCGGTTGCCGATGTCGTTGGCGAGGACGACGCCGTCGCCGACGTGGATGGTGACCCCGCCGATTTCGATGTCCGCCAGGGCCACGCGACGCCGTCCGCTGTGCACGATGGTCAGGTAGCGCAGGAGTTCCTCGACCGCCGAGGCGATCAGCCCGGGATCGTCGCTCTCGCGCAGCCGGGTCAGCTGATCAGGGTGTCGCAGCAGGGCCAGGGTGCCCAGTGCGATCATGTTCGCCGTGGTCTCGTGCCCGGCGATCAGCAGCAGCACCCCCATGTTCGCCGCTTCGCGCCGGGAGATCTCGCCGTCCCTTACCCGCTCGGCCAGCGTGGAGAGCAGGTCGTCGGCCGGGTGGGCGAGCTTGTCACCGATCAGCCGGTCCAGGTAGCCGACCAGCTGCTGGGTGGCCGCCCGGGCCTGCTCCGGCGTCGTGGTCAGTTTGATCAGGATCCTGCTGTTGGCCTGGAAGAAGTCGTGGTCGGCGTACGGGACGCCGAGCAGCGCGCAGATCACCAGTGAGGGCACCGGCAGCGCGAACGCCTGGACCAGGTCCACCGGGTTGGGCCCGGCGAGCAGGGCATCGAGCAGATCGTCCACGATCTGCTGAACGGCTGGCCGCAGCGCCTCCACCCGCTTGATGGCGAAGGCTGCGGTGACCATCCGGCGCAGCCGGGCGTGCTCCGGATCATCCATGGTGATGAAGGTCCGCGACTGCGTCCGGCGCTCCTTCGCGGCCGGGCTCTGGTGGGGGTAGTGCGGGTGGGTGCTCTCCGAGCTGATCCGCGGATCGGCCAGCAGGGCCCGTACGTCCTCGTAGCGGGTGACCAGCCACGGGGTGCTGCCGTCCCACAGCCGCACCCGGCTGATCGGGGCTTCGGCCTGCAGGGTTCGCAGGGCCGGTGGCGGGTCGAACGGGCAGCCGGCCGCCCGGGGCATGGGGTAGTCCGGTGCCGCCGCCGTCGCCGACGGCGTATCGGAGCCGGGTACCGGGATGGTGCTCATGGTTCTCCGCCCTTTCCGGAAGTCCGATATGAGGGCAGGTGCCAGGATCGGAGCCCGGCGCGCGGGGCGCGACGGGGCAGCGGATCGGATCCCGCCGCCTGCGGGAGGAGATACCGAAGAAGGCACCCCGGGAGTTCAGTAAGCCGTTCCGCCACGGGTGGTGCGGGGCGACGGGGCTTCCCGGAGCATGCGGCGGACGATGGGCGAGGCCGTGTGCATGGCCTCGCTCAGCGCTCGCACGTCCTGCTCGGGCAGTGCGGCCAGCAGGCCGGCCACCCGGGCTCGCTGCGCGCGGTGGCGCTCGGCCAGCAGCTCGTGCCCGGCATCCGTGATGGCGACGAGGCAGACACGCCCGTCCCCGGGATCCGCCGTCCGCGATGCCAGGCCCTGGCGTTCCAGCCGCTGGACCAGCGCGGTCATCGACGGCTGGGCGATGCCTTCCGCCGCGGCCAGCGCGGTCAGCCGGATCGGACCTTCCTGGTCCAGCCGGCCGAGCGCCGCGACGGTGGTCAGGCTCATGCCCTGCCGGTCCGACAGAAGATGCCTGACCAGCCCGATGGCCAGTTCGTTCAGTGCCGCCGCCACCTCCTGGAGGCCCTCTTCGGGTGTCTCATCCATACCCCCATCTATACCACTCATCTATATTGACTGTCTATATACCTGAGTGATATAGATGGGAAGTGGATCGTTAAGGGTTCTGGTCACAGCCCAGGCGCCACCACGGCGCCGGAAGAAGGTGATGACCGTGATCTGCACCTACGCCCCGGACATCCCCCCATGGCCGGCCGTTGCCCGGAGCTCGCGGCCATCGGACCGCGCCTGGCCCCTGGCGCACCGCCCGGAAGCCGCCGCAGACGCCCGCAAGATCACCCGAGCGGTCCTCGCACAGTGGCGGGTCGCCGACGAGGCGGCCGACTCGGTGCTGCTGACCGTCTCGGAACTCGTCACCAACGCCGTTGAGCACGCCGAGCCCCCACTGCGCCTGCGACTGAGCCGCGCCCCGGACGCCCAACGGGTGCGCATCGAAGTCTGCGACGGAGGCCCCGCAGCCGCCCAGGGCGACTGGGCAGCCAGCTGTACCCGCGGCGAGCACGGCCGCGGGCTGCAGATCATCGACCAGCTCACCGCCGCGCACGGCGACCACGCGGAGCCCGGACGCGCCGTCCACTGGGCCGACGTCGCCACCGCGGCCTGACCCGACCGACGTTGGGAGTGGTCATGAGCGCCGCACGGGCCGGCAACGCCACCGCACGCGTCACGGGTGAACGGTACAAGTGGGTCGCGCTGTCGAACACGACCATGGGTGTGCTGATCGCGTCCGTCGACGCCTCGATCGTGATCATCTCGCTGCCCGCGATCTTCCGCGGCATCGGTCTGGACCCGCTCGCCCCGGGCAACATCGGCTACCTGCTGTGGATGATCCTGGGCTATCTCCTGGTCACCGCGGTGCTCGTGGTCGCCTTCGGCCGGCTCGGCGACATGTTCGGCCGGGTCCGGATGTACAACAGTGGCTTCGCGGTCTTCGCGTGCGCCTCGCTCGCTCTCTCACTCGACCCGCTGCGCGGCGGCGCGGGCGCCCTGTGGCTCATCGGCTTCCGCATCGTCCAGGCGGTCGGCGGGGCCATGCTGATGGCGAACTCGGCGGCGATCCTCACCGACGCCTTCCCCGCCCGTCAACGAGGGATGGCCCTGGGGGTCAACCAGATCACGGCGCTCGCCGGCCAGTTCCTGGGGCTGCTCGTCGGCGGTCTGCTGGCCACCATCGACTGGCGTGCCGTCTTCTGGGTGAGCGTCCCGATCGGTGTGGCCGGCACCGTCTGGTCGTACCGCAGTCTGCACGAGATCGGCTGCCGCAAACCGGGGCGCATCGACTGGCTCGGCAACCTCACCTTCACCGCGGGGGCCGGTGCCCTCCTCGCCTCGATCACCTACGGAATCCAGCCCTACGGCGGCCACTCGACCGGCTGGACCAGCCCCTACGTGCTCGGTGGCCTGGCAACGGGCACCGCGCTGCTCCTCGCGTTCTGCGTCGCGGAGACCAAGGTCGCCGACCCGATGTTCCGGCTCGGCCTGTTCCGGATCCGCGCGTTCGCCGCCGGAAACCTCGCGGCACTGCTCATCGCGATCGCCCGCGGCGGCATGCAGTTCATGCTCATCATCTGGCTGCAGGGCATCTGGCTGCCGCTGCACGGCTACGCCTTCGACCGCACCCCGCTGTGGGCCGGCATCTTCATGCTGCCGCTGACCATCGGGTTCCTCCTCGGCGGCCCGGCCTCCGGCCTCCTCTCCGACCGCTACGGCCCCAGGCCGTTCGCCACCACCGGGCTGATCCTGGTAGCCATCGCCTTCGTCGGCCTGCTCGCCCTGCCGGTGGCATTCCCCTACCCGGCGTTCGCGGGCCTGCTCCTGCTCAGCGGGCTCGGCCAGGGCATGTTCTCGGCGCCGAACACCTCGGCGATCATGGGCAGCGTGCCGCCCGAGCAGCGCGGCGTGGCCTCCGGCATGCGCTCGACGTTCCAGAACTCGGGCATCGCCCTGTCGATCGGCCTGTTCTTCTCACTGATGATCACCGGCCTGGCCACGACGCTTCCGCGCACACTCGACAGCGGCCTGCGGGCACAGGGAGTGCCGGCCCAGGCGGCCGGCCGCCTGGCCGGGCTGCCGCCGACGAGCACGCTGTTCGCCACCTTCCTCGGCAACAACCCGATCGGCCACCTGCTGGGGCCCAGCGGTGTCCTGAGCACGCTTCCCGCCCGCAACGCCCAGACCATCACCGGGACGCGGTTCTTCCCCGAACTCATCTCCGGCCCCTTCCACCACGGACTCGTCATCGTCTTCAGCACGGCCGCGGTGATGGCCCTGGTGGCCGCCTGCGCCTCCGCGCTGCGCGGCCGCCGGAGCAGCACCGCAACCGACCGACCAACCAGCCCGACGAAGGACTCGACGAAGGACTCGACGAAGGAACAGGCGAGACCTGCTCCGGTGCCCGGCCGCGCCCCGCGCGCGTCCGGCCGCAGTCCCGGGCCTGCCCCACCGGGCAACGGGCTTCCGAAAGGCGGAGAACCATGAGTATCGTCCCGGCATCCGGCATCGGTGCACCGCGGGCCGCGGCACCGCACCTCCCCGCGCCCCGGGCGGGCGGCCGCCCGTTCAACCCGCCGCCGGCCCAACCACCGGTCGAGCGGATCGCGGCGGCCGTCGCCGAGCGCGCGGGAGTCGGCCGCGTGCTGGTGACCCTCGACGGCCGGGCCGGGGCGGGGAAGTCGACGCTAGCGGCCGCGGTGGCCGCGTACCTGGGCGGGCCGGGGCACGCGGTCGTGGTGCACGGTGACGACTTCCTCCATCCGATGCCCTACCAGGAACGCCTGTCCATGGAACCGGAAGAGGGCTACCACCGGCTCTTCGAGTGGCAGCGGCTGCGCGACCAGGTCCTCGTCCCGCTTTCCGACGGCCGGCCGGCTCGCTACGAGCAGTTCGACCGGGACACGAACGCTCTTCGGGCCGGCGAGCCGCACAGCGTGGTGCCCGTGGCCGTGGTGATCGTCGAAGGAGTGCTCACCGCCCGGCCGGAGCTGGCCGGCTTCTACGACCTGACCGTCTTCGTCGACACCGCGAGCGAGCTGTGCCTGCGCCGCGTGTACGCCCGCCCCGACCGGCGGCCACACCGCGAGGCATGGCTCACGCGCTGGCGCGCCGTCGAGGACTACTACCTGAGGGCCACGGACATGCCGGCGCGTGCCGATCTCACCGTCCCCGGAGACTGACAGCGGCCCTGTATGTGTCGCCGAGTCGGCCTGGCCGGTGTCTGGCCCGAGTACGCGTCAGGCGCGTTGCTCCACGTCTTCGGTGCCAGCGGCGTCCGGGCCGTGCGGCGGAGTGCCTTGAGAGGCCACGTGGAGCGTCCCACGGGTGTTGCCGCGCTCTCCGGTCCAGCGCGTGAGGCCCGCTTTCAGACAAGGTTCAGCGCGTCCAGGAAGCGGCCGGCCACCTCGTGGTCGCCGGTCACGGTCGTATGGTCGCGCCAAGGCACTCGGGTCGTGGCCCAGGCCGTGAAGTCGTGCGCCATCGACTCCACGGTGGCGGCCGCAGGGGAGCCGGCGGTTGCCGGTGTCACGGTGATCTCTCCCTGACCCGGATCCAGCATCCACCCGCCACCGCCCGGCCCGGTCAGCCACCGCCGGACGGGCTCGGCCAGGCTGTGGACGAGGCCCGACTGCATGTTCGGCAGGCCGGCCAGGAGCCGGCCCACGGCCGGCCGCAGCCGGACCTCGTCCGGTGGGGTCGGCTGACGGCGCGGACGACGCATGCACACAAACCGCTACATCCCCAGCGTCACGCCACCGGTGAACACGCCGCACGCCGAGTCCTGGACCTGTGCCCCGCGGTGTGAAGCGGCTCGAAGGAGGGGCGACCGGCCGATGGAGGCCGCTTCCCGGGTCTGCGTGAGATCAGTGAAAGACCTTTGCCCGTAAGACACTTGATGGTATATCAGCGCTGTTCCTCCGGGCGGCCCTCGACCTCCCAGCGGGTGTGGAAGATCCCGTCCCGGTCGACCCGGCGGTAGGTGTGCGCGCCGAAGAAGTCCCGCTGTCCCTGCACCAGTGCGGCCGGAAGACGCTCCGCCCGCAGGCTGTCGTAGTAGGCGAGCGCGGTCGCGAAGCCGGGGGCGGGCACCCCCAGTTGGGCCGCCACCGAGACGACCCGTCGCCAAGCCGACTGCGCGGAGCCGAGCGCCTCCCGGAAGTGCGCGTCGGTCAGCAGTGTGGGACGCTCCCGGTCCGCCTCGTACGCGGCCCGGATCCGGTCCAGGAACCGAGCCCTGATGATGCAACCGCCGCGCCAGATCGCGGCCATCTCGCCGGGGTCGACCTGCCAGGAGTACTCCGCGCTGCCGGCCTGGATCTGGTTGAAGCCCTGGGCGTAGGCCACCATCTTGGAGGCGTACAGAGCCTGCTCGACGTCGTCCGCGAACCGGTCCGCCGCCGCGCTGTCGAGCCACGTCTCGGTGGGGCCGGGCAGCCCCCGTCCGGCCTGCCGTAGCGGCACGCTGCCGGACAGCGCCCGGGCGAAGACCGCCTCGGCGATCCCGCTCACGGGCACACCGAGCTCCAGCGCGCTCTGGACCGTCCAGCGGCCGGTGCCCTTCTGCTCGGCCTGGTCCAGCACGACGTCGACGAAGGGCTTCCCGGTCGCCGCATCGGTGTGGGCGAGGATCTCGGCGGTGATCTCGATCAGATAGGACTCCAGGCGTCCGGCGTTCCAGGTCCGGAAGACCTCGGCGATCGCGTCGGGCTGCAGTCCCGCTCCGTGCCGCAGCAGGTCGTACGCCTCGGCGATGAGCTGCATGTCGGCGTACTCGATCCCGTTGTGGACCATCTTGACGAAGTGACCGGCGCCGTCCGGTCCGACGTGGGTGCAGCAGGGCTTGCCGTCGACCTTGGCCGCGATGTCCTCCAGCAACGGCCCTAGGACCCGGTAGGCCTCCGCTGTACCGCCGGGCATGATGCTCGGTCCCTCCAGCGCGCCCTGCTCACCACCGGAGATCCCGCTGCCCACGAAGTGCAGGCCTCGCCCCCGAAGGGCCGCCTCCCGCCTCCTGGTGTCGAGGAAGTGCGCGTTCCCGCCGTCCACCACCACGTCGCCCTCGTCGAGCAGCGGCACCAGCTCGTCGACGACCGCATCGGTCGGCGCCCCGGCCTTGACCATGATCACGATCAGACGGGGGCGCTCCAGGGCCGCGACGAACTCCGCCGTGGTCCCGGCCGCCACGAACTCGCCTTCATGCCCGAACTCCTCCAGCAGCGCCGTGGTCCGCGCCTGGGTGCGGTTGTGCACAGCCACGCGGTATCCGTGACGGGCGAAGTTCCTGGCCAGGTTGCGACCCATCACGGCCAGTCCGGTGACGCCGATCCGGGCGGGTGACTGCTCGGGCATGGCGCGAATCTCCATAATCTCGGGGGCCTGGTGCTGTCGGGATCGAAGGTCGGGTGCCGGGTACGCCCGTCGCCCTGTCCTACTCCGTGGAGAGCGCGAGGACCTCGTCCTCGGGAAGCTCGACGTACGCCTGCCCCTCCACCTCGATCTCCGATCCGGAGAACCTGTTGAAGAGGATCTTCTCGCCGACCTTGACGTCCACCGGGTGCGGCTTGCCGCTCCCCAGCTGCCGGCCGGGCCCCACCGCCACCACCTCGCCCTTGCACCTCTCCGGGTCCTGCGGGGTCGAGCCCCCGATCGGCTTGACGATCAGGTGATCGTGCTTCGGGTGGAAGTCGGGCATGGCATGGTCCTCTCACGTAGACACCCGCGGCGCAGCCGGGGCTGTCCCCCACACATCGATTCTCCCGAGGTTCGAGGTTCCCGCACCCGGACGGAAACGGGGGACACGGTCGAAAGGGAGCCGTCACGAGCCGCAGGACAGGACGAACGGGTCCAGCGTTTCGCTGCCGATCCGCGTCCGCGTCACCACCGGCACCGGCGACCGCCGGCGCCCCGGCCGAGCTCACTCTCAGGGCCGATCTTCATGGAAGACGACTGCGGCATTAAGCTGATCCGGGCCCGAACGACCCCTCACCCGACCGCACGGTCCGGGCGTCGGGGCGGGGGCGGGCCCGTGACCAGGACATCCGCAGGGGGGCAGAGCAGGATGCACGAGGAGCAGGAGCACACCGGCTTCACCGACCACACCAGCTTCACCGACCACACCGACTACGCCGATGACGGGGACTACCCGGAGCACGAGGACGAGCCGCCTCGCCGCTCGACCGCGCGAAGGGTCGTGCTGGTGGCGGTCGGCGGGGTGTTCGCCGCGCTGGTCGGGGTCGGGGGGTACGGCGCGTACAACCTGGTGAACGCCGTGTCGGGCGGATCCTCCGGGGACGGCGGCGGTGACAAGGCGTCGGCCGCGTCCCGGTCGCCGCAGCAGCCGCCGAGCACCGAGCAGGCCGAGGCGGTCGCCAAGGACTTCCTGGCGGCCTGGGGTCGGGGGGACTTCACGGCCGCGGCCGGCCTGACCGACCGTCCGGAGGCCGCCCGGACGGCGCTGACCGCGTTCCATGACGGGGTGCCGGCCAAGTCACTCGCGCTGACCGGGACGGGCCCCGCCTCGTCCGGCACCCCGAGCGAGCCCGCCGTCGGCTTCAAGGTGCGGGCGGAGTTCGACGGGGCCACGGAGGCTTGGGAGTACGACAACGTCCTGGGCGTGATGCGGGCCGCGGACGGGCGGACGCTGGTGCGGTGGGCGCCGAGCGTGGTCCACCCCAGGTTCTCCGCGGGCAGGACAATCGCCGTACGGCCGCTGCCCGACCCGGTGTCGAAGCCGACCGACCGCAAGGGCCGGCCGTTGGACGCCTTCCCGTCGCTGCGCGGCGTGCTGCCCCAGATCGCCCCCGCCGACGGCGCGAAGGTGGTCACCGGGCAGGCCGTGGTGCTGTCCGGCGGCGGCGGGCCGCAGGATCCGGAGCAGCTGTTCGTCCTCACCCCACCGAGTGCGCCACAGGTCACGCTCACCCTGGACGCCGACCTCCAGCAGGTCGCCGAGGAGGCGGTCAAGCAGCAGTCGGCAGGCGGCAAGCCGGCTTCGCTGGTGGCCGTCCAGCCGAGCACCGGGCAGATCCTGGCGATGGCCTACGCCCCGCAGGGCGGCTTCAACCGCGCGGTCGGGGGCGGGCAGGCGCCGGGCTCGACGATGAAGGTGATCACCTCGGCCGCGCTGCTGGAGGCCGGGGTGAGCCCGGACACCGTGGTGCCGTGCAAGGAGACCACCTACTCCCCCAGGGCCTGGCACAACGACGAGCCCGGGGACTTCCCCGCCTACACGCTCGCCGACGACTTCTCCCGCTCCTGCAACACCGGCTTCATCGACAAGGGCCTGGAGAAGCTGCAGCCCGGCACGCTGGCGGCGGTGGCCCGCGATCAGTTCGGCCTCGGCCTGCAGTGGCACATCGGCATCCCGAGCCGGGATGCCACCATCCCGGTGCCGGGGAACAAGGACGAGGCGGCCGCCGAGTACATCGGCCAGGGCCAGATCCAGGTGAACTCGCTGCTGATGGCCTCGGTGGCTGCCACCGTGCAGAGCGGAACGTTTCGTCAGCCCGTCCTGCGGGAGGACGTCAAACGCGTCTCCGCGCCCGGAAAGCTGCCGGCCGACGTCGCCCGCGATCTGCGCGCGATGATGGCCAAGACCGCGACCCAGGGCACCGCCCGCGCCCCGATGTCCGGGCTGAGCGGCCAGATCGGCGCCAAGACCGGCACCGTGGAGGCGGGCTCCGGCCAGGCCACCAACAGCTGGTTCATCGCCTACCGCAACGACCTCGCCGTCGCGGCCGAGGTCGAGGGCGGCGGCCACGGCAACAGCGCGGCCGGTGTGGCGGCGGCCCAGGTGCTGAAGGCGGGCGGCAAGGGCTGACGGAGGGTCTACTCCCGACGGCGGCCCCGAGGTCAGGGGCCGCCGAGGTCCAGGCCGAGCAGGCGTGTCAGGCATCCCGCCGTCCCGGGCAGACCGTCCGCCAGCAGGGTGGTGATGCCGAGTCCGGCCGCCGGGACCAGGTTCGCCGGCTGGTCGTCGACGAACACGCAGGAGGTGGCGGGCAGGCCCATCCGGTGCAGGACCGTGCGGCAGATCGCCGGGTCCGGCTTGGCGATGCCCTCGCGCTCGGAGACCACCGCGACGTCGAACAGCTCCCGGACGCCGGTCGCCGCGTACGGGTCGCGGTTCAGCCCCCGATCAGCCCTGTGGCGCGCGGGTGTTCCGGAACGCGGCGATCCGTCGGCCGTCGGCGGCGGCGTCCCGCCCTCTGATCAGCGGCTGCGCCTCCGCCAACCGGCCATCGCCTCCCGCTCGGAGGCCACGGTGGGGAGGTCGGCGACGACCTCGGCCGCGCGGCCCTGGCGCATCAGGAGGTGGGTCAGCTCCCGGGCCGACCCGAGCTCCATCGACGTCCGAAGCACCTCGACGGCCTCGTCCACCCGGCCCCAGGACCCGCGCGTCCCGGCCTCGCCCCTCGGTCACCTTCACCAGGCAGCGCAGCATCCGCCCGATTCCGCCAGTCCGGACACCACCACGGACAGCCCGCCGAACGCCGATGGAAACAGATCACCGCAGCCCCGCCACCACCAAGGTACTGCGTCCCGGGGGCCTTGCGGCAAGGCCCCCGTCAAGGCGCAGAATCGTCGCCCGAGGCTGGAACACACGAAATCTTTGGTTCGCGACATACGTACGCGTTTGTCCCGCGTACGGGCCTCGCGCGAACCCCATGGGGGAAGTACCGATGATCGACGTGATCGTGGTCGGCGGCGGGCCGACCGGTCTGATGCTGGCGAGCGAACTGCGGCTGCACGACGTACGGGTGGTGGTGCTGGAGCGGCTGACCGAGCCGACCGACCGGTCCCGCGGCCAGGGCCTGCACGTGCGCAGTGTGGAGATGATGGACCAGCGCGGGCTGCTGGAGCGGTTCCTCGCGGTGAGCGGGAAGTTCTCGGTCGGCGGTTTCTTCGGCGGTATCTACAAGCCCTGGCCGGAGAGCGCGGACACCGCCCACCCGTACGGGCTGACCACCCCGCAGCCGGTCACCGAGCAGCTGCTCAACGAGCACGCCCTCGAACTGGGCACCGACATCCGGCGCGGGCAGGAGGTGGTCGGACTGAGCCAGGACGAGGACGGGGTGAGCGTCGAGCTGGCGGACGGCACCCGGCTGCGCTCGCGCTACCTGGTCGGCTGCGACGGCGGGCGCAGCACGGTGCGCAAGCTGCTGGGCGTCGGCTTCCCCGGCGAGCCCTCGAAGGTCGACACGCTGCTGGGCCAGCTGTCGCTGACCGAGGACCCGGCGACCATCGAGGCCGTCGTCACCGAGGTCCGCCGGACCCAGATGCTGTTCGGCGCGATCCCCCAGGGGGACGGGGTGTACCGCGTGATCGTGCCTGCCGAGGCCGTGGTCGAGGACCGCGCCACCCCACCCACCCTGGAGGAGTTCCGGCAGCGGCTGCGGGCCGTCGCGGGCACCGACTTCGGCGCCCACTCGCCGCGCTGGCTCTCCCGGTTCGGCGACGCCACCCGGCAGGCCGAGCGCTACCGGGTCGGCCGGGCCTTCCTGGCCGGCGACGCGGCGCACATCCACCCGCCCACCGGCGGCCAGGGCCTCAACCTCGGCATCCAGGACGCCTACAACCTGGGCTGGAAGCTGGCCGCCGAGATCCAGGGCTGGGCCCCGGCCGACCTGCTGGACAGCTACCACACCGAACGCCACCCGGTGGGCGCCCGGGTCGTGGAGAACACCCGCGCCCAGATGACCCTGCTGGGCACCGGGTCCGGTCCCGCCGCGCTGCGCGAGCTGCTCTCGAAGCTGGCGGATTTCGAGGAGGTGAACCGGTACCTGACCGAGATGGTCACCGCGGTCGGGGTCCGCTACGAGCTCGGCGAGGGCCACGAGCTGCTCGGCCGCCGGCTGCGGGACGTCCGGCTCAAGCAGGGGTGCCTGTACGAGCTGATGCGCGGCGGCCGGGGGCTGCTGCTCGACCGGACCGGCGGCCGGCTCGCGGTCACGGGCTGGGCGGACCGGGTCGACCATGTCGTCGACGCGACCGAGGAGTTGGACGTCCCCGCCGTCCTGTTGCGGCCCGACGGGTACGTGGCGTGGGTCGGCGAGGACCGGCAGTCCCTGCTCGACGCGCTGGCCCGGTGGTTCGGCGCCGCCGCCTGAGCAGTTCCCTCTCGTGGCGGACGACGCGCCCCGCCCGTCCGGGCTTCCGGACGGGCGGGGCGGCGGTCTTCGGTGGGCTGGTTCCCGCGGCCCGGCTGCCTACCTCGGCCTCGGCTTGATCATCGCGAACGGAGCGCCCTGCGGATCGGCGACCACCGCCATCCGGCCGGCCACCATGTCGAAGGGCGGGGCGAGGACGCTCCCGTTGCGCTTGACCACGGTGTTGACGCAGTCGTCCACGTCGTCGACCGAGAAGTAGGTCAGCCAGTGCGGCGGGGTGCCGGGCGGGTCGTTGGCGAGCAGCAAGGCGCCGCCGACGGCGCGGCCACCGACGTGCAGTTCCCAGTACTGGTCGTTGCCCTCCACCGGCTTGACCTCGATGCCGAAGGCCTCGCCGTAGAAGGCCGTGGCGCCCTCGACGTCGCTGGTGTGCAGTTCGTTCCAGGTCAGCGCCCCGGCCTCGTTGACCACCTGGGCCCCGGAGAACTCGCCGGGCTGCCAGACGCCGAACACCGCACCCTGCGGATCGGCGGCCACCAGCATCCGGCCGAGGGAGCCGACGTCCATCACCGGGACCAGCAGGGTGCCACCGGCCTCGACGATCGCGTCCTGGGTGGCCTCGGCGTCGGAGGTGGCCAGGTAGCTGGTCCACACGGTGGGCGGTTCCGGCATGCCTTCGGGGGCCGCCGCCGGACCGATGCCGGCAACCGCCTTGCCGTTGAGCGTGCAGACCGCGTACCCGCCGAACTCGGCCGGGCCCGGCTGACCCTGCCAGCCGAAGAGGTCTCGGTAGAAGTCCAGCGCGGCCTGCTGGTCCTTCGCCATCAGATCGACCCAGCACGGGGTGCCGGTCGCGTACGGGGTGGTGACGTCAGGCATTCTCGCCCTTTCCTCGGGAGGTCCCCCCGGCAGTCACCCTCCCGTCCCCCACCGGGATCCGCCACCCGACACGCCGCCCGACACGCCGTCCCGAGGGGCTGAGCCGACGGCGCCCGGGGCGGCCGCCGGACGCTCACCCGACACGCCCGGGAACGCCTCGGAGGCGGTCCGCCAACGGCCCGGCCAGCACGCTGATCACGTGGATCCGGCGGCGGGCGGGCGAGACCGTGGCCCAGGCTACCCGCGCGGACGGCAGCTCGATCGAAACCCCCTACCGCCCCTCCTACCGCCCCCCTGCCGCTGCCCCCACTCACCCCAGGTCGGCGAGGGCCGCCTCGACGGCGCGGTGGAAGGTCGGGTAGGCGAAGATCATGTGCCGCAGCCGGGCGATCGGCACCCGGGCCTGGATCGCGACCGCCAGGCCGTACAGCACCTCGCCGCCCATCGGCCCGGCGGAGGTCGCCCCGACGAGCACGCCCCGGTCGGCGTCCGCGACGAGCTTGATGAAGCCCTCGTTGCCGGCCTTGTGGATCCAGCCCCGGGTGGCGGACGGCAGCTGGGTGGTGCCCGTGCGCACGTTCAGCCCGCCGTCGCGGGCCTGGCGTTCGGTCAGGCCGACGGCGCCGATCTCCGGGTCGGTGAAGGTCACCCGGGGCAGGGCGCGGTAGTCGGCCTCCGGGCCGGGGTCGCCGAGGATGTCGCGGACGGCGATCTCGGCCTCGTACATCGCGACGTGGGTGAAGGCGCCGTGGCCGGTGACGTCGCCGATCGCCCACAGTCCGTCGGCGGCCCGCAGCTGCCCGTCGGTGGGGACGGCGCGGGCGGCCGGGTCGAGCCCGACGGTGTCCAGGCCGAGTTCGCTCAGGTCGGCGCGGCGGCCGGTGGCGACCAGGAGCCGTTCGGCGGTGAGCAGTTCGCCGCCGTCCAGGTGGAGGGTGAAGGTCGGTCCGTCGTGCTCGGCGCGGACGGCCCGGGCGCCGGTGCGGATCTCGATGCCCTCCCGCTGGAGGACCGGTGCGATCAGCCGGCCAACCTCGGGTTCCTCGACGGGCAGCAGGCGGTCCAGGGCCTCGACGACGGTGACGGCGCTGCCGAAGCGGGCGAACACCTGGGCGAGTTCGAGGCCGATCGCGCCGCCGCCGAGCACCAGCAGGGATTCGGGCAGCTCCTTCGCCGCGACGGCGTCGCGGTTGGTCCAGTACGGCACCCCGGCCAGCCCCGGGACGGGCGGCGCGGTGGGGCGGGTGCCGGTGGCGATCACCACGCCGCGCCGGGCGGTGAGCTCCTGCCCGTTCACCGCGACCCGGCGCGGACCGGTGAGGCGGGCCCGGCCCCGGATGAACCGGCCGCCCTTGCCGGTGAGGCGGTCGACGGCGACCCGGTCGTTCCAGTCGTCGGTGGCCTCGTCGCGGATCCGGTCCGCGACCGGGGTCCAGTCGGGGGCGACCTGGGAGCGACCGGCCATGCCGGGCACCCGCCGGGTCTCGGCGAGCAGGTTCCCGGCGCGGATCATCATCTTGCTGGGGATGCAGCCCCAGTACGGGCACTCCCCGCCAACCAGCTCGGCCTCGATGCCGACCACGTCCAGACCGGACTCCGCGAGGCGTCCGGCGGCGTGCTCGCCGCCCGGGCCGAGGCCGATCACGATCACGTCCGCCTGCTGCTGTTCGCTCATCGCCGGTCCTCCTGAGTCGGGTCGGCCCGTCACCCCCACCACGCTAGGCGCCCCGCCGCGGACCGGCAGCGGACATTGTCGGGTGGCCGACAGTCCCTTCGCCGCCGGGCGGGGCCGAGGTGCTGGCCGCGGTGGCCGACCACGCGCCGGGGCTGCTGCCCGCCGAGCAGCCCGCGACGCCCTGGTGGCGGCGCCTGCGGCGAGCGCGGCCGTGAGCTGGAACGCCTGCCCGGACGCCTTCCACCGGCTGCACCGGGCATCACCGAGACGGTCCTCCGCCGCACCCACGACGCAAGCGGGGCGGACCCTAGACGGTGGTCACGCGATCAGGCCGACGGCTCGCTGGAGATTCACCCTCACGAGTGATTGCTACGCTACGCGCATTAGTGGACACTCAGAGTATCCGGAGAGCTCGCAGGGCTCTCCCGGCGTAAGGAGAGTCGCTGTGGCCGCAACCGAAGCAACCGCCTCCAGCGCCCCGCAGATCGCGGGCCACTCGCAGCCCACCAGCCAGGAACAGGGCCTCGCGGCGATCGGCGGCAACGTCGGCGCCGTGTGGCGGGCCTGGTGGACGTGGACCCCGGGAAACGGGACGTTCAACCTGCAGATCCCGTGGAGCGTCATCGGGATCGACTCGACCGTCGTCATCACGGCCTCCGAGATCGACGCCAACGGTAACCGGTTCGTCGGCGCCGCGCCCTTCCAGGTGTCGAGCATCGCCCCCGGCAACGGAGTGGTGACCTTCAAGATCAACATCGGGTGGGGCAGCCCGCTGCCGATGCGCACCGACGTGCTGGTCTTCAACTGACCGGTCTCGAAGACCGGGGACGCACCACCGATCGTGGACGGGGACGGCGCCGGCCCGCCCCGTCCACGATGGCGCTCAGCAGGACCGCTTCGACCGGGGCGACAGGATCCGGCAGTAACGCCCGGATTGCTGATATCCGACTACGAAATCAGCAACGGCGAGGAGGCTCAGCGGTACCAAGTACGGATCGCGTCCGCGGTCTCCCGTACGTCGGCCTGGCCGGCGCGGATACGGGCGGCGAGGTCGACGGCCTGCTTGGGTTCGGCGGTGACGATGACGCCGGAGGCGCTGAGGTAGGAGGCGGCGACCACGGCGGCGAAGTGCTCGTTGCCGGACTCCAGCGCCGGGACGCGGATCAGCTGGTGCATCAGCGCGGCGGCGCGCTGGTGGACGGCGCCGTACACGGGGACGTCCATGACGGAGTCGGCGTGCCGGGCCACCGCGGCGGCCAGGGTGCCGTAGTCGGTGATGTCCGGGTCGCCCGGCAGGAACTGGTGGGCGATGTCCAGCAGCCAGACCCGGTCGATCCGCAGGATCACGCCGCGTCCGCCGTGGCCTCGCGGGCGCTCCGCGGGTACGGCCCGAACTCCGCCTCGAACGCGGGCCCCCAGGCCTGCGCGAAGTGCGCGGCCGCGGTCAGGAACCGCTCACGCCGCTCGTCCGCTTCCTCCACCAGCACCTTGCGCGCGTAGTCCGGCAGGCTCATCCCGGCCGCCTCGGCGCGCTGCTCCAGGGCCTCGTGCACGGCGTCGTCCAGTCGGACGTTCAGCTGCTTCATAGCGGCGAGCGTAGCGCCGCGTAGTGTCCGCTACAAGAAGGGCTCAGAAGCGTCAGCCACGCTCATGCCCGCCCGCTCCTGCCAGCCGTCGTCCCGCCGGTCCGCGACCCGGACGTCCAGGGCAGGCCAGTGCGCCGCCCACCGGGCCAGCCGGTGCGCGTCCACCGGGCTCCGCGGGACCAACGAGGCGTCCGGCAGGAAGGTCACGCAGGTGCCGGTGGTGCCGTCGCCCTCGATCGGGTCGAGGCCGGTCACCGGGATGCCATACTCGTAGCGCTGGCTCCAGGCGCCGTTGCGACGGCGATTGGTGTGGAGCAGCCGGGTGCTGAGCGCCGCGACGACGGACATGCCCCGGCGCGGCCACCCGTCCGGGAGCCGCTCCGCCTCCGAGGAGCCCTCCGGGGAGTTCTCCGAGGAGTTCTCCGGGGAGTCGAAGAAGCGCAGGTCCTTGGTCGCCATGACCGGCTTCTTGACCACCTCACCGCGCTCGTCGACCCGGGTGTCGGTGCCCCGCCCGTCGTCCCGTACGGAGACCGCGCCGTCGGCGTGCAGGGTGACGACGCATCGCCCCGCGCCCCGGCTGGCCGCCTCGTCGGCCGCGTACGCGAGCACCTCCAGCACGAGGTGCTCCACCCCGCCCGGCGCGAAGCCCCCGGCGTCGCGGCGGATGCCGGCGAGGTGCTCCGCGTCCACGGCGGCGGCCCAGTCGTGGGTGGTGTTGGTCCAGCTGCCCCTTGATCCGTCCATCCGAGGAGTATCCCCCGGCCGCGGCCGTCACCCCTCCCCGGCCTCCGCCACCAGCTGGCCGCCCAACGCACTGCGCCGGTACCGGACTTGCCGTCCGGCGCAGGCCCTCGCCAGCATCCCGGTCGGCCTGACCAGCGTCGCCGCGCAGGTGGTGGGCCCACTGGCGGCCGGGTTGGCGCCCGCCGACCGCCAAGGAGCGGTGACCGGCGCGCTGTTGAGCGGGTCGACCGCCGGGATGCTGCCGGCCCGCCCCTTCAGCGGCACCCTCGGCCAGTGGCTGGGCTGGCGGGCCCCGTACCTCGTCGCCGCGGCGCTCGCCCTGCTCCTCGCCGCCGTCCTGACGACCCCCATGCCGGCCACAACGTAGTGACCGGCCGCCGCCCGCTGATCTCGGCGGGCCGGATCCGTACCCGGTTCGGCCGACCCCGCCCGCCCGGGCGGGGCGTCCGGACGGAGGGCGTCCGGGCACGCATCCGGACGGTGACCAGGCCGGACCCATCCGAGCGCCTGGCTCGCGCCAAGTCGGGGAACGGCAGGGCCCCGCGCGTGTCGGAGCATCTGCCAAGCCTCCACCGGGAAGCCGACCTTGATCCTCCATCGACCGGCTGCGATCATCCACCTGATGCGGAATCAGGTCCGCGTCGCAAACGGGGAACGACGGGGAAACAAGGAGAAACATCCGTGATCGTCGTGACGGGCGCCACCGGTACGGTCGGCTCCAAGGTGGTCGTGGGGCTGCGTGAGCGCGGCCAGGCGGTTCGAGCGCTGGTGCGCGCCGGGTCCGATGGCCCGGCCGAGTGGGACGAGGCGGTCGAGCGGGTGGCCGCCGACTTCGCCGACCCGGACTCGCTGGACGCGGCCCTCGCCGGGGCCGACACCGTCTACCTGCTGGTGGCGGTGCACCCGGAGATGGCCACCCACGAGCGGAACGTGATCGACGCCGCCGTCCGTACGGGCCGCCGCCCGCGGATCGTGCTGCACGCCGCGGCCGGCGTCGAGTACCGGCCGGAGGGCGTGCGCTTCGTCGGCGCGCACGTCGCGGGCCTGGACCACCTGAAGGCCTCCGGCCTGCCGTGGACGGTGCTCGGGCCGAACGGCTTCTACCAGAACTTCCTCGGCATGGCCGAGCCGGTCAAGGCCGGCACCCTGGCCGTGCCGGGCGGCGAGGCCGCGGTGTCGTACGTGGACGCCCGGGACGTCGCGGCGGCCGCCGTCGAGGTACTGGCCACCGACGGGCACGAGGGCGCGATCTACACCCTGACCGGCCCGGCCGGGCTCACCCACGGGGAGGTGGCCGAGCAGCTGGCCGCCGTCGCGGGCCGCCCGGTGTCGTACACCGCGCTCGTGCCGGAGCAGGCGCTGGCCGGGATGCTCAGCGCGGGCTGGCCGGCATGGCGGGCCGAGGGCATGGTCGAGTTGTACGGGCTGTACGCGGCCGGACAGGCCTCGGCGGTCAGCTCGGACGTGGAGAAGCTGACCGGCCGCCGGCCGCGTTCCTTCGCCGAGTTCGCCGCGGAGCACGCGGACGTCTTCCGCGCCTGAAGCACCGCCATCGGCTGAACCATCGTCTGACAGCCGTACGGGCGCGCCGTCACTCCACCGTGACGGCGCGCCCCTGGTCCCAGCGGCGGTCCCACAGCGCCGGAGCGAGCGCCGCCAGCATCACCCCCGCCGTGAGCACGAACGCCCACCGGTACCCCGTCCCTCCCGCGACCGCCCCGAAGGCCGCCGCGCCGACGCCCATCGCCCCGTCGTAGGCGACGTTCCACAGCGCGGTGACGGTCCCGAACCCGGCCGCCGGCACCCGTTCGTACATCAGCGC
This sequence comes from Kitasatospora sp. NPDC023118, assembly GCF_055560875.1. Lineage (NCBI taxonomy): Bacteria > Bacillati > Actinomycetota > Actinomycetes > Kitasatosporales > Streptomycetaceae > Kitasatospora > Kitasatospora sp. NPDC023118. The sequence goes on from NZ_JBVHHW010000022.1 coordinate 27,100, forward strand.
CAGCGTGGTGTTCTGCGCGGCGCCGAAGCCCAGGCCGAACACCGCGGCCCCCGCCACCACGGCCACCGCACTGCCCGTCCAGGCCAGCAGCAGCACCCCGCCCGCCGAGGCCAGCAGCGCGGGCAGCACCAGCCGGGCCGCGCCGCGCCGGTCCCCGTACCGCCCGGCCAGCCAGCGGCCCAGCGTGGCGGCGCCCGGCTGGACGAACAGCGCCACCGCGACGGCGCCCGCGGACGGCACGGCCAGCGGCAGGAAGGTCACGATGATCCCGGCCCCCAGCGCCGTCGAGGCGAACACCACGGCCGGACGCAGCAGTCCGCCGGAGCGCAGCCCCTGCCGGATGCCGACGGCCGCTCCGCCCGTACGGTCGCGCTCGGGCAGGGCGGGGACGGACGCGACCGCGAGCAGCGGGGCCGCCGCGCCGATCGCGAACACCCAGCCGTAGCCGATGTGTTGGGCCAGCCAGACACCGAGCGGCAGTCCGAGCACGGCGGGCACGCCGGAGACCAGGCCGACCAGCGCGAGGCCCTCGCCGCGCCGCTCGGCGGGGATCAGCGAGGCGGTCAGCGCCCCGCCCGCGACCAGGGTGATCGCGAAGCCGAGGCCGCGCAGCAGGCAGACCGCGACCACCGCCGCCATGCTCCCGGTCAGGGCGAGCACCGGCGCGGGCGCGCCCAGCAGCCCCAACCCGGCGGCCAGCACCGGGCGGTAGCCGTAGCGGGCGGTCAGCGTGGGGGTGAGGAACTCACCGACCACGGTGGCGAGCATCAGCGCGCCGGTGGCCAGGCCCGCCGCGTGCTCGCCGCCGCCGGATTCCTGGGCGTACAGCGGGACGGTGGACAGCAGCAGGTTGAAGCCGATCGAGCCGCCCAGCAGGGAGACGAAGCGCACCAGCAGGGCCCTGGTCATCAGCGGCGGACGGGCCGAACCGGATTCTCGGGACGGGGAGTTGGTCATCGTGGTCATCCGCAGACGGTACCCGGCACCGCGCCGGACCGCCGGTACGATCCGGCCGCCGTCAACGATGCGTCAAGATCCCCCTTCACGTGCCTTACCGCGCGGGCCGGGCGGGCGCATACTGTGCTGCGCGCGACGCGCCCCGGCGACAGGGCCACTCCGGACCCGGCCCGGCCGCGCCGCGACGGGGAGAAGGTAGAACAGGCGTGGCAGTACTCGTGATCGTCGTCGTGGTCGTCCTGCTCTGGCTGATGACCGGCGTGCGGGTGGTGCAGCAGTACGAGCGCGGCGTGGTGTTCCGGCTGGGCCGGGTGCGCGGGTCGGCCCGCGAGCCGGGCCTGACCCTGCTGGTGCCGCTGCTCGACCGGATGCGCAAGGTGAACGTCCAGGTCGTCACCATGCCGGTGCCCGCCCAGGAGGGCATCACCAAGGACAACGTCTCGGTGAGCGTCGACGCGGTGCTGTACTTCCGCGTGGTCGAGCCGATCAAGGCCACCGTGGACGTGCAGAACTACAGCTTCGCCATGCTGCAGGTCGCCCAGACCTCGCTGCGCTCGGTCATCGGCAAGAGCGAGCTGGACGACCTGCTGTCCGGCCGGGAGCACCTGCATCAGGGCCTGGAGGTCATGCTGGAGAGCCCGGCGGCGGGCTGGGGCGTGCACATCGACCGGGTGGAGATCAAGGACGTCAGCTTGCCCGACTCGATGAAGCGCTCGATGGCCCGTCAGGCCGAGGCCGACCGTGAGCGCCGCGCCCGGATCATCACCGCCGACGGTGAGTTCCAGGCGGCCGCCAAGCTCGCCGAGGCGGCCGGGATGATGGCCGACACCCCGGCGGCGATGCAGCTGCGCATGCTGCAGACCGTGGTCGAGGTGGCGGCCGAGAAGAACTCGACGCTGGTGCTGCCGTTCCCGGTGGAGCTGCTGCGCTTCTTCGAGGCCTCCACGGCGCGCGTCGCCGAGGGTGCCGACGCCGCGGCGCGGACCCCGGCCGTCCCGCCGCAGGCGCCCGCCGACGGCAGCTGACGCCGACCAGGCCGGCCCGGGTCGTTCCCGGGCCGGCCATAGGTCCGCTCTATGACGTCATAGATCAGCACCTACTACACCGCCGCGCGACCGGCGGGTTGGCTGCAAGGGTCCAGACCACTGGCCTCCCGCTGCGCCCGACCGGAGGAACCGCCCGCATGACCCGCCCGATCAGAGTCGCGATCGTCGGAGCCGGCCCCGCCGGCATCTACGCCGCGGACGCCCTGCTGAAGTCCGACGCCGCCCAGACGCCCGGCGTCTCGATCGACCTGTTCGAGCGGATGCCCGCCCCGTTCGGCCTGATCCGCTACGGGGTCGCCCCCGACCACCCTCGCATCAAGGGCATCGTCACCGCCCTGCGCCAGGTGCTCGACAAGCCCCGGGTCCGGCTGTTCGGCAACGTGGACTACCCGTCCGACCTCGCCCTGGACGACCTGCACCGCTACTACGACGCCGTGGTCTTCGCCACCGGCGCGACGGCCGACCGGGCACTCGGCATCCCCGGCATCGAGCTGGACGGCTCGTACGGCGCGGCGGACTTCGTCTCCTGGTACGACGGCCACCCGGACGTGCCCCGCGGCTGGCCCCTGGAGGCCGAGAAGGTCGCCGTCCTCGGCGTCGGCAACGTCGCCCTGGACGTCGCCCGGATCCTCGCCAAGACCGCCGACGAGCTGCTGCCCACCGAGATCCCGCCGAACGTGTACGAGGGCCTGAAGCGCAACCGGGCCGTCGAGGTCCACGTGTTCGGCCGCCGGGGCCCGGCGCAGGCCAAGTTCAGCCCGATGGAGCTGCGCGAGCTGGACCACTCCCCCACCATCGAGGTGATCGTCGCCCCCGAGGACATCGAGTACGACGACGGCTCGATCGCCGAGCGACGCGCGGTCAAGCACGTCGACCTGGTCGCCTCGACGCTGGAGAACTGGGCGATCCGCGACGTCGGCGACCGCCCGCACCGGGTCTACCTGCACTTTTTCGAGTCCCCGGTGGAGGTGCTCGGCGCGGACGGCCGGGTGGTCGGCCTGCGCACCGAGCGCACCGAGCCGGACGGCACCGGCAACGTCCGCGGCACCGGCCGCTTCACCGACTGGGACGTCCAGTCTGTCTACCGGGCCGTCGGTTACTACTCGGACGAGCTGCCCAAGCTGCCCTTCGACCCGGTCACCGGCACCGTCCCGCACGAGGCCGGGCGTGTCCTGGAGGGCGACGGCTCGCACCGCACCGCCACCTACGTCACAGGCTGGATCAAGCGCGGCCCGGTCGGCCTGATCGGCCACACCAAGGGCGACGCCAACGAGACCGTCGCCTGCCTGCTGACGGACCACGCCGCCGGCGAGCTGCCCGGCGCGGTCGAGCCGGACCCGGCGGCGGTCGAGGAGCACCTGCGCGGGCGGGGCGTCCGCTACACCACCTGGGAGGGCTGGCAGCTGCTCGACGCCCACGAGCGCGCGCTCGGCGAGGCCGAGGACCGGGAGCGGGTCAAGGTGGTCGAGCGCGAGGAGATGCTCCGCCACAGCGGAGCGTGACAGCGCCTTACGGGCTGACGATCGGCAGCAGCACCTCGTCCACGATCGCCGCCGGGTCGAGGTTCACGCTGTCGCCCCCGCACGTCTTGATCCGGTACAGCATCAGCGCCGGGACCACGTCGGTGACCAGCGGGGTGACCGACCCCGGGCGGACCTCGCCCCGGGCGGTGCCCCGGTCGAGCACCTCGGCGATCAGCGCGGCGGTGGGCTCGACCACCCGCTCCAGCACGAGCTCAAGGAAGGCGTGCGCGCGCTGGTGGTCGAGCTCGCTCATGATCGCCCGGACGGCGGCGCCCAGCTCGCTGAACATCGCGGTGCGCAGCCCGGTCACCACCTCCAGGAGGTCCCCGCGCAGGCTGCCGGTGTCGGGAGCGGTGGCGGCCGGGGGCAGGCTGGCCCGCAGCGCGTCCATGACCAGTTCTTCCTTGGAGGACCAGCGGCGGTAGAGCGCGGCCTTGCCGGTCTGCGCGGCGGCGGCGACGCCCTCCATGGTGAGTCGCGCGTAGCCGTCGGTGGTGAGCTGCCGGAGGGCCGCCTCGTAGATCGCGCTCTCCAGCGCCTCGCCGCGCCGCCGGAGCGGGGCGGCCGCCGCTGCGCGCGCGGCGCCGGTTTCAGCGGGCATGGCTGCGCACCTTCCGGGGGGTTCCTGTGTTCCAGGCCTACTACCAATGTTAGTGAACGAACTCGTTCCCTCCCAAGCACCGCGCGGGGTTCGGCCCCCGGGAGCGGTCCCCGGCCCCGGAGGCCGGGGACACCGGTGTCAGCGATCGCAAATCCCATGAAGCAACCAGATGACCTGTACACATACGGGTGCTCGCGGCGCTGTTCGCGTGACTCCCGGGCGCCGCCACCCCGACGACGGGCCGCCGGTCCGCTACGAACGAGGGACACCATCCCCCACCGAGCGGTGCACGACCATCCAATCGCCGGTGCGCAGCACGGCGATGGCGATCGGCGACATCCGCCCGTGGCACTCGCTGGGACCGCCCTCGACCTGGTCGAGGACGTGCCGGGAGTACAGGCAGGACGGGCAGTGGTTGCGCCACGTGCCGTCGGCGGCGGCGCCACCGAATCAATTCGTGATCGGCGGATTGGGCCTGGTCAGCCCGCGGTCGTAGGCGAAGATCACCGCCTGCACCCGGTCCCGGGCTCCGATCTTCGCCAGCACCCGGCTGACGTGCGTCTTGACGGTCGATTCGGCCAGCACCAGGCGCTGGGCGATCTCGCTGTTGGTCCAGCCCTGGGCGATGGCCGCCAGAATCTCCCGCTCACGCTCGGTCAGCGCGTCCAGCCGGGGGTCGTCGACCTGCGCCGCTCCGGGCGGGCGGACCGGCAGGTGGTGGGCGTAGGCGTCGAGCAGGCGGCGGGTGATGGCGGGCGCCACCACGGCGTCGCCCTCGGCGACCGCGCGGATCCCGGCGAGCAGTTCCTCCGGGCGCGCGTCCTTGAGCAGGAAGCCGCTGGCCCCGGCGCGCAGCGCGGCGTGGGCGTACTCGTCGAGGTCGAAGGTGGTCAGCACGAGGATGCGCGAGCGGCCGCCGGAGGCGACGATCTGGCGGGTCGCCTCGATACCGTCCATGCCGGGCATCCGGATGTCCATCAGCACGACGTCGGGCCTCAGGTCGGCGGTCAGCCGGACGGCCTCGGCGCCGTGGGAGGCCTCGCCGACCACCTCGGTGTCGGGCTGGCTCTCCAGCAGCATCCGGAAGCCGTAGCGCTGCAGGGGCTGGTCGTCCACGATGAGGACGGTGGTCACGTCGAACCGCCTGTCGGGTCGGGGGTGAGGTCGAGTACGGCCTCCACGGTCCATCCTGCCCCAGGGCCGGGACCCGCCGTGACGGTGCCGCCGTACACGGCCGCGCGTTCGCGCATGCCCGCCAGGCCGTGCCCCTCGCCGGCCGGCCGGACCGGCCGGGGGGTGCCGGCGGGCGGGCCGCTGTCCTGGACGCGCACCCGCAGCCGGGCGGCGTCGGCGGTCAGGGTCACGTGCGCGCGGGTGTCCGGGCCGGCGTGCTTGAGGGTGTTGGTGAGGGCCTCCTGCACGATGCGGTAGGCCATCAGCTGGACGCCGCGGTCCAGTTGGTCCAGGTCGCCGCCGACGGTGTACCGCACCTGGGGGCCGGCGGCGCGGATGCGGGCGCACAGCCCGTCGAGGTCGGCGATGCCCGGCTGGGGGTTGAGCTCGGCCCCCTCATCGCCCTGGTCGCGCAGCACGCCGAGCATCCGGCGCAGTTCGCCGAGCGCCTGGCGGCTGGTCTCGCCGATCAGCTGCAGCGCCTCCCGGCCGCGCTCGGGCGAGGCCTGGGCGGCGTAGGCGCCGCCGTCGGCCAGGGTGACGATGACGGACAGGTTGTGGCCGATGATGTCGTGCATCTCCCGGGCCACCCGGGTGCGTTCGGTGGCGGCGGCCAGTCGGCTGCGCTGGTCGCGTTCGATCTCCAGCCGGGCCGCCCGCTCGCGCAGCCCGGCGAGCTGGGCGCGGCGCACACGCACCGCGATACCGAGGGCGACGGCCGCCGTCGCGGTGCTGACCAGGAAGAACAGCGCGTCCCCGACCGGCAGTCCGCCGCCGGAGACCTCGACGGCGACCAGCGCCATCGCCCCGACGATCACCGCGCAGGACCAGGCCAGGTGCCGCAGCCGCCCGTGCAGGGCCAGGCTGTAGAGGGCGACCAGCAGAGCGGCGTCGGCGCGCAGGGCGACACCGAGCGACCACTGCAGTACGAACACCACCATGATCGCTGCGAAGGCCTCGGTGGGCCTGCGTCGGCGCCACAGCAGCGGCAGGACCAGGCCCGCCTGGAGGGCCAGCATGGCCGGCAACGCCGGGCGGACCAGTACGACCCTGTGCTCGTGCGGGGGCTCGCCGTGGCCGGGGAAGAGGTCGGGGAGGCAGAACATCAGGAAGACCACCGCGACCACGGCGGTGTCCAGCACCCAGGAGTGGGCGCGGTCCGCCTCCCGCACCCGCTGGCCGATCCGGGCCAGCCGGGCGAACAGCGGGTGGCCGGACAGCGCGTCGGCGGCCACGAGCGGGCCGGTGGGGGTGGCGTGGTCCTCGGTCACCGGTGGCGCCTCCCTGGTGGTGGTGCGGGTGGTACGGGCGGTACGGATGGTGCGGCGCCGGTGGGATCCGACACCGCACCGGGAGTGTCTCAGGCCCGGGCGCCGGTACGGACGCGGGCGTCCGTACCGGCTCGGGCTCCGTACGGGCCCGGGCGCCCGGACGGGCTCAGGCGTCCGTGCGGAGCAGCCGTACGGCGGCGCCGGCCAGCGCGAGCACCGTCCAGCCGAGGAAGACCAGCAGTCCGGCCGTCGGCGAGAGCGTGGTCGTGTCGTGGTGGAGGGCGAACATCGCCTCGCCGGCGTGACTGGGCAGGTAGGGGCTGATGTGGTCCTGCCAGGAGCTGGGCAGCAGCGAGACCAGCCCGGGGATCAGCATCAACGAGGCGACCAGCACCGAGATGCCGCCGGCCACCGAGCGCAGCAGCGCGCCGAGGGCGACGCCGATCACGCCGACCAGGCCCAGGTAGAGCCCGGCGCCGAGCAGGCCGCGCACGACCCCGGCGTCCGAGATGGTCATCGCCGCCCGGGTGCCGGAGAGGATGCCGCTGTCGGCGAGGAAGGCGACGAACACCCCGACGGTGCCCAGGACCAGCGCGATCAGGCCGTACACCGTGGCCTTGGACCACAGCACCGGCAGGCGGCGCGGCACGGCGGCCAGGGTGGAGCGGATCATGCCGGTCGAGTACTCGCCGGCCGCGACCAGCACGCCGAGGACACCGAGCGCCAGCTGGGCGAAGTTGGTGCCGAACAGCGAGAGGCTCAGTGCGCTCGCGCTGGCGAAGTCCCGGTCCATCGGGCGGCCCGAGGTGATCCGCGACTTGAACTGGAAGGCGGCGATCAGGCCGAAGGCGACCAGGAAGAGCAGCGCCAGACCGAGGGTGATCCAGGTCGAGCGCAGCGACCACAGCTTGGCCCACTCGGAGCGCAGCACGCGCACCGCGGTCACCTTGTAGGCAGGGCGGGCGGGGCGCAGCTCGGCGGGCGTGGCCGGCTGGGAGGTCACAACGGTACTCATGCCGCGCTCCTCGGGGTCTCGGTCTCGGTCTCGGTCTCGATGCGGGCGGTGGTGGTTCCGTGGTACTCCACGGCGTCCCTGGTCAGGTCCATGAAGGCCTCCTCCAGGGAGACCGTCCGGGGGGTGAGCTCGAAGACGGCGATGCCGTGCTCGGCGGCGGTGAGCCCGATCTCGCGGGCCGTACGGCCGGTGACCAGCAGTTCTTCCGAGCCGGACCGGCCGGTGATCTCCACGCCGGGCCCGGCGAGCGCCGAGCGCAGCCGGGCCGGATCGGCGCTGGCCACCTTGACGGCGTCGCCGCCGGCCTCGCTGATCAGGTCCTGCACGGTGGTGTCGGCGAGCAGCCGGCCGCGTCCGACGATGATCAGGTGGTCGGCGACCAGCGAGACCTCGCTCATCAGGTGCGAGGAGACGAAGACGGTCCGGCCCTCGGCGGCGAGGGAGGTGAGCAGGTTGCGGATCCACAGGACGCCCTCGGGGTCGAGGCCGTTGACCGGCTCGTCCAGCATCACCGTGGCAGGGTCGCCCAGCAGGGCGGCCGCGATGCCGAGGCGCTGGCCCATGCCGAGCGAGAAGGCGCCGGCCCGCTTGCGGGCCACCGACTGCAGGCCGGTCAGCTCGATGACCTCCTCGACCCGGCGGCCCGGGATGCCGTGGGTGTGGGCCTGGGCCATCAGGTGGTTGAACGCCGAGCGGCCGGGGTGGATCGACTTGGCCTCCAGCAGCGCGCCCACCTCCTGCAGCGGCGCGGCGTGCTCGGCGTAGCGGCGGCCGTTGACCCGCACCGACCCGCTGGTGGGCGCGTCGAGGCCGACGATCATCCGCATGGTGGTGGACTTCCCGGCGCCGTTGGGCCCCAGGAACCCGGTCACCGTCCCCGGCCGGACCGTGAAGTCCAGCCCGTCCACGGCGGTCTTCTCCCCGTACCGCTTCGTCAGCTGGTGCGCCTCGATCATCGCTCACCCTTACGCTCAGGGGCCGGGCCGTCCCGGCCGCCACGCTTCCACGCTAGGTGCGACCGGCGCCGGATCCGTGGCACCGCGGGCTGATCATCGGGCGGCCCGTAGTACCGCGGTACCACTCCGCCGCCCTACTCCGGCCGTCCTGGCGCGAAATCCGGTTCCGCCGCCGCCAGCAGCCGGTCGAAGATGGGGCACGGACGTTCAGAAGGTGGCCCTGCGAGAGATGACGCCGTCGGAGTACCGGGCGGCGACCGAGATCCGCGTAGCCGAGAGCCCTAGCACGGGAGTGTGCGCGGTGGAACGGCACGCCCTGCGCATGGGGCGGCGGCCCCGCGAGTGACGGACGTGGCGCGGACGGTGACCGCAGGCGCGAGGTCGCGCCCGCCGGGGCGGGCGCGAGCGTGCGCCGCCCCGACAGGCGCCGGTCGCGGCCAGCGCGGATACTGGGGCGGCAACCCGAGGCGGCCCCGGCGGCCGGGGACGGCCGTCGACGCGCCGCGGAACCGAGGAGTACGCCGTGACCGGACCCGTTGTCGTCGGCTTCGACGGCTCGCCCGAGAGCCTCGCCGCCACCGAGTGGGCGGCGCTTGAGGCGCAGCGCCGCGGGCTCGGCCTCGAAGTCCTCCAGGCCTGGCCCTGGCCGAAGCGGGACGTGGTCGGCAGCGACCAGACCTACCACCGCGCGCTGGCGCACCTGGCCGACCGCGAGGCCGGGTTGCGCGCCCTGGTGCCCGGGGTGCCGATCTCCTCCGAGCCCGTGGCCGCCGATCCGGTGGAGGCGCTGGAGGCCTCCTCGCGGACGGCGGCCGTGCTGGTGCTCGGCTCGCGCGGGCTGGGCACCGTACGCGGCTTCCTGACCGGTTCGGTGAGCCAGGAGGTGCTGCGCCGGTCGGCCTGCCCGGTGGTGCTGGTCCGGGCCCACGAGAGCGAGCCGACCGGTCCGGTGACGGTCGGCCTCGACCTGGCGCACCCGGCGGAGGAGGTGCTGGCCTTCGCCTTCGAGGCAGCCGCGCTCCGCTCGGCGCCGCTGTGGGTCGTCCACGTCTGGAGCCCGACGGCCGGCAGCGAGTACATGTCCTACGGCGCGATCGGCGGGCTGGAGGGCGAGGTCTCCGCCGTCGAGCGGACCGGGCTCGCCGAGGCGCTGGAGCCCTGGCGGGCCCGTCACCCCGAGGTGGAGGTGACGGACGAGCTGATCCGGGGCAAGGCCGCCGTCGAGCTGGTGGACTCCGCGGCGACGGCCCGGCTGCTCGTCGTCGGCCGCCGCACCCGGCACCTGCCACTGCGCCACCACCACCTCGGCCCGGTGGCACACGCGGCGATCCACCACGTGCACTGCCCGGTCGCCGTCGTCCCGTACGGCTGATCCGGGCGAGATGACCTCCCCGATGCCCCCGCTTCGCAATCCCACCGTTCGGCCCACCCCTGAGGAGTACGTCATGGCCGATCACACCCGCGCCCACCTGCTCGCGGCCATCGATCTCGCGGCCTCCGCCCGAGCGCACGGCAACCACCCCTTCGGCGCGCTGCTGACCGACCCCGACGGGAGCGTCCTGCTCACGGCCGAGAACACCGTGCTCACCGACCACGACGTCACCGCCCACGCGGAGACCAACCTGGTCCGGCAGGCCTCCCGCGCCCTGGCCCCGGCGCAGCTCGCCAAGGCCACCCTGTACTCCAGCACCGAGCCCTGCGCGATGTGCGCCGGCGCGATCTTCTGGAGCGGCATCCGCCGGGTCGTCTACGCGCTCGCCGCGACCGACCTGAACGTCATCGCGGGAGTGGATCCGGAGGAGCCGGTGCTCCACCTGCCGTGCCGCCAGGTCTTCGCGGCCGGCGGCAGCTCCGTGGAGGTCTCGGGGCCGCACCTGTACGAGGAGGCCGCGGCGGTGCACACGGGGTACTGGGGGTAAGCAGCGGGGCCGCACGATCGCGGCACCGCACCGTGGCCCGGTACCCGGCCAGGGGCCGGGCGCCCACGGGCGCGTGACCGGCGGCCAGGCGGGAGTCGGCGATGGAGACGACGCGGGCACCGGCCCCTGAGCGGACCGCCGCCATGCGTCAGACTGTTCGACGTCGCGAACGGCAGGGCACGGGGAGGGACTGCGGTGGGCACGGACGTCGTCAGGGAGCTGGGTGCGGCACTCGGTTGCGGCGACCCGGCGGTGGTGGACATCGGCCCGGGTCACCGTCGGCTGGCCGTCCCGGACCAGCACGGCGGCCGGTTCACCGTCGACGTCCTCGGCGACGACGGCACGGCGCGCCGGGTGGTCCATCTGCTGCCGGGCGGCGGACTCAACGTCGCGGCCGACTACTGCACCGCGCAGGGCCGCAGTCTCGCGCACTTCCTCGCCGACCACGGGTACCTGGTCGTCGGCACCACCCCGCCCGAGGACGCGCTGACGCCCGATCGGATCGGGCCGCAGTGCGCCGACTGGGGCCTGGACGGGCACCGCACGGACCTCGAACGGGTCGTCTCCGCCGTCGAGTCCCTCACCGGCCTGCCCTACGAGCTGCTCGGCCACTCGGCCGGGGCCGCGCTCGCCCTGGCCACCGCTGCCCGGAACCGGGGCGAGGCCCTGCGGCGGGTGCTCGTCCTCGACACCACCGGCCCCTACGACCCGGAGACGGAACCGGAGTTGGTCGCGAGGGCCGAGGCGCTGACCCGCCTGTTCCAGCGGCAGCTGGAGGCGGGTACCTGGACCGTCGATCCCGGCCTGAAGGGCCTGTTCGCCCGCGCCACCACCGCCCCGGACGCCCCGAGCGGGGTACCACGGCCGGTGGACGGGGCGGGGCAGTTCAGCAACCTCGGCCTGCTGCACTACGCCCTGACCCACACCCGGGACCTGCCCGGGCCCGCGAACTGGATCCACCACCGGGGACACAGCAGCGGCACCTACGCCTTCGGCACCACCCCCGGGGAGGACCGCTTCGCCCTGAAGCACGCCCCGCTCGCCGTCTGGACGGAGGCGATCGCCCGCCTCGGCAGCGGCCTGCAGCCGACCGCGCTGCTGCGCGACCTGGCGGCGGTCTGGGCCGGTCTGACGCAGGTCCACCGGATCGACTGGGCGGCGATCCGGGCCGACGTGGTCTGGGCGAACGCCGAGCTCGGCCGCGGGGACCACGACCTCGGTGCCCGCCTCGTCCGCCGGGGCGGCGCCCGGGTGGACTACCGGGTGGTGCCGGGCTACGGCCACGGCGACGTGGTCTGGTCGGCCACCGCCGAACGCGACGTGTGGGAGTCGCTGCTGCCCCACCGCTGAACGCCGCCCGCACTGATCATCAGCATCCGGTTCGGAGTCGTCGGAGGCGGCAGCCCTGCGCCGAGGGCGCCGGACGGAGTAGCCGCACGCGCCGTACCTGGTCGAGCCGTCACACGCTACGCCGTCGCCTTCGCCGACTCGGGCCCCGGGACCGGGCCGGGGGCCGACATCGGCTCCTGATCCGGCTTCGGGTTCGGCCGGGCCAGGCAGGCGACCGCCATGGCAAGGGCCGCCAGCACGACCGCACCCGCCAGCGCGCCGTGCAGGCCACCGGTGACCGCCTCCCCGACCGCGGCGCGGACGCCGGTGGGCAGCCCGGTGAGCGCCGCCGGGGTGAGCCCGCCGCCACCGGTGAGCCGGGCGGCCGGCTCGGCGCCGAGCCGCTCGGTGAGGGTGTCCGCCATCCGGGCCGTGTAGACCGCGCCGAGCACCGCCATGCCCAGGGAACCGCCGATGCTGCGCAACAGGGTGACGACCCCCATCGCGGCGCCCATGTCCCGCGGCGCGACGGCACCCATCGAGGTCAGCAGGGTGCTCTGCATGAGCAGCCCGATTCCCACCCCGGCGACCACGGTGAGCGCGGAGGCGACCACCCGCGGTGTGCCGGTACCGAGGAGCAGCAGCAGGGCCGCTCCGGTCAGGGCGATGGCGCCACCGATCAGCGGGTGGCGCCGCTCGCCACCGGTCCGGCTCATCAGCTTGGCGGTGACGAGCTGGGTGCCGACCATGCCGAGCATCAGCGGCAGCAGCAGGAGGCCGCCGGTGGTCGGCGAGGCGCCCTGGACGAACTGGAGGTACTGCGGCAGGTAGCCGACCAGGGCGAGCATCACCGCACCGGTGAGGAAGCCCAGCACCTGGGCCACGGTGAAGTTGCGGATGCGGAACAGCGCGGGCGGCACCAGCGGTCCGGGGACCCGCCGTTCCACCCGGGCGAACCAGGCGAGCGCGACCGCCGCGACGGCCCCCGTGCCGAGGATCCACGGCGAGGTCCAGGCGTATGTCACACCGCCCCAGCTGCCGATCAGGGTGAGCCCGACGATGCCGGTAATCAGCAGGGCGAGGCCCGCCCAGTCGAACGGGGCGCGGACGCGTTCCGTCCGCAGCCGCACCCCGAACGCGACCGCCACCAGGGCGAACAGCCCGACCGGCAGGTTGACGTAGAACGCCCAGCGCCAGTTCAGCCGGTCGGTCAGGAAGCCGCCCAGCAGCGGCCCGCCGACGAAGGCGACCGGCATCAGGACCCCGACCACCGCCTGCACCCGCCCCCGGTCGGTGGCCGGGACGAGCACCCCGATCACCGAGAGCGCGCCGACCATCAGCCCGCCGGCGCCGACCCCCTGGAGCGCGCGGAAGGCGATCAGCTCGGCCATGTCGCGCGACAGCCCGGAGAGCACCGAGCCGGCCAGGAACACCACCACCGCCCACTGGTACGCGCCCTTGCGCCCGTACAGGTCACCGAGCCGGCCCCAGACCGGGGTGGCGGCGGCGGAGGTGAGCAGGTACGCGGTGACCGCCCAGGAGAGGTGGTCCAGCCCGCCGAGGTCGCCGACGATGGTCGGCAGCGCGGTGCCGATGATCTGCCCGTCGAGTGCGGAGAGGAAAATGCCGAGCATCAGCCCGAGGATGCCGAACAGTGGCGGCCTGGGGCGCTCCTCGGCCGGTTCCGTCACCATGGTTGGTCCGCCTTTCCCGTGTTCCGGTAATCCGTCTGTCCGTCTGTCCGCTTGCCCGGTTGTCCGTCTGTCCGGTGCCAGTGCCGGTGCCGTCGCCGGTGCCCGGGTCAGGCCGCGAAGGGGGCGGGCGCGCCGGGCCTCGCGCAGGGCGTGCGCCCACCAGGCCAGCTGGTCGAGCATGGTCTCGGCGGCGGCGTCGGCCGCCGGGTCGAGGGCCTTGGCGTTCTCGTCGAAGCGCTGCGCCGCGCCGTGGAAGCTGACCGCGTTGCGGATCGTCGCGGCGTTCAACTCGGCGAGCACCACCCGCAGTTGCTCCACGGCGCGGAGACCGCCGGACAGTCCGCCGTAGGAGACGAAGGCGACCGGCTTGCCGTGCCACTGGCGGTTGTGCCAGTCGATGGCGTTCTTCAGCGGGGCCGGGAAGCTGTGGTTGTACTCGGGCGTGACGATCACGAAGGCGTCGGCGGCCTCCAGGCGGGGCGAGACGGCGGCGAGCAACTCAGCGTCACCCGGGTCGAGTTCGCCGCCGAAGGACGGGAAGGTGGTGGGCAGCGGGGTGTCGACCAGGTCGAGGAGGTCGACGGCCATGTCGGCGCGGGAATCGAGGTGGCCGAGAAGCCAGTCGGTGACGACCGGCGCGAACCGGCCGTTGCGGGTGCTGCCGACGAGTACGGCCACCCGCAGCCGCTCCTGAGCCTGCTCGAGCCGCGCCTGCTGCTGGTCGTTGGACATGGGGGTCCCCCTCCGAGTCGATGTGTACGCCGTATCGGCTGAATACAACGTACACACCGATGTGTACGACGTCTACCTCAGATACGCCGTACGCTCGGAGTGGTACGGTGGGCCGAGACCCAGCCGGAAGGAGCCCGCCACCATGCCCGCCCCGCAGGCCCCCACCGGGGACGACGACCAGACCAAGCCCCAGACCTCGCTCTGGGAGCGCCTCGACCGCCCGGCCCCCGCCCCGCGCACCACCCTCACCCCGCACCGGATCGCTGAAGCCGCGGTCGCCATCGCCGACACCGAAGGCCTGGACGCGGTCACCATGCGCCGTCTGGCCACCGCGCTCGGCGTCGCCCCGATGGCCGCCTACCGGTACGTGTCCGGCAAGGACGAACTCATCGAGCTGATGGTCGACTTCGTCTACGGCCGACTCCCCCTGGACGGCCCCGCCACCGACTGGCGCGACACCATGCGCACCCTGGCCGTCCAGCTGCGCGCCATGAGCCTGGCCCATCCGTGGACCGCCCGGGCCGCCACCTCCGCCCTCACCCCCAACCAACTGGCCGTCCCCGAGCGCGCGTTCGCCGCCCTCTCCGGACACGGCCTGGATGCCGACACCACCATGGCGGTGTTCCGCACCGTCACCGGCTACGTCCGCGGCTCGGTCTCCGCCGAGATCGCCCTCCTGACGCTGCAGCGCGAGCACGGGTGGGCCGACGGCGACGAGACCCGGGCCGGTCTGGCCTCGCGGATGTCCTGGCTGATCAACACCGGACGCTACCCCGCCTACCAGCGCTACCTCCGCGAGGGCACCCGCAAGGACGACCAGGACTGGCAGTTCGAGACCGGCCTCGACTGCGTCCTTGACGGCATCGCCACCCGCCTGGGCATCTGACACCGGCAACCCGGGCGGCGGCCGTAAGCGCCCGCCCGCCCCTCCGGCCCCTGTCCGGCCGAATGCCCGTTCAGTGGCATGAACTCGCCTCCGCCCGTGGCCCCGAGGGGACGAGTGACCGCCTGACCGCCCTGACTGCCCTGACCGCCCTGACCGCTGACGGCACTCGCCGCCGAGGCGAGCCAGGACGGCGGGCTGTTCTGGTGGCACGGCTGGGAGCAGTCGGCCACCGCCCTGCGCACCGTCGAGCGCACCCTGTGGGAGGACGGGCGGCAGGCGCCGACACTCAGACGGACAACGCCGACAGTACGGACAACGCGGATAATCCAGCCAGCAGCGGCTGCCCGACTCGGCTACAGCCGCCCTCCCGGGGTGTCCGAAGACAGCCGCTGGGCCAGGTACACGGGGACCACGGAGAGCAGCACCAGGACCGCCGCCACGACGTTGACCACGGGGGCCTGGTTGGGCCGCGCCAGGTTGGCGTAGATCCAGACGGGCAGAGTCTGGATGCCGGGCCCGGCGGTGAAGGTGGTCACCACGATCTCGTCGAAGGACAGCGCGAACGCCAGCAGCCCGCCCGCCAGCAACGCCGACCGCACGGCCGGGAAGGTGACGTACCGGAAGGTCTGGAAGGAGTGCGCGCCGAGGTCGGCCGAGGCCTCCTCGGCCGACGGGGACATCCGGCGCAGCCTGGCGACGACGTTGTTGAAGACCACGACGATGCAGAACGTGGCGTGCCCGATGACGACGGTGAGCATGCCGAAGCCGATGCCCGCCGGGCCGAGCACCGTGCGGAACGCGGCGTTGAGCGCGATGCCGGTGACGACGCCGGGCAGCGCGATCGGCAGGATCACCAGGAACGACACCGTCTGCCGCCCGAAGAACCGGTAGCGCTGGACGGCGAAGGCGGTCATGGTTCCCAGGACCAGGGCCACCATGGTGGCCCCCGCACCCGCCTGCAGTGAGGTCACGAGCGCGCTGCGGGCACCGTCGGACTGCCAGGCCCGGATCCACCACTCGGTGGTGAGTCCGGCCGGCGGCCAGGCGAAGGAGCGGTCCCGGTTGAGCGAGTTGAGCAGGACCAGCAGCAGCGGCAGGTAGACGACGGCGAGGCCGGCGATCGTGGCCGCGCGCAGCGCGATCCGGGCACGGCGGGAGAGGATCACTGGTGTTCGCCCCCTACAGCGAGTCCAGGGCGCCGGTCCGGCGCACGGCGAGCAGATAGCCGACGATCATCACGACCGGTACGCAGGACAGCGCGGCGGCCAGCGGCAGGTTGAGCGTCACGTTGTCGGCGATCGCGGTGCCCAGCACCTGCGTCTTCCCTCCGACGATCCGCACGGTGATGTAGTCGCCCAGGCTCAGCGAGAAGGTGAAGACCGACCCGGCGAACACGGCGGGCTTGATCAGCGGCAGGACCACCGAGCGGAAGGTCCGCCCGGCGGAGGCGCCCAGATCGGCCGAGGCGTCGAGGAGGTTGGCCGGCAGGTTCTCCAGTCCCGCGTAGACCGGCAGGATCATGTACGGCAGCCACAGGTAGGCGAGGACCGCGATGACCGCCGCCGTGCCGTACCCGGGGCTGGCCAGTCCGAACGGGGCGCCGAGCCAGTCGAGTACCCCGCCCTGGCTGAAGATGACCCGCCAGGCGTACACCTTGACCAGGTAGCTGGCCCAGAGCGGGGTCAGCACCGCGACCACCAGGAGCTTGCGGGTCCGCGGCCGGGCGATCCGGGCCATGTAGAAGGCCATCGGGAACGCCACCACGGCGTCGATCACCGTGACCGCGGCGGCGATGCCGAGCGTGCGCAGGGCGATCGACCGGTAGACCGGCTCGGTGAGGACGGTGTGGAAGTTCGCGGTGTTCCAGGCCCGGACGACGTTGTAGGTGAAGTCGTCAACCGTCCAGAAGGCCGAGAGGAGCAGGACGGCGAGCGAGCCCAGGTAGGCGAGCACCAGCCAGGCCATCGGCGCCGCCAGCAGCAGCGTCAGCCGCAGCCCGGCGTGCCGGTGCAGGACGGAGGCCGCCTGCCGCATGCCGCCCCCACGCTGGAGCAGGGCCATGGCTCAGCCCTTGATCTCGGTCCAGGCGGCGGTCCAGGCGGCGTAGTCGGTGCAGGCCACCCCGCGGCCGTCCAGGCAGCTCTTGACCGGGGTGGTCCAGTAGTAGACGTTCTTCCAGTACGCCTCGTCGGTGGCGTGGAAGGTGGTGCAGAAGTTCTTGTCCGACGTCTGGTCGCAGGCCTTGGAGTTGGCCGGGGCCTCACCGAACCATTCGGCGACCTGGGCGTTGGCCTTCGGCGAGACGATCCAGTTCAGCCACTGGTAGGCGCAGTCGGGGTGCGCGGCCCTGGCCGACACCATCCAGGTGTCCGACCAGCCGGTCGCGCCCTCCTTCGGCAGCACCGCCTGGACCGGCGCCTTGTCGGCCTGCGCCATGTTGGCGATCACCTGCCAGGTGGTGCCGACCACGGTGTCGCCGGTCTTGAAGGAGTTCTCGGCCTTCTGGTAGTCGCTCCAGTACTCGCCGACCGCCTTGTGCTGGGTCTTCAACAGGTCGACGGCCGCCTTGAGTTGGGTGTCGTCCAGGGCGTAGGGATTCTTGATGCCCAGGTCCGGCTTCGTCTTCATCAGGTACAGCGCCGCGTCGGCGATGTAGATCGGGGAGTCGTAGGCGGTGACGTGGCCGGCGTAGGGCGCGGCGCCGTCGAAGACCACGCGCCAGGAGTCGGGTG
This sequence comes from Kitasatospora sp. NPDC023118, assembly GCF_055560875.1. NCBI lineage: Bacteria > Bacillati > Actinomycetota > Actinomycetes > Kitasatosporales > Streptomycetaceae > Kitasatospora > Kitasatospora sp. NPDC023118. The sequence continues at coordinate 44,934 of NZ_JBVHHW010000022.1, forward strand.
CTGGCGAGACCTTGTCGGTGCGGTACATCAGCAGGTTGGCGCCGCGGCCGTGCGGGATGCCGTACATCTGGCCGTTCACCGAGTTCCACGGCTGGTTCTTCAGGCCCTCGAAGACGTCCGCGTAGTTCGGCACCAGGCCGGTGTTGACGGGCGCGACGTCGCCGGCCGCGATCAGCCGCAGCGTCGCGTCTCCGGACGCCGAGACGGCGTCGTACTGGCCGGTCTTCATCAGCGAGACCATCTCGTCCGAGGTGCCGGCGATCTTCGTGTTGACCTTGCAGCCGGTCTGCTGCTCGAAGGGGTGGACCCAGTCGACGTTCTTGTCGTCCGAACCGTCCTCGGCGTAGCCGGCCCAGGCGACCAGGTTCACCTGGCCCTCACCGGCGCCCAGGGACTGGAGCATCGGCAGCTTCGGCGGGTTGAGACCGTGGGCGCCGGTGCTTCCGGCGCTGCTGCCGCACCCTGCGGCCAACAGGACGGCGGCGGTGGCGGCGGCCGCGGCGCGGGCGGTCGAGCGGATACGCATGCGATGGGTTCCTTTGCTGGTGGGGAAGGCGCTGGTGACCGGGTCAGCCACCGACGCGGACGGTGTGCTTGCGCTGCCAGGCGAGCACGACGTCGGTGCCGCGGTGGCGCAGGACGTCGGCCGAGCCCTCGTCGAGGTTCTGCCGGACGGCGGTCAGCCGCCCGCCGGCCTCCAGGTCGACCAGGAACCGGGTGTGGCCGCCCGCGTAGACCACCTCGGCCACCCGGCCCATCGCCGACAGCTCGTCGGGGCCGGCGGGATCGTCCGGGTGCGCTATCCGGATCTTCTCCGGCCGGACGCTGAACAGCCCGGCCTCGCCCACGACCTGCTCGGCCGCCGTGCCGTCCAGCAGGTTGGAGGTGCCGACGAAGCCGGCGACGAAGGCCGTGGCCGGGTGCTCGTACACCTCGGCGGGCGAGCCGACCTGCTCGATCCGCCCCGCGTTGAACACCGCGACCCGGTCGCTCATCGTCAGCGCCTCGTCCTGGTCGTGGGTGACGAACACGAAGGTGATCCCGACCTCGCGCTGGATCCGCTTGAGCTCCCCCTGCATCTCGTGACGGAGCTTCAGGTCGAGCGCACCGAGCGGCTCGTCGAGGAGCAGCACCTTCGGGCGGTTCACCAGCGCCCTGGCCAGGGCGACCCGCTGGCGCTGGCCACCGGAGAGCTGGGCCGGTCGACGCCGCTCGAAGCCGTCGAGCCGGACCATCGCGAGCGCCGCGCGCACCCGCTCCACCCGCTCGGCCCTGGGCACCCGGCGGACCATCAGGCCGTAGCCGACGTTCTGCTCGATCGTCATGTGCGGGAAGAGTGCGTAGTCCTGGAACACCGTGTTGACGTCCCGGTCGAACGGCGCGAGTCCGGTGACATCGACTCCGCCCAGCAGGACCCGGCCGGCGCTCGGCGCCTCGAAGCCGGCGACCATGCGCAGCACCGTCGTCTTCCCTGAGCCGGACGGGCCGAGCATCGCGAAGAACTCGCCCTCGCCGATCTCCAGGTCCACGCCGTCGACCGCGCGGACCTGGCCGTCGAAGGTCTTCGTCAGCGCTTCGAGCCGCACCGCCCCGGGGGCGGGGTCCGGTCGGTCGTTGCTCTTCAACTCCTGCTGCCCTTCTGATCGGTGTCGCGCACGGGGCGGATGGCTCGGTCGGGTCGGTTGTGCCGGTCGGCTCGCAGGGAACCCTAGGAGGAATCCCCCTATCCGGCTATGGACTGCCGCACGGTCTTCCGCCGCCAAGTTGTGCGGCGCTACAGTCCGGCGCATGTCCGTGACGCTGCGCGAACTGCTCCGGGAAGACGGCCTCGGCCTGCGACTGTGTACCGGCACGGCCGGTGTCGAACGCGTCGTGCGCTGGGTCGCGGTGACGGAACTCGCCGACCCCACACCGTGGATGGCGGGCGGCGAGCTGCTCCTCACCACGGGCCTGCGGCAGCGGACCGCTGCCGCACAGACCGCTTTCGTGCAACGGGTGGCCGCCGCCGGCGCGTCCGGGTTGGGCTTCGGCACCGGGCTGAGCCACCCCACCGTCCCGAGGGCGACGGTGGCCGAGGCCGAACGGCTGGGCCTGGCGGTGCTGGAGGTCCCGTACGAGACGCCCTTCATCGCGGTGAACCGCCTGGTCGCCGAACGGATCGCGGCCGAGGACCACAGCGCCCAACGGCGGCTGGTCGATCAGCACGACCTGCTGGTCCAGGCCCTGCTGACCGGTGAGGGCCTGACCGCGCTGCTGCGGGTGCTGCGGCACGCCTGCGGCTCCGAGGTCGCCGTGGTCGACCGCCACGGCTCGCTGCTCGCCGCCGCCCCGGAGCGGGCCGGTGCGCTGGTCGAGGAGGTCCGGGCGGCCGGGCTGGAGTCCCCGGACGGGCCCGGTCGGGCCGGTCCACTGCGCCTGCCGGTGCAGGTGGACGGGATGGTATCGGCGTACCTGTGCCTGCGGTCGGCCGGCCGGGCGGCGGACGTGCTCCCGTACGCGGTCCGGCTGGTCGGCCTGGAGCTGGCCCGTCGGCAGGCCCATCTGGCCGGACGGCGGGAGCTGGTCGGCCAGGTCGTCGAGGACATCGTGCGGGACGTGATCACACCGGCCGCCGCCGAGCGCAGGCTCGCCGCGTTCGGGCTCGACACCACGGCGGCCCACCGGGTCGTCCTGGGCTGTCCGGCACCGGAGGGCGAAGGGCCGGCGGCGGACGGCCGCCTGGCCCGGCTGCCCTGGCTGACGGCGGGCCGCCCCGACTCCCCCGAGCCGGTGCTCACCGCCGTGGCCGGCCGGTACCTGGTGGCGGTACTCCCGCAGAACGCGTCCGTGGACAAGCTGGCCCGGCGGTTCGGCACCGCGCTATCCGGCCTCGACACCCGCGCCGCGGTCGGGATCGGCGGCTGCTACCGGGGCGTCGACGGCCTGCGCTGGAGCTGGTTCGAGGCCCAGGCCGCACTCACCAGGGGCCCCGGCATCCACTCCGGCGACCCGCTCAACCTGCCGCGGCTGCTGCTGTCCAGCCCCGACCTGCCGTTGAAGCAGCTCGCAACCGAAGTGCTGCGCCCGCTCACCCGCTTCGACGAGACCAACAACGCCGACCTCGTCGCGACCCTGCACGCCTACCTGGCCGCGGACTGTTCGGTCCAGACGGTCGCCGACCGGCTGTACGTCCACCGGAACACCGTCCGCTACCGGCTGGACCAGATCGAGCGCCTCACCGGCCGGTCGCTGCAGTCCATGCAGGACCGCTTCCAGCTCTGGCTGGCCCTGCTCGCCGCCTTCCCCGACCGGAAACCGACGATCTCCCAGCGCGACTGATCGCCGCGCCGGACCGGGTCGACCTGCCGACCGGGTCCGGCGCCCGCCGCACGGTGTCCGGGAAGGCCTACCAGCGGCCGCGCGACGGCACGGAGTTGAGCTTGGCGCTGAGTGCCGAGAGGAAGGTCGGGAGCTTGTCCACCATGGACTTGGGGACCGGGATGGTCTGGACGGTGTTCCGGACCACGTCCTGGACGACGAGCGTGTAACTGCCGTTCTCCTCGACGAGTTCGGCGGCGTAGAGCAGTGTTTCCATCGAGGTTTCCATCGCGTCCATCGCGGCTTCCATCGGTGATCCTAGGCTTGGGTGTCGTTGAGCCAGGCGTTCCACGCCTTGACGGCCCGCTGCTCGTCGGCGTCCTCGGCGAACAGGTGGTGGCCCAGCCAGATCGGCCAGTTCCAGCTGCTGCCGTTGAAGAACCGGTACAGCGCGTCGGGGCCGCGCAGGCCGACGAAGTCGGCGCTGAGCCAGTCCACGACCACCTCCTCCGGGCCGCCGTCCGGACCGGGGACGTGGAGCCGCAGCCTGTCGCCGACGGCCGCGTCCTCGGGGAGGCCGAGGCGTCGGCGCAGGGCGGCGAAGTCGGCCGGGTCGGCGGTGGTTTCGGGGCGCTGGGCCCTGACGTAGACGGCCGGGCGGCCGGCGAAGTGCCGCAGGTACTCGGCGAGGGCGTGCTGGTAGAAGTCGACGTGCTTCTCGGCCGCGTCGGACTTGGTGTCCCAGTTCCAGGCGTCGTCGACGACGCCCGTGTGCACCCAGTGGATTCCCATCCGCAGGTGGCTGGTTCCGCCGGCGGCCGGCTCGATGTGGTAGCTGAGCGTGTTGGAGAACCCGCCGTCCTGGGCCGCCCGGGTGGCGAAGTGGCTCGGCGGCTCCCACGCCACGACGGTGGCGGCGCCCCGGGTGACCTTCCCGCCGACGTGCGGCTCGACCTCCATGGGGTACAGCCAGCCGAGGTTGCCGGCGCCGGTGGCGACCGCGTCCCAGACCTGCTCCGGTGTGGCGGGCAGGTCCTGCTCCCGACGGACCTCGAACTCTCGGGCCATGGTCAGTTCTCCTTCGTCGTCGTTCAGGTGTCAGTAGGTGAGCGGGAGGGCGCTGAGCCGCCGTTGCAGCGGGTTGGGCCGCCAGTCGAGCGCCGCCCCGCCGGCGGCCTCGTCGGCCAGCCGCAGCCGCGGGAGGCGGCGGACCAGCGTGCCGATCGCCACCTCCGCCTGGAGCTTGGCCAGCGGCCCGCCGAGGCAGAAGTGCGGGCCGTTGCCGAAGCTCAGGTGCCGGTTGCCGGGCCGGGTCAGGTCGAGCCGGTCGGGGTCCTCGAAGCGCTCGGGGTCACGGTTGGTCGCGGCGAGGAACAGGTACACCAGCTCGCCCTCCCGCAGCGTCCGCCCGCCGATCTCCAGGTCCTCGGCGACGACCCGGACGATCGCCTGGGTCGGCGTGTCGTAGCGGGACAGTTCCTCGACGGCGGTGCGGATCAGCGCCGGCTCCTCCCGCAGCCGGGCCAGCTGGTCGGGGTGGCGCAGCAGCGCGAGGGTGCCGTTGCCGACCAGGTGGGTGGTGGTCTCGTCGCCGGCGGTGATCAGGACGAAGCAGGTGGACAGCAGCTCGGAGTCGGTGAGCCGGTCGTCCTGCGCCTGGGTGGCGACCAGGGCGCTGATCAGGTCGTCGCCCGGGTCGGCCCGGCGTCGGCGGACGAGTCGGGCGAGGTACTCCTCGTACTGGTCGATCGCCGCCTCGGTCTTGGCGATGTCCTCGGTCAGCCGTCCGAAACACCGGAACCAGGCCTTGACCTGGGGGCGGTCCTCGGGCGGGATACCGAACAGCTCGCAGACGACGGACAGCGGCAGCGGGGAGGCGACCGCCTCGATCAGGTCCATGGTCGGCCCGGCCTCGACGGCCCGGTCGACCAGCTGGTCGACGATCCGCTCGATGCCGTCGCGCAGCGCCTCGACACGCCGGGCGGTGAACGCCCGGTTGGCGAGCTTGCGCAGCCGGGCGTGGTCCGGCGGGTCGGTGTTGGTCATCACCCGGCCGAGTCGGTCGGTGAGCCGACTGAGGGCCTTGAGGTTGCCGCCCTGCGCGCCGAAGGCGGTGGTCATCCGGTCCCGGTCGTTGGACAGCCTCAGGTCGCCCAGGGCCGCCTCGACGTCGGCGTACCGGGTGAGGTACCAGATGCCCTGGGCGCTGCGGTGGACGGGGCTCTCGCGCCGCATGCGCGCGTAGAACGGGTACGGGTCCCGACGGGCCTCGGGTGTGAGCAGCGCCGCGGCGAGGTCCTCGGACGGCCCGGCCGGGCCCGCCGTGGGGCGGGCCGCGTCCGTGGTTTCGGTCAGGTTCACTGCGAGCCGCCCTACCGCTTGGCGTCCATGGCGTCGATGAGGCTCTGGGGCCGCATATCGGTCCAGGACCGCTCGACGTACTCCAGGCAGGCGGCGTGGGTGTCGGGGCCGTAGGCGACGGTCCAGCCCTCGGGGACGTCCGCGAACTGGGGCCACAGCGAGTGCTGGTTCTCCGAGTTGACGAGCACGAGGAAGGTGCCGTCCTGGTCGTCGAAGGGGTTGGTCATGGGTCAGTCCTCCTGGTTGGGGATGGTGGTGCCGCCGGCGGCCTCGGCGAGGCGGGCGGCCAGGATCGGGCCGATCTGGGCCAGCGAACCGGGCTGGGTCATCCGGTCGTGGCGGGTGGTGATGTCGTACGACTCGACCCGCCCGGCGATGTAGCGCTGCCAGATCCCGGGGCCGGCCGAGTCCTCGGTCCGGTCGATCGTGGAGTTGAACAGCAGCAGGTCGCCGTCGAAGCGGGCCGGGGCGTAGGCGACCGCCAGCTTGGCGTTGTTGATCATGATCTCGACGACGGCGCCGATCCGCCGCTCGTCCAGGCAGGCCAGGGCGCTGCCGCGCCGGCTGAGGATCTCGGCGACTTCGGCGTAGGTCAGGGGCTCGTCCCCCAGTTCCCCCGGGTCGATGTCCATGATTCCGACCAGGACGTCCCGCTCGGCGGGCACGGGCACCTCCTCGAACGTGATGTCCTGCACCGGGTAGGCGTCGAGGATCGCCAGCACGGCGGTCTGCTCCCCCCTGGCCTGGAACTCGCAGGCGATCGCGTGGGCGATCAGCCCGCCGGCGGACCAACCCAGCAGGTGGTACGGGCCCTCGGGCTGGACCTTGCGGATCTGGTCGGCGTAGTCGGCCGCCATCTCCTCGTAGGAACCGGGCAGGGCCTCCGGGCGCGCGAGGCCCCGGGCCTGGAGTGCGTAGACCGGGCGGTCCGGGCCGATGTGGTTCAGCAGCCCGGAGTACGACCAGCTGATGCCGCCGCCGGGATGGACGCAGAACAGTGGCGGCAGACTGCCGGTCGGACGCAGCGGCAGCAGCCCGTCGAAGGCCTCCTCGGGGTCACTCATGGCCAGGCGCTCGGTCAGTCCGGCCACCGTCGGCGCCTCGAACAGGGTGCGCAGGCCCACGTGGACGCCCAGCGTCTCGCGGACGCGGGAGACCAGCCGGGCGGCCAGCAGCGAGTGCCCGCCGAGGTCGAAGAAGTCGTCGTCGATGTGGACCTGCTCCCGGCCGAGGATCTCGGCGAACAGCTCGCACAGCAGCTGTTCCTGCGGGGTACGGGGGCCGCGGCCGGTGCCCGTCGCCTCATACGCGGGCGCTGGCAGAGCGGCCCGGTCCAGCTTGCCGTTGGCGGTCAGCGGCAGCCGCTCCAGGGTGACGAAGGCCGAGGGCACCATGTACTCGGGCAGTTCGCGGCCGAGCCGGCGGGCGAGCTCGTCCGGCGCGGGCGGCTGCCCGTCGACGGGCACCAGGTAGGCGACCAGGCGCTGGTCGCCGGGCTGGTCCTCGCGGGCGAGGACGGCCGCCTGGGCGACGCCGGGGCACCCGGCGAGCACGGCCTCGACCTCGCCGGGTTCGATCCGGAAGCCGCGCAGCTTGACCTGGTCGTCGGCCCGGCCGACGAACTCCAGGGTGCCGTCGGGCAGCCACCGGGCGAGGTCCCCGGTGCGGTACATCCGCCCTCCGTGCCCGTCATCGGGCAGGAGGGGCCCGCCCTCCGCGTACGGGCAGGCGACGAACCGCTCGGCCGTCAGGCCGGGTCGGCCCAGGTAGCCCCGGGCCACGCCCGCCCCGGCGAGGTACAGCTCGCCGGTCACGCCCGGCGGCACCGGGTGCAGTCCGGCGTCCAGCACGTAGGCCCGCATGTTCGCCATGGGCCGGCCGATCGGCACGGTCGCGGCGCGCTCCGAGAGGGTGCGGACCCGGTGGTGGGCGCCGAAGGTCGTGGTCTCGGTCGGGCCGTAGCCGTTCACCACGGCGAGGTCCGGGCAGGCCGCCAGGACCCGGGCGACGGCCCCCGGCGGCACCACGTCACCGCCAGTCCACACCTCGCGGACCCCGGCGAGCAGCTCCGGCCGTTCCTCGGCCACCAGCCGGAACAGACCGGCCGTCAGCCACAGTCCGGTCACCCCGTGCTCGGCGACCGTTGCCGCCAGCAGGTCGAGGTCGAGCCGGCCGGGCGGCGCGACGACCACCCGGCCACCACCGAGGAGCGGCACCCAGAACTCGTACGTCGAGGCGTCGAAGGCCGTCGGCGAGTGCAGCAGCACCCGGTCGTGGCCCCCCTCGCGCCAGCACGGGGCGAGCGCGAGCGCCGCCACGTCCCGGTGGGTGACCCCGACGCCCTTCGGGCGGCCGGTCGAGCCGGAGGTGTACATCACGTACGCCAACTGCCGTGGATCGCAGGTGACTTCCGGGTCGGAGTCGTCGGGCTCGGCCTGGCTGAGCGCGGCCAGCACGTCCTCGGTGAGGACCAGCGCGGCGCCGGTCTCCCGGACGATCAGATCGGTCCGGGAGGACGGGAACCGCGGGTCGAGCGGGACGTACGCACCGCCCGCCTTGACGATCGCCAGGATCGCCGTGACGAGTTCCGCGGAGCGCTCCAGCAGCACCGCGACCGGGGTCTCCGGCCGCACGCCCTGCCCGATCAGGGCCCGGGCCAGGCGGTTGGCCCGCCGGTCGAGCTCCCGGTAGGTCAGCTCGGTCGTACCCGCGACGACCGCGACCGCGTCCGGCGCGGCCGCCACCTGGCGGCCGAACAGCTCCGGCAGGCCGGCCTCGGGCAGCTCGGCCCCGGTCCGGTTGAACCCGACCAGCAGCTCGCGGCGCTCCTGCCCGGACAGCAGGTCGAGTCGGCCGATCGGCCGGTGCGGCTCGGCGGCGGCCGCGCGCAACAGTCGCGTCCAGCGGGCGACGAGCCGCTCCACGGTGCCCGGGTCGAACAGATCGGTCGCGTACTCGACCGCGCCGACCACGCCCGCCGGGCTTCCGTCCGGGCCGTACCGCTCGGCCAGGCTGACGGTCAGGTCGACCCGCGCGGTGTCGGTCGGAGCCGCCAGGTAGGAGGTCTCCAGGCCGGGCAGGGTGAACTCGCCGACCGGCGCGTTCTGCAGGGCCAGCATGACCTGGAACAGCGGATGGTGGGCCAGCGACCGAGTGGGGTTGACGGCCTCCACCAGGTACTCGAACGGCAAGTCCTGGTGGGCGTACGCGGCCAGCGCCTTCTGCCGGACCCGACCGATCAGTTCGGCGAAGCCGGGGTCACCGCTGGTGTCGGTGCGCAGCACCAGGCTGTTGACGAAGAACCCGACGAGTTCGTCCAGCGCCTGGTCGGTCCGCCCGGCGATCGGGCTGCCGATCGGGATGTCGGTGCCGGCGCCGAGCCGGGTGAGCAGGGCGGCGAGGCCCGCCTGGAGCACCATGAACATGCTGGCACCCTGCGCGGCGGCCAGGTCCCGCAGCTCCCGGTGCAGGTCAGTGTCCAGCTGCACCTCGACCCGACCGCCGCGCTGGGAGGCCTCGGCCGGCCTGGGTCGGTCGGCGGGCAGCCGGATCTGGTCCGGCAGACCAGCCAACTCGTGCTTCCAATAGTCAAGTTGCTGGGTGAACAGGCTCTCCTGGTCGGCCGCCTCGCCGAGCAGCTCGCGCTGCCACAGGGTGTAGTCGGCGTACTGGACCGGCAGCGGGGACCACAGCGGCTCCTCGCCCCGGCAGCGGGCCCCGTAGGCCGCGGCCAGGTCCCGGGAGAGCGGGCCCATCGACCAGCCGTCGCCGGCGATGTGGTGGACCACGACGAGCAGCACGTGCCGTTCGGGGGCGAGCGCGTACAGCTCCGCCCGGATCGGCGGTTCGGCGGCCAGGTCGAAGCCGAGCTGGGCGCCCCGGGCCAGCCGCTCGGAGAGCCCGCTCTCGTCGAGTTCGACCACCGGGAGCCCCGGGCTCGCCTCCGCCGCGCCGAGCACCAGCTGGTACGGCACCCCGTCCACCTCGCGGAGCACCGTTCGCAGGCTCTCGTGCCGGGCGGTCACGTCGGCGAGCGCGGCCCGCAGCGCCGGCTGGTCGAGCGGGCCGTCCAGGCGCAGCGCGAGCGGCATGTTGTAGGTGGCGCTGGGACCGTCCATCCGGTGCAGGAACCAGAGCCGGCGCTGGGCGAAGGACAGCGGGACCCGCTCGGGGCGCGGCCGCGCGGTCAGCGCCGGTCGCCGCGTCACGGAGCCGTCGAGGCGGGCCGCCAGGGCGGCCACCGTCGGGTGCTCGAACAGCGTCCGCACCTCCAGCTCGGTGCCGAGGACGGCCCGGACCCGGGACGCCAGGCGGGTCGCCAGCAGCGAGTGCCCGCCCAGGTCGAAGAAGCTGTCCTCGACACCGACCTGCGCCAGCCCGAGCACCTCGGCGAACAGCTCGGCGAGGAGCTGCTCCTGCGGGGTGCGCGGCGCCCGTCCGGCTCCGGCCGAGCCGAGGTCGGGGGCGGGCAGCGCGCGGCGGTCGAGCTTGCCGCTGGCCGTCAGCGGCAGCGCCTCCAGCGCCACGAACGCCGACGGGACCAGGTAGTCCGGCAGCCGCCCGCGCAGCCAGTCGCGGAGTTCACCGAGGAGGGCCCCGGTGCCCCGGCCGCCGGTCGGGCGGTTGGTCAGCGACGACAGCTCCCGGCCGGTGGCCCGGCCCGGCCGGGTCGGCTCGACCGGGAAGCCGTGGTGCGCCCGCGGGTCGGCGAAGACGACGTCCAGGGCGTCGGCCGTGGTGGCCGACCAGGTGACGCCCACCCGGCGGTCGAACTCCAGCCCGAGGGCGTGGAAGTCCTCCGGGTCGGGGAGGTCGCCCTCCTGCGGGGCGTGCAGCCGCTCCAGCAGCTCGGCGAGCGAGCCGTCGCCGTCCTGCACCGCCCGGGCCAGGGCGGACTCCCGCACCACGCGGCGGTTCGGCACCCCGGTGATCCGCAGCACGTCCGCGAGCGGCCGGGCGAGGAGCTCCCGCAGTTCGGCCACCCCGGCGATCTGCCGCCCCCACTCCAGCTCGACGGGCCGGCTCGGGGCCGCCGGGGCGACCGGCGGCTTGTGCAGCGTCACGTCGTAGCGGTAGCGGGTCAGTTCGTTGTGGTGGCGGCCGCGCTTGACCTCCACGGCCACCGCACCGATGTCCGCGCCGCGCTCCCGTAGGACGGTGAAGAAGTCCGGGTCGACCAGGAGTTCCTTCTCGACCCTGACGGCCTGCTCCACCGCGCGGCGCACCGCGGCTAGGTCGCCGCCCTCACCGGTCCGGTGCAGTTGGACGGCCGCGGCCAGCGGGCGCAGCAGTCGCAGGTTGCGGACGTCGCCGATGAAGAGTGCGCCACCCGGGGCGAGCAGCCCCATCAGCCGGTCGATCACGTCGGCGAGGTAGTCGGCGGACGGGAAGTACTGCACCACCGAGTTGATCACGATGGTGTCGAACCGCCCGGCCGGCAGCCCGTCGGTGTCGTGGGCCGGCCGGGTCTGCAGCACCACGCGCTCGGCGAGGTCCCCCTGCCGGGCGACCTGGGCGGTCAGCGCGTCGATCGCGGTGGCGGAGAAGTCCGTCGCCCAGTAGGTCTCGCAGTGCGGTGCGATCTGCGAGAGCAGCAGTCCGGTGCCGACGCCGACCTCCAGCACCCGGCGGGGGCGCAGGGCCAGGATGCGGGCCACGGTGGCGTCCCGCCATTCCCGCATCTGCTCGACCGGGATCGGGCTGGCGTCGTAACTGCTGTTCCAGCCGACGAAGTTCTGGCCGAAGGCGGCTTCCTCGGGAGCGATGGGCAGGGCGTCGTAGATGTCCTGCCACTCGCTCACGTGGTCGGCTTCGAGGCCGCTGTCCCGGGCCGTGTCCTGGCGCGGGACGACGTAGCCGATGAGCCGGTCGTCCTGGGCGAGGACGGCGGCCTGGGCGACGCCGGGGTGCTCGGCGAGCGCCGCCTCGACCTCCCCGGGCTCGACGCGGAAACCGCGCACCTTCACCTGGTCGTCGGCGCGGCCGACGTATTCCAGCTGGCCGTCGGTGCGGAAGCGCACCAGGTCGCCAGTGCGGTACATCCTCCCTCCTCGCCCGCCATCGGGCTGGGGGCACCTCCCAGCCGCCGGGCTGGGGGCGAGGGGCCCATTCCCGCCGGAGCCGAACGGGCAGGCCACGAACCGTCCGGCCGTCAGGCCCGGCCGGTTCAGGTAGCCGCGCGCCAGACCGGCGCCCGCGACGTAGAGCTCACCCGGCACGCCCGGGGGCACCGGGCGCAGCCGCTCGTCCAGCACGTACACCCGGGCATTGGCGATCGGCCGGCCGATGGGCGGCACGCCCGCCCCCGGGGACAGCGGGTCGCTCATCGTCGCGCACACCGTCGTCTCCGTCGGGCCGTACGCGTTGATCATCCGTCGGCCGGGCGCCCAGCGCTCCACCAGCTCCGGCGGGCACGCCTCGCCCGCCACGACCAGCGTCGACACGGCCACCGAACCCTCCGGCACGGCGGCCAGGACGGACGGCGGCACGGTCACGTGGGTGATCGCGAGGTCCGGGTCGGTCAGCGCGGCGAGCGGCTCGGCCGCGGGGGGCAGCACCAGGGCCGCGCCGCACAGCAGGGCGGTGTAGATCTCGGACACCGAGGCGTCGAAGCTGGGCGAGGCGAACTGGAGCACCCGGCTGTCGGGTTCGATCGCGAACCGTTCGATCTGTCCGGCGACCAGACTCGCCACACCGCCGTGGCCGACCACGACGCCCTTGGGGCGGCCGGTCGAGCCGGAGGTGTAGATCACGTACGCCGGATGCCGGACGTCGAGCGCGACGGCGGGGTCGGTGTCCGGCCACGCGGCGGCCTCGGCCACCATCGCCGGGTCGTCGACCACCACCGCCGGACGGGCGTCCGCCAGCATGAACGCGATCCGCGCCTGCGGGTACGCCGGATCCACCGGCAGGTACGCGGCCCCGGCCTTCAGCACACCGAGGACGGCCACCACCGACTCCACCGAACGCGGCAGCGCCACCGCCACCACCTGCTCCGGGCCGACACCCCGCGCGATCAGCGCATGCGCGAACCGGTTCGCCCGGGCATTCAACTGACTGTACGTCAACTGCGTGTCACCGCAGACGAGTGCGAGTGCGTCCGGAGTGGCCGCGACCTGCGCCGCGAAGGCATCCGGCACCGGGACGGCGCCGACCTCGCGGGCGGTCTCGTTGCCCCGCTCCAGCAGCCGGTACCGCTCGTCGGCGTCGAGGAGGTCGATCCGCCCGATCGGCTGGTCCGGGTCGGCGGCGACCGCCTCCAGCAGGAGCGTCCAGCGCCGGGCGAGGGCGTCGACCGTCGAGCGGTCGAACAGGTCGGTGGCGTACTCGACCGCGCCGACGATCCCGGCGGGGCTTCCGTCCGGACCGAACTGTTCGACGAGGCTCACCCCGAGGTCGAACTTGGCGGTTCCGGTGGCCACCGCGTAGGTGGCGACGTCCAGGCCGGGCAACGAGAACCGGCCCATCGGCGCGTTCTGCACGGCCAGGATGGTCTGGAACAGTGGGTGGTGGGACAGCGACCGGGACGGGTTCAGCACCTCCACCAGGTGCTCGAACGGCACGTCCTGGTGCGCGTACGCCGACAGCGCCGTCTCCCGCACCCGCTCCAGCAGCTCGGCGAAACTCGGATCACCGCTCGTGTCCGTGCGCAGCACCAGCGTGTTGACGAAGAACCCGACCAGATCGTCCAGCGCCTCGTCCGTGCGCCCCGCGATCGGGCTCCCGATCGGGATGTCCGTCCCCGCACCCAGCCGCGTGTACAGCGCCGCCAACGCCGCCTGCAGCACCATGAACAGACTCGACCCCGAACGCCGCGCCAACCGCGCCAGATCGGCGTGCAGTTCGGGGCTCAGCTCCAGGCCGACGTGGTCCCCGTGCCAGCCCGCGACGGCCGGCCGCGGCCGGTCGGCGGGCAGTTGGAGCAGCTCCGGCAGCTCGGAGAGCTGTCGCTTCCAGTAGTCGAGCTGCTCGGCGAACCGGCTCTGCGGGTCGGCGGCGTCGCCGAGCAGGTCACGCTGCCACAGCGTGTAGTCGGCGTACTGCACCGGAAGGTCCGGCCGGCCCGGCGCACGCCCCTCGCTCCGGGCGGCGTACGCCTCGGCCAGGTCACGGGCCAGCGGGCCGGTGGACCAGCCGTCACCGGCGATGTGGTGCATCACCAGCAGCAGCACGTGCTCGTCCGGCGCGATCGCGAACAGCTCCGCCCGCAGCGGCGCTTCCGTCTCCAGGTCGAAGGGCCGCCGGGCGAACTCGGCGAGCCGGTCCGGCAGTTCGGGCTCCGACACCTGGCTCAGCCGCGCCCGGGGCCGGGCCGCAGCCGGGTCCAGGACGCGCTGGCACGGTACGCCGTCGACCTCCGGGAAGACCGTCCGCAGGCTCTCGTGCCGGGCCACGACGTCGGCGAGCGCTTCGTCCAGCGCCGCCCGGTCGAGCGTCCCGGTCAGCTGGAGTGCCAGCGGGATGTGGTAGGTCGCGGCCGCGGAGTCCATGCGGTGCAGGAACCAGAGCCGGCGCTGGGCGAAGGACAGCGGCACCGCGTCCGGCCGCTCGCGCACGGTCAGCGCCGGGCGGGCGCGGCCGGCTCCGGCCAACGCCTCGGCCAGGCCCGCCACGGTGGGCGCCTGGAACAGCGCGCGCAGCCCCAGCTCCACGCCGAGCACCGAGCGCACCCGCGCGGCCAGCCGAGTGGCGAGCAGGGAGTGGCCGCCCAGGTCGAAGAAGTCGTCGTCGACCCCGACCCCCGACACGCCGAGCACCTCGGCGAACAGCTCGCACAGGATCTGCTCCTGCGGGGTGCGCGGCGCCCGCCCGGCCTCGGCCGAGCCGAGGTCGGGAGCGGGCAGCCCCGCCCGGTCCAGCTTCCCGTTCGGCGTCAGCGGCAGCGCGTCCAGCACCGTGAACACGGCCGGCACCAGGTAGTCGGGCAGCCGGTCACGCAGGTACGCCGCCAGCTCCGCGGGGCGCACGGCCGCGTCGGGACGGGCCGCCACGTAGCCGATGAGCCGGTCGTCCTGGGCCAGGACGGCAGCCTGGGCGACGCCGGGGTGCTCGGCGAGCGCCGCCTCGACCTCGCCGAGTTCGACGCGGAAACCGCGCACCTTCACCTGGTCGTCGGCGCGGCCGAGGTACTCCAGCTCGCCGTCGGAACGGAAGCGCACCAGGTCGCCCGTACGGTACATCCGCGCACCCGCCGGGCCGAACGGGCAGGCCGTGAAGCGCCCGGCCGTCAGGCCCGGCCGGTTCAGGTAGCCACGCGCCAGACCGGCGCCCGCGACGTAGAGCTCGCCCGCCACACCCGGCGGCACGATGCGCAGCCGCTCGTCCAGCACGTACACCCGGAAGTCCGCGACCGGTCGGCCGATCGGCGGCACGCCCGAGCCGGGCGACAGCGGGTCGCTCATCGTCGCGCACACCGTCGTCTCCGTCGGACCATACGCGTTGATCATCCGGCGCCCGGGCGCCCAGCGTTCCACCAGCTCCGGCGCACAGGCCTCACCCGCCACCACCAGGGTGGTGGCCGTGAGGTCGGCGCCGTCCAGCGCGGCCAGGGCCGAGGGCGGCAGTGTCACGTGGGTGACGTCCAACCGGCGGTCCGTCAGGGCCTCCAGCGGGGCCTCGGACGGGGCCAGCACGAGGGCGGCGCCGGTGAGCACGGCACTGCACAGGTCCCAGAAGGACGCGTCGAAGCTGGGCGAGGCGAACTGGAGCACCCGGCTGCCCGGCGCCACGCCGAGCCGCTCCGCCTGCGCCGCCACCAGGCCGGACACGCCGGCGTGGCTCACCACGACGCCCTTGGGCCGACCGGTCGAGCCCGAGGTGTAGATCACGTAGGCCGGATGCCGAGCGTCCACCACGACCGCCGGATCGCTCTCCGGCCAGTCCCCCTCGGCCAGCATCGCCGGGTCGTCGGCCACCAGGGCCGGCCGCGCGTCCTCCAGCATGAAGGCGATCCGCGCCTGCGGGTACGCCGGATCCACCGGCAGGTACGCGGCCCCGGCCTTCAGGATGCCGAGGACCGCCACCACCGACTCCACCGAACGCGGCAGCGCCACCGCCACCACCTGCTCCGGGCCGACACCCCGCGCGATCAGCGCATGCGCGAACCGGTTCGCCCGAGCGTTCAATTGACGGTACGTCAACTCCGTGCCACCGCAGACGAGCGCGAGTGCGTCCGGAGTGGCCGCGACCTGCGCCGCGAAGGCATCCGGCACCGGGACGGCGCCGACCTCGCGGGCGGTCTCGTTGCCCCGCTCCAGCAGCCGGTACCGCTCGTCGGCGTCGAGGAGGTCGATCCGCCCGATCGGCAGGTCCGGGGCGGCGGCGACCGCCGCCAACAGCCGGGTCCACCGGGCGACCAGGGCCTCGACCGTCGAGCGGTCGAACAGGTCGGTGCTGTACTCGACCGCGCCGACGATCCCGGCGGGGCTTCCGTCCGGACCGAACTGTTCGACGAGGCTCACCCCGAGGTCGAACTTGGCGGTTCCGGTGGCCACCGCGTAGGTGGCGACGTCCAGGCCGGGCAACGAGAACCGGCCCATCGGCGCGTTCTGCACCACCAGTCCGGTCTGGAACAGTGGGTGGTGGGACAGCGACCGGGACGGGTTCAGCACCTCCACCAGGTGCTCGAACGGCACGTCCTGGTGCGCGTACGCCGACAGCGCCGTCTCCCGCACCCGCTCCAGCAGCTCGGCGAAACTCGGATCACCGCTCGTGTCCGTGCGCAGCACCAGCGTGTTGACGAAGAACCCGACCAGATCGTCCAGCGCCTCGTCCGTGCGCCCCGCGATCGGGCTCCCGATCGGGATGTCCGTCCCCGCACCCAGCCGCGTGTACAGCGCCGCCAACGCCGCCTGCAGCACCATGAACAGACTCGACCCCGAACGCCGCGCCAACTGCACCAGAGCGGCGTGCAGTTCGGCGTCGATCCGGAGTTCCAGCAGGTCGCCGCCGTACGACACGGCAGCCGGGCGCGGCCGGTCGACGGGCAGCCGCAGCTGTTCGGGCAGCCCCGCCAACGCCTCGGTCCAGTAGGCGACCTGGCGGGCGAAGACGCTGTCCGTGTCGCGCTCGTCGCCGAGGATCTCGTGCTGCCACAGGGTGTAGTCGCCGTACGTCACCGGCAGCGGCTGCCATTCGGGCGCCCCGCCGCCGCGCCGGGCGACGTAGGCGGTGGCGAGGTCGCGGGCCAGCGGGCCCATGGACCAGCCGTCACCGGCGATGTGGTGCATCACCAGCAGCAGCACGTGGTCATCCGGCGCGATCGCGAACAGCTCGGCGCGCAGCGGCACTTCCGAGGTCAGGTCGAATCCGCGCACCGCCGCCTCGCGCAGCAGGGCCGGCACCTCGGCCTCACCGGCCGCGCGCACCGTCAGCGGGACGGCAGCCTCGGTGGTGTCCAGCACCCGCTGATGCGGGACGCCGGCGGTGTGCGGGAAGACCGTGCGCAGGGTCTCGTGCCGGGCCACCACGTCCGCGAGGGCGGCGCTCAGCGCGGCCCGGTCGAGGTCGCCGGTCAGCCGCAGTGCCAACGGCATGTGATAGGTGGCGCTCGGTGCCCCGAACTGCTGGAGGAACCAGAGTCGGCGCTGGGCGAACGACAACGGCATCGGCTCGCGGCGGGGCTGGGGTGCCAGGGCCTGCCGCGCGGAGGCGGCGTCGTGCAGCCCGGCCGCCAGCCCGGCCGGCGTCGGGGTGCGGAACAGGTCGCGCAGCTCCAGTTCGACCCCGAGGGTCGCCCGGACCCGTGACACCAGCCGGGTGGCGAGCAGCGAGTGCCCGCCCAGGTCGAAGAAGTCCTCGTCGACCCCGGTCTGCGGCAGGCCCAGGACCTCGGCGAACAGCTCGCACAGGATCTGCTCCTGCGGGGTGCGCGGCGCCCGGCCGCCGGTCGTGCCCGTCGGCTCGGGCGCGGGCAGCGCGGCGCGGTCCAGCTTGCCGTTGGGCGTCAGCGGCAGCGCGTCCAGCGGGACGAACGCCGACGGCACCAGGTAGTCGGGCAGCCGGTCGCGCAGGTACGCCGCCAGCGCGGCGGCGGTGGCCGGGCCGTGCGCCGAGGGCACCACGTACGCGACGATCCTGGTCTCGCCCCGGTCCTCGCGGGCGAGCACCGCGACCTGGGCGACGCCCGGGTGGGCCGTCAGCTCGGCCTCGATCTCGCCCGGCTCGATCCGGAACCCGCGGACCTTCACCTGGTGGTCCACCCGCCCGGCGAACTCCAGCTCGCCGTCGGCGCGCCAGCGGACCAGGTCACCGGTGCGGTACATCCGCGCGCCGGCCGGACCGTACGGGTTGGCGACGAAGCGCCCGGCGGTGAGCCCGGGCCGGTTCAGGTAGCCGCGGGCGAGCCCCGTCCCGGCGAGGTACAGCTCGCCCAGCACCCCGGGGGCGACCGGCCGCAGCGCCGAATCCAGCACGTATGCCTGGCAGTTGGCGATCGGACGGCCGATCGGCACCGGGATCGGGCAGTCCGCCGGGTCGGCCGGCAGCGGGTAGGCGGTGATCACATGGGTCTCGGCGGGGCCGTAGTGGTTGTGCAGCACCCGGCCCGGTCGACGGGCCTGGAAGCGGCGCACGGCACCGCCGAGGCGCATCGCCTCGCCGGCCTGGGCGACCAGCCGCAGGTCGGGCAGCTCCAGCCCGGCCTCCTCGGCGGCCTCGGCCAGCGCCTCGACCACCAGGTTGGGCGCGAACAGCTCGCCGACCCGGTGCCGGTCCAGCCAGTGCGCGAACAGCTCGGCGCTGCGGCGCTGCTCCTCGGTCGGCACCACCAGCGTCTTGCCGTACAGCAGCGCGGAGAGCAGCTCCTGCACCGAGACGTCGAAGCTGATCGCCGTGAACTGCGCGGTGCGCGTGCCGGGTTCGCCACCGACGGCGCGGTGGTGCCACGCCAGCAGGTTCAGCAGTCCGGCGGCGGGCATCACCACGGCCTTGGGCCGGCCGGTGGAGCCTGAGGTGTAGATGACGTAGGCCGGGTGGCGCGCGTCCACGCCGACGGCCGGGTCGTGCTCCGGCTGCTCGTCGGACGGCGTGACGGCCGCGAGGTCGTCGAGCACCACGGACGGTCGCGCGTCCTCCAGCATGTAGGCGATGCGGGCGGCCGGGTAGTCCGGGTCGACCGGCAGGTAGGCCGCTCCGGTCTTGAGCACCGCGAGGACGGCGACCACCAGCTCGGCGGAGCGCGGCAGCCGCAGGGCGACGACCTGCTCCGGCCCCACCCCGCGCGCGATCAGCGCGTGCGCCAGGCGGTTGGCCCGGCGGTTCAGCTCGCGGTACGTCAGCACGGTGTCCTCGAACACCACCGCCTGGGCCTCCGGGGTCGCCCGGACCTGCGCCTCGAACAGCGCCGAAAGGGTGGCGACGGGAGCCGGGCACTCGGTGTCGTTGCGGGCGACCAGCAGCTCGTGCCGCTCCTCGGCGGTGAGCACGTCGATCCGGCTGAGTGGCCGGTCGGGCTCGGCGACCACTGCCGCCAGCAGCCGCAGCCAGCGGTCGACCAGCGCCTCCACCGTGGCGTGGTCGAACAGGTCGGTGCTGTACTCGACCCGCCCGACGATGCCCTCGGCCCGCCCGCCGGTGCCGCCCCGCTCCAGCAGGTGGAAGCCGAGGTCGAACATCGCCGTGGGCGTCCGGACCAGGAGGATCTCGGCGTTCAGACCGCTCAGCGCGAACTCGGTGCGGGGCACGTTCTGCAGCGCGAGCAGCACCTGGAACAACGGCTGCCGGGCGAGCGACCGGGACGGGTTGAGGGCCTCGACGACGTGCTCGAACGGCAGGTCCTGGTGGGCGTACGCGCCGAGCGCGCTCTCCCGGACCCGGAGCAGCAGTTCGGCGAAGGTCGGGTCACCCGAGGTGTCGGTGCGCAGTACCAGGGTGTTGACGAAGAAGCCGACGAGGTCGTCCAGCGCCTGGTCGGTCCGCCCGGCGATCAGGCTGCCGACCGGGATGTCCGTGCCCGCGCCGAGCTTGTCCAGCAGCGCCGCCAGCGCGGCCTGGAGCACCATGTGGACGCTGGCCCCGTGCTCCCGGCCCAGGCGCACCAGTGCGCCGTGCAGCTCCGGAGCCAGGTCGATCGCCAGGTGCCCGCCCTGGTACGAGGTGGTCGCCGGACGGGTTCGGTCGGCGGGCAGCCGGATCTGCTCGGGCAGGTCGGCGAGGCGCTCCGTCCAGTAGGCCGCCTGCCGGGCGAACAGGCTCGCGGGGTCGTCACGGTCCCCGAGCAGCCGGTCGTGCCACAGGGTGTAGTCGGCGTACTGCACGGGCAGCGGCGCCCACCGCGGTTCCTCTCCCTGGCGGCGCGCCGCGTACGCGGTGGCCAGGTCGGCGGCCAGCGGGCCCAGCGACCAGCCGTCACCGGCGATGTGGTGCACCACCAGCAGCAGCACGTGCTCGTCCGCCGAGAGCTGGAACACCTCGGCGCGCAGCGGCGGTTCGGCCGCGAGGTCGAATCCGCGCACTGCGGCCCCGGCCAGCAGTCCCGGCAGGGCCGTCTCGTCGGCCGGGGTGACCGACAGCCTCGGGCGCACCGCTCCGGCGGCCAGCACCTGCTGGTAGGGCACGCCGTCCACTGCCGGGAAGACCGTGCGCAGGGTTTCGTGCCGGTCGACGACGTCGCCCAGCGCCGCCTCCAGGGCCGCCAGGTCCAGCGGTCCGGAGAGCCGCCACGCGAGCGGCATGTTGTAGACCGAGCCGTCGCCCTCCAACTGGCGCAGGAACCACAGCCTCCGCTGAGCGGACGACAGCGGCACCAGCTCGGGCCGCTCCGCCCGTCCCAGGGCGAGCCGGGCCCGGTCCGCGCCACCCAGGCCGGCGGCCAGACCGGCCACGGTCGGGTTGCGGAACATGGTGTGCAGCGCCAGCTCCACGCCCAGGGTCGCACGGACCCGGGCCACCAACCGGGTGGCCAGCAGGGAGTGTCCGCCCAGGTCGAAGAAGTCGTCGTCGACACCGACCTGAGGCAGGCCCAGCACCTCGGCGAACAGCCCGGCCAGCACGTGTTCCTGAGGAGTGTGCGGTGCCCGGCCGACCCGCGTCGCGGTGGACTCGGGCTCGGGCAGCGCGCGCCGGTCCAGCTTGCCGCTGACGTTCAGCGGCAGGGCGTCGAGAGGGACGAACGCGGTCGGCACCATGTAGTCCGGCAGCCGCTCGCGCAGGTGCGCCCGCAGGTCCTCCGGCCGAAGCTCCGCTCCGGTGGCGGGCACCAGGTAGGCGACCAGGCGGGCGTCCTCCGCCCGGTCCTCCCGGACGATCACGGCGGCCCGCGCGACCTGCGGGTGTTCCGCCAGTGCCGCCTCGATCTCGCCGAGTTCGATCCGGAAGCCCCGGACCTTGACCTGGTCGTCGGTACGGCCGACGTACTCCAGCTGACCGTCCGCGCGTCGGCGCACCAGGTCGCCGGTGCGGTACATCCGCGCGCCCGCCGCACCGAACGGGCATGCCACGAACCGCCCGGCGGTGAGCCCGGGCCGGTTCAGATAGCCGCGCGCGAGCCCTGGGCCCGCGATGTACAGCTCCCCCGTCACGCCGGGCGGCACCAGGCACAGCCGCTGGTCCAGCACGTACGTCCGGAACCCGGCGATGGGACGGCCGATCGGCGGCACGCTCGGCCCCGGCGACAGCGGCTCGCTCATCGTCGCGGTCACCGTCGTCTCCGTCGGACCGTAGGAGTTGATCAGACGCCGGCCCGGCGCCCAACGCGCCACCAGATCGGGCCCGCACGCCTCACCGCCGACCAGTAGCGTCGGCACGGCCACGTCGTCCGGCGACAGTACCGCCGGCACGGACGGCGGCACGAGGGCATGGGTCAGCGCAAGGCTTGGATCGGTCAGCGCGGCGACCGGCTCGGTCGCGGGCGCCAGTACCAGGGCGGCACCGGTGAGCAGGGCGCCGAACAGGTCCCACACCGAGGCGTCGAAGCTCGGCGAGGCGAACTGGAGCACCCGGCTGCCGGCACCGATGCCGAGCTGCTCGACCTGCTCGGCCACCATTGCGGGCAGGCCCTCGTGGCTCACCACCACACCCTTGGGCCGGCCGGTCGAACCCGAGGTGTAGATCACGTACGCCGGGTGCCGGACGTCCACGGCAACGGCCGGGTCGGTCTCCGGCCGCTCCGACGTCTCGGCCACGGTCGCCGGGTCGTTGACCACCACGGTCGGCTGGGCGTCCTCCAGCATGAACGCGATCCGCGCCTCTGGGTACGCAGGATCCACCGGCAGATAGGCGGCTCCCGTCTTCAGCACACCCAGGACGGCGACCACGAACTCCACCGAGCGCGGCAGCGCGATCGCCACGATCTTCTCGGAGCCGACACCCCGGGCGATCAACGCATGCGCGAAACGGTTGGCCCAGGCGTCTAGTTGACGGTACGTCAACTCACGTTCCCCGCCGACCAGAGCAACCGCATCCGGCGTCGCCTCCACCTGCGCCGCGAAGGCCTCCGGCAGGCTCACGACGGCCGCCCCGCCCTCGACGGCGGGCAGCAACTCGCGGCACTCCTCGGCGGACAGCAGGTCGAGCCGGCCGAGCCGCAGGTGCGGGTCGGCGACGGCCGCGCTCAGCAGCCGGACCAGGCGCGCGATCATCGTCTCCACGGTCGCCGGGTCGTACAGGTCGGTCGCGAACTGGACGAACGCGTCGATCCCGGCCGGGGAGCCGTCCTCGGCGTGCCGCTCGGCCAGCGAGAGGACCAGGTCGAACTTGGCCGTGGCGTTGGCCAGTTCCAGCTCCTCGACTCGAAGTCCGGGCGGGGCGAACTCGGCCCGGTCGTTGTTCTGCAGCACCAGCATGATCTGGAACAGCGGGTGGTGGGAGAGCGACCGCACTGGGTTGAGGGCCTCGACCAGGTACTCGAACGGCAGGTCCTGGTGCGCGTACCCGGCCAGGGCGGTGTCCCGGACCCGGGCGAGCAGCTCGGCGAAGGTCGGGTCGCCCGAGGTGTCGGTGCGCAGCACCAGGGTGTTGACGAAGAACCCGACCAGGTCGTCCACGGCCTCATCGGTGCGCCCGGCGGTGAGGCTGCCGACCGGGATGTCGTCACCCGCACCGAGCCGGCTCAGCAGCGCCGCCAGCCCGGCCTGGAGCACCATGAACAGACTGGTACCGCTGGTGCGGGCGAGTTCGCGAAGCCCGTGGTGCAGCTCCGCGTCCAGCTCGGCCCGCAGGTGGCCGCCCCGGTGAGAGGCGACCGCCGGGCGGGGCCGGTCGACGGGCAGCTGGATCTGCTCCGGCAGATCGGCCAACTGCCGTTTCCAGTAGGCCGCCTGGCGGGCGAACGGGCTGTCGTCGTCGGTGGCGTCGCCGAGCAGCTCGTGCTGCCACAGGGTGTAGTCGGCGTACTGCACGGCCAGCGGCTCCCTCCGCGGCTCCTCGCCCCGGCAGCGGGCAGCGTATGCCTCGGTGAGGTCGGCGGCCAGCGGGCCGAGCGACCAGCCGTCACCGGCGATGTGGTGGAGCACCAGCAGCAGTACGTGCTCCTCCGCTGCCAGCTCAAACAGCTCTGCGTGCAGCGGCAGTTCGGTCTCCAGGTCGAACCGATGGGCCTGCGCCGCCGTCAGCTCGCCTGGCAGCCCGGCCTCCGTGGTCCGGCGCACGGCCAGCCCCGGGCGGGCCGCCGCCACGTCCAGCACCCGCTGGTGCGGCACGCCATCCACCACCGGGAATACCGTGCGTAGGGCCTCGTGCCGGGCCACCACGTCGGTCAGGGCCGCGTGCAGCGCCTGCCGGTCGAGCAGACCGGACAGTCGCCAGGCCAAGGGGATGTTGTAGTTCCCGCTCGCGCCCTCCAGCTGGTGCAGGAACCAGAGCCGCCGCTGCGCGAACGACAGCGGGATCCTCTCGGGCCTCGGGTGTCGCACCAGTGCCAGCTGCGCCTGGCGGGCCCCCGCCAGGGCGGCGGCCACACCGGCCGGGGTCGGGCTCTCGAACAGGGTGCGCAGTTCCAGCTCGACCCCGAGGGTCGCACGGACCCGCGCGGCCAGGCGGGTGGCCAGCAGCGAGTGCCCGCCGAGGTCGAAGAAACTGTCCTCGACGCCGGCCTCGGCCACCCCGAGCACCTCGGCGAACAGCTCGCACAGGATCTGCTCCTGCGGCGTGCGCGGCGCGCGGCCGGTGCTCGCCGGGGCGAGGTCGGGCGCGGGCAGGGCGCGGCGGTCCAGCTTGCCGTTGGCGGTCAACGGCAGTGCGTCCAGCGTCACGAACGCGGCCGGCACCATGTACTCCGGCAGCCGCTCGGCCAGGTGCCCGCGCAGATCGGCCGGGCCCGGCGCGGCGCCTGCGGCCGGTACCAGGTAAGCGACCAGCCTGGTGTCGTCGGCGCGCTCCTGCCGGGCCAGCACGGCCGCCTGGGCGACGCCGGGGTGCGCGGCAAGCGCCGCCTCGATCTCGCCGAGCTCGATGCGGAAGCCGCGCACCTTCACCTGCTGGTCGGCCCGGCCGACGTAGCGCAGGCTGCCGTCGGCCGCACGGCGCACCACGTCGCCGCTGCGGTACATCCGGGAGCCGGCGGGCCCGAACGGGTCCGCGACGAACCGGCCCGCCGTCAGGCCCGGCCGGTTCAGGTAGCCGCGCGCCAGGCCGGCGCCGGCGACGTACAGCTCGCCCGCGACGCCCGGGGCCACCGGCCGCAGGCCGCCGTCGAGGACGTACGTGCGCAGGTCCGGGAGGGCCGTGCCGACCTGGCCGGCCGCGGTGCCGGACGCGCCGAGCGCCGCGTACGTGACGTGCACCGTGGTCTCGGTGATGCCGTACATGTTGACCAGCCGCGGCGCGTCGTCCGGGTGTCGCTCGTACCAGTTCGCGAGCCGGGCGGGCTCCAGGGCCTCGCCGCCGAACACCACCGTGCGCAGCGCGAGTTCACGGCCGGTCCCGGGTGCCTCGGCGTCCGCCTGCATCAGCTGGTAGAAGGCGGACGGCGTCTGGTTGAGCACGGTCACCCGCTCGCGGGCGAGGAGTTCCAGGAAGCGGTGGGGCGAGCGGCTGGTCTCGTGGTCCACGACCACCAGGCGGCCGCCGTGCAGCAGCGGGCCCCACAGCTCCCACACCGAGAAGTCGAAGGCGTAGGAGTGGAAGAGGGTCCAGACGTCCTCGGCGGAGAAGCCGAACAGCTCCCGGGTGGTGCCGAACAGCCGCACCACGTTCCGGTGCGGGACCACGACGCCCTTGGGATTGCCGGTGGATCCGGAGGTGTGGATGACGTAGGCGGGACTGCCCGGATCGAGCGGGACCTCCGGGTCGGTGTCCGGCCGTGCGTCCAGGTCTGCGGCGTCCAGCAGGAGCCGGTCCACCCCGTCCGCACCAGGTAGTTCACCGGTCCGGCCGGTCGTCACCAGCAGCGACGGCCTGGTGTCCCGGAGCAGGTAGGCGATCCGGGCGGCGGGGTACTGCGGGTCCACCGGAACGTAGGCGGCGCCCGACTTGAGGACCGCGAGGACGGCCACCACCAGCTCGGCCGAGCGCGGCAGGGCCAGCGCCACCAGCTGCTCCGGCCCCACACCGCAGGCGATCAGGGCGTGCGCGAGCCGGTTGGCCCGGGCGTTCAGCTCGCCGTACGTCAGGGTGGCCTCGCCGCTCACCACGGCGACCGCGGCCGGGTTCGCCCGTACCTGCTGTTCGAAGAGCTCGGTGATGCTGCTCTCCGACAGCTGCTCGGTGCTGTCGGCTCCGGCCGGCAGCAGCGCGCGGAGCTCGTCGGCGGAGAGCACGTCCACCTGGCCGATCCGCCGGCCGGGGTCGGCGGCCACGGTGCGCAGCAGCCGCAGCCACCGCTCGACGATCCCGGCCACGGTGGCCTCGTCGAACAGGTCGGTGCTGTACTCCACCAGGCCCGACAGCCCGTCCGCGTCGGGCTGTTCGGCCAGGATGAACGTCAGGTCGCACTTGGCCGTCCCGGTGGGAACCAGGCCGGTCGTCACCCGCAGCCCCGGCAGGTCGAAGGTGCCGAGCGGCGCGTTCTGCAGGGCGAGCATGGTCTGGAACAGCGGGTGGTGCGCGAGCGTCCGGGTCGGGTTCAGCGTCTCCACCAGGTGCTCGAACGGCACGTCCTGGTGCGCGTACGCGGCCAGCGCGTCACCGCGCACCCGGCCCAGCAGTTCGGTGAACGTCGGGTCGCCGGACAGGTCGGTGCGCAGCACCAGGGTGTTGACGAAGAACCCGACCAGGTCGTCCAGGGCCTCGTCGGTGCGTCCGGCGATCGGGGTGCCGATCGGGACGTCGGTGCCCGCGCCGAGCTTGCCGAGCAGGGCGGCCAGTCCGGCCTGGAGCACCATGAAGAGGCTGGCGCCGCCGTCCCGGGCGAGCGCGCGCAGGCCCTGGTGCAGCTCGGCGTCGATCCGCACCGGCAGTTGGGCGCCCCGGTACGACATCGCCGCCGGCCGGGGCCGGTCGAACGGCAGCTCGACCTGCTCGGGCAGGCCCGCCAACTGCTCCCGCCAGTAGGCGAGCTGGCCACCCAGCAGGCTGTCCCGGTCCGAGCCGTCGCCGAGCAGCTCCCGCTGCCAGAGGGCGTAGTCGGCGTACTGGACCGGCAGCGGCGCCCACTCCGGCTTCGCTCCCCCGGAGCGGGCCGCGTAGGCGGTCGTCAGGTCACGCGAGAGCGGCCCCATCGACCAGCCGTCACCGGCGATGTGGTGCACCACCAGCAGCAGCACGTGTTCCTCGGTGCCCAGCTGGAACAGTTCGGCGTGCAGCGGCGGCTCCGCGGCGAGGTCGAAGCCGTACCGGGCCGCCTGCGCCAGCCGGTCCGGCAGGTCGCGCTCGCCGACCTCGGTCACCCGCAGCCGAGGCCGGGCCGCGTCGGGATCGAGCACCCGCTGGCACGGCACGCCGTCGACCACCGGGAAGACGGTGCGCAGGGCCTCGTGCCGCTCGGCCACGTCCGCCAGGGCGGCTTCCAGAGCCCGCTGGTCCAGGCTTCCGGTCAGCCGCAGCGTCAGCGGGATGTTGTACGTGGCGCTCGGGCCCTCCATGCGGTGCAGGAACCACAACCGGCGCTGGGCGAAGGACAGCGGGACGGCCTCGGGCCGCTCGTGCCGCTCCAGTGCCGGGCGTGCCCGGCCCGCGACGTCCACCGCCGCCGCCAGTTCCGCCACCGTCGGCGCGTCGAACAGATCGCTCAGCCGCAGTTCCACGCCCAGCACCGACCGTGCTCGGGCGACCAGCCGGGTGGCCAGCAGCGAGTGCCCGCCGAGGTCGAAGAAGCTGTCGTCCAGCCCGGGCTCGGAGGCCCCGAGGACCTCGGCGAACAGTCCGGCGAGCTGGTGCTCGGTCGCGGTGCGCGGCGCACGGCCCGGCGCGGCCGCCTGCCGCTCGGGGGCCGGCAGGGCCCGCCGGTCGAGCTTGCCGTTCGGGGTCAGCGGCAGTTCGTCCAGCACCACGAACGCCGACGGCACCATGTACTCCGGCAGCCGCTCCCGCAGCCGGGCCCGCAGCGCCTCCGGCCGGACGGCCTGCCCGGCCGCGGGGACGGCGTAGGCGACCAGCCGGGGTTCCTCCTCGGTGCGCACCACCACGGCGGCCCGCGCCACCTCCGGCTGTTCGACGAGGACGGCCTCGATCTCGCCGAGCTCCACCCGGAAGCCGCGGATCTTGACCTGGTCGTCGGTGCGGCCGAGGAACTCCAGATTGCCGTCCGAGTCCCACCGGACCAGGTCGCCGGTGCGGTACATCCGCGAACCGCTCGGCCCGAACGGGTCCGCCGTGAACCGCCCGGCGGTCAGGCCGGGCCGGTTCAGGTAGCCGCGCGACAGGCCCGCACCGGCGATGTACAGCTCACCGGGCACGCCGCTCGGCAGCGGCCGCAGGGCGCCGTCGAGCACGTACAGCCGGGTGTTGGTGACGGGCCGGCCGATGACCGGACGGCGGCTCGACCCCACGGGCGCGACCACCGAGTTGACGGTGCACTCGGACGGTCCGTAGAAGTTGAGGCAGGACACCCCCTCGGCCGCCCGCAGCTGCTCCCACAACCGCTCGGGGACGGCCTCGCCACCCGCCGCGACGAGCGCCGGGCGGCGCTGTGGGTCGCTCAACAGCCCGTGGGCGACGAGTACGTGGAGGTAGGAGGGGGTGGCCTCGACGAAGTCCAGCCCGCAGCGCGCGGCGTAGCGGACGAAGGCCTCGGGGTCGGTCCAGGTCGCGTGGTCCAGGACGTGCAGCTCGTGGCCCGCGAACAGCGCGAGCAGTTGGTTCCAGGAGGCGTCGAAGGACACCGAGGTGGTCAGGGCCACCCGCAGCCGCCGCCGCTCCTTCAGTAGCGGCGCGAACCACGCCAGCCGGTGGTCGGTGAGCAGGTTGAGCAGGCCGCCGTGGGTCGGCAGTACGCCCTTGGGCCGTCCGGTGGAACCGGAGGTGTAGATGACGTACGCCGGGTGGCGCGGGTCGACGGCCACCAGCGGGTCGGTCGCCGGGCCGTCCGCGACCAGGGCTGCCGTCCGCGGGTCGTCGAGCACCAGCCGGTCGACGGGCCCGGCCTCGGGCAGCCGCTGCCCGCTGCGGGTGTCGGTCACCAGCAGCGCCGGCCGGGCGTCGTCGAGCAGGTAGCCGATCCGAGCCGCCGGGTACTCGGGGTCGATCGGGACGTACGCCGCCCCGGTCTTCAGCACCGCGAGGATCGCCACCACCAGCTCGGCCGACCTCGGCAGGGCCACCGCCACCAGTCGCTCCGGCCCGGCTCCCCGCTCGATCAGGGCGTGCGCCAGCCGGTTCGCCCGCGCGTCCAGCTCCGCGTACGTCAGTGAGACGTCCCAGCAGACCAGCGCGACCAGGTCCGGGGTCGTCCGCACGTGCTCCCGGAACAGCTCCGGCAGGCTCTCGGCCGGGAGCTCCGCCACCGGCCCGGTGCCGAGGGCCGCCGACTCGCGGTGGTCCTCGGCCGTGAGCAGGTCGATCCGGCCCACCGCCTCGTCCGGGTCACAGGCCGCGACGGCGTCGAGCAGGGCGAGCAGACGCTGCTGGTGGGCGGCGAGGTCGTCGTCGCCGTAGGCCTCCGGGGAGCCGTGGAGCCTGAGCAGCGGCGGGTTGCCGTCCCGGTAGTCGAACACCCAGACGGCGAGGTCGGTGGTCGATCCCGACACGAAGTGGTGCACGGAGGCCGGGTGCCCGGCGAAGCTCGGCCTGGAGTTGAAGGCCATGATGTTGACGATCAGCGGGAACGCCGTCCCGATGCTGCCGGGCGCGCCGAGGTCCCGCAGCAGGTCCTCGCTGCGGTAGCGCTCGTGGGCGACGGCCGCCTCGACCTCCCGGGCGACCTGGGTGACGAGCTCCCGCCATGGCATGTCGGGCCGCACGGTCAGCCGCAGCGGCACCACGTTGGACATCGTGCCCGGCACCGACATCAGGTCGCGGTCGGCGGAGCGGCGGGCGGTGACGGGCATGGCGAGCACCACGTCCTGGGAGCCGCTCAGCCGGTGGGCGTAGAGCGCCGTCGCGGCGATCAGCACCCGGGACCACCGGACGCCGGCCCGGCCGGCCGCCGCCCGCAACGCCTCGGGGCTCCGCAGCTCCAGTTCCTCGGC
Source organism: Kitasatospora sp. NPDC023118 (assembly GCF_055560875.1). Taxonomy (NCBI): domain Bacteria; kingdom Bacillati; phylum Actinomycetota; class Actinomycetes; order Kitasatosporales; family Streptomycetaceae; genus Kitasatospora; species Kitasatospora sp. NPDC023118. The sequence goes on from NZ_JBVHHW010000022.1 coordinate 74,093, forward strand.
CAGACGCAGGGCGCGGTGCGGGTCGGTCGCGGAGGTGTCGGTGAGCCGTGTCGGGGCGGGCAGGTCGGCGAAGCGCTCGGTCCAGTAGGTGCGGTCGGCGGTGAAGTCGGCGGACGAGCGGTAGGCGGCGTCGCTGTCGACCAGGTCCCGTAGCGAGCCGAACGGGCACGGCGACACCGCGCCGCCCTCGGCCAGCGCCGAGTACACCTCGCCGACCCGCTGCCGGACCATGGAGCTGCTGATCGCGTCCAGCACCACGTGGTGGTAGTTCAGGTACCAGAGGAATTCCGTCGGCGACAGCCGGATCAGCGCGTGGCCGAACAGCGGATCACGGGCGAGGTCCAGCGGGCGCATCAGGTCCCGCTCCATCCACTCCATGGCCGCCGCCCGGGGGTCGGGCTCCGAGCCGAGGTCGAGGTGCGCGGGCGCCCAGTCCCAGGTCTCGCGGAGGACCTGACGCGGTCCCTCGCCGTCGTCGACGAAGGTCACGTGCAGGGCGTCGACCTCGTCGATCACCCGGCGCAGCGCGGTCTCGAACAGCTCCGGGTCCACCGGCCCGTGGATCTCCAGGCACTCGCCGACGCGATAGCCCGGGATCGCCGTCCGGGAGCGCTGCTCGGCCAGCCAGATCTCGCGCTGGGCCGCTGTCAGGGGAAGGACGTCGCCGTCGCGACGGGACATGGGGGTACCTCCAGGAGTGTGAGCAGGCGTCGTCGCGGGGCGCGCCGGGCCGCGCCGACCACGGTGGCGTCACGTGGTCGGCGGGCGAGCGCGGCTAGCTGCCGGTCAGGCGGCGAGTTCGCCGGCCTGGAGCTGCCAGAGGGATGCGTAGAGTCCGTGCTGGGCGAGGAGTTCGTCGTGGGTGCCCTGTTCGGCGACGACGCCGCCCTTGTCCATGACGTAGATCCGGTCGGCGTGGCGGACCGTGGAGAGCCGGTGGGCGATGATGACCATCGTCCGGTCGGCCGCGAAGCCGCGCAGCGTGCGCTGGATGGCGGCTTCGGTCTCGTTGTCCACGGCCGAGGTGGCCTCGTCGAGGATGACGACCGGCGCGTCCTTGAGGATCGCCCGGGCCAGGGCGATCCGCTGTCGCTGGCCGCCCGAGAGGGCAGCGCCGCGCTCGCCGATGAGCGTGTCGTAGCCGTCCGGCAGGGTCGAGATGAAGGTGTGTGCCTCGGCCATCCTGGCCGCCTCGACCACGGCCTGGTCCGAGGCCGCGAAGCTGCCGTAGCGGATGTTGTCGGCGATGCTGCCGTCGAAGAGGAACGGGTCCTGGGCGACGAAGCCGATCGCGTCCCGCAGGTCCCGGCGCGGCAGGTCGCGCACGTCCCGGCCGTCGAGCAGCACGGCGCCGGACTCCGCGTCCTGGAAGCGCATCAGCAGCTTGGCGATCGTCGTCTTGCCGGAGCCGGTGGCGCCGACGAGGGCGGTGGTCCGCCCGGCGGGGATGGTCAGCGAGAGGTCGTCCAGCGCCGGCGGCCGGCCGGGGTAGGCGAAGGTGACCTCGTCGAGGACGATCTCGCCCTGCACCTTGTCGGCGTCCAGCGGTTCGCCGGTGCCCTCGGTCTCCACGGGCAGGGCGCACAGCCGCTGGACCCGGTCGTAGGCGGCCAGCGTGCGCTGGTACTGGTCGACGATGCCGCCGAGCCGGTTCATCCGCACCAGCACCATCTGGGGCAGCCCGATGAGCGGGTTGAACACCTCGAACCGGAGGCTGCCGTTGAGCACCGACCGGCCGCCGATCAGCAGGGTGCCGGCCATCGAGGCGGTCGTGCAGGCCCGGACGGTCTCGGCGTGGCGGATCGTGCTCCGATCGGTCTGCCGGTTGCTCTCCAGGGCCGCCTCGCTCAGCCCGTGGATGCGTTCGGCCTCGTAGTCCTCGGTGCAGAAGCTCTTGACGGTGGCTCCGGCCTCCAGCGTGTTGACCAGTTGGCTGTGCAGCCTGGCCCGGCGCTCGCCGGAGACGGCGTAGTCGGCCGCGACCTTCTCCTGGTAGCGCAGCGACAGCCAGGCGATGACCGGGATGGGAAGGAACGCGATCCAGGCGATCTGCGGGGCCAGCAGCAGGAAAGCCGGCACCAGGAGGGCCAGGCTGGTGCCCAGCTGCAGCACGTCGTTGGCCGAGGTGGCGAAGAAGGTGCCCAGCTGGCCGACGTCGTCGGTGAGCGCACCGGCGACGCGGCTGGTCCGCTCGCCCTCCAGGTGCCGCAGTTCGAGGTGCTGCACGTGCGCGTAGGTGAGGCCCCGCCAGTTGTGCTCGATGTCCTGGCCGAGCCCGCGCCACTGGAGGTTCGAGGCGTACGACAGGCCCGCCACGGCGGCGCAGGCGGCGGCCACCAGCCCGGCCAGGCCCCAGAGTTGGGCGGACGCGGTGGTCAGACCGAGGCTGACCAGCGGTGAGGCCTCCCCCTTGATGAGGACCAGTGCCGTCCAGCCGAGGAAGGTGCCGAGCGCCATCTCCGAGATCTGGCAGGCGACCGAGAGTGCGGAGGCGCGGTAGAGGCGCTTCCGGTGCGGCCCGACGATCTCCAGCAGGGCGTGTCGATCGGCTCCGGCTTCGGCCCCGGAGAGGTCCCGGGTGGTGTCGACCGCTCCGTGCCAGGCCTTCCGGAGCACGGCCGCGGTCGCGGCCGCGACTCCGCCGAGGGCCACCAGCTGCTTGCTCAGCGCCGATCCGCGGATCAGCGCGATGCCGGCCGCCACCCCGCCGCCGACCGCGAGGACGGGGCGCACGACGAGGCCACGGTCCGCACGCGTGGCCGGTTCACCGGCGGGCCGGGCCGGCGCGGGCCGCGCCGTCCTGGTCGGCCCCTCCGCGACCAGGGCGACCGCTCTGCGGACGATCCGGCCGACGTCTGCGGCGCGCACCCGCGCGTCGTGCCGGACGAGGACCCCGCCGGTGATCGGACTGGCCTGTGCCTCGGTGATCCCGGGGACGCGGCGCAGGACTGCGGCGAGGAGTTCGGCCGCCCGGGGCCGTCCGAGTACCAGCTTGACGTCCCAGCGCTGGCGGCCAGGAATGACCGAGCGCGGACTCACGTCCAAATCCACGGTGCGATATCCGGCTGCGGCACCCAGCAGAGATGGCATGTGTACGATCACCTGTTTGCGGAGGTCGCGGATTGGTCCGTCAGTGGGCGCGGCGGAATTCCTGCGCACGGCGGATTACTGCGACGGAGTGGAAAGTCTGGAGGGGGGAGTGGTGCGGCCGAAAGGCCCGCGACGGACCCGCCGCGTGGACACGCCTTCCAAGGTCGGTCGGAGGACGCGCCCAAGCGGCGGGCGGAGCCGTGAGTAAGGGCGTCAGTGCGCCTTGCCGGGGCCGGCGCCGGCCCCGGCGGTCGCACGGATCTTCGGGGCCCTCGCCTCGACCTCGGCCCGCTCGGCGGCCTCGTCCCTCCCGCCGTTCGGGACGGTCCCGCCGTTCGGGACGGCGGCCTCGGCGGGCCGGTGGCCGTCACCGGAGGCGACCTGCGCCGCCACCATGTCGGCGGCCACCTCGGCCGCGAGGTCGTGGATGTTCTCCCCGGCCTCATGGGCCGCCTTCTTCACCTCCATGGCGATACCGACGGACGTCTTGACGACGCCGCGCACCAGCGGCTTGAGGAGACGCTTGGCCAGTGGCGCGACGATGAGACCGACCAGGAACGGCGGGACTACGGGCGGCATGATGCTCCAACCTCTCTACGCAGACGAATGACGGGGCCCCGGGTACTGCGGACTCCGGAGTACGCACAGCCGAGCGGACGGAAGCACCCGTTTCCGGAATTCTCGAATCCCTTGCCGGATTTCCCGCTGGGCCGAATTCCTCGTCGATGGGGTCACGCCGCCCGCTTCTCCGCCACCGTAGACCAGTCATGTGCATCGAGACCAAACAGTCCCGGCGGGTTTCACTCAAGCGAGTGTTATCCATGCCCCCGGCCGCTACGGATTGCCATACGTGCACCCATCACAGGAAAGGCTTGCCATATTTGCACATCAATGCTGAATGCCCAGTTCACGCACTACCCGCCGCCGCAGGCCGGGGAACGGCAGCGCACCGCCTCCCAGCACCGCCTCGTGGAAGGCCCGCACCTCGAACCTGGCGCCCAGGTCGGCCTCCGCCCGGGCCCGCAGCCGGCCGAACTCCAGGAAGCCCGCGCGGTAGGAGAGCGCCTGCCCCGGCAGGTCGGTCGCATAGCGCAGCAGGTCCGAGGCGATCTGGCCGTCCGCCTCGGTGGTGTTGGCGCGCATGAAGTCCCGGGCCTGCGCGAGGCTCATCGTCCCGAGATTCAGCCCGGCGTCGACCACGAGCCGCTGCGCGGTGAACCGCTCCTGGGCGAGGCGCCCGTAGGCGTCCCACGGGTCGTCGTAGAGGCCCGCCTCCCAGCCGAGGCCCGCCGCGTACTCGGCCCAGCCCTCGTTGAACGCGCCGAACTCGGCCACCTCGCGGCGCAGTTGAGGAAGCTCCCGGTTCTCCGCCTGCCGGGCGAGGTGGAAATGGTGCCCCGGCGCCAGCTCGTGGTAGATCAGGGAGGCCGCACCCAGGAGCGAGCGCCGGTTCAGGTCCGAGCCGTTGTAGCGGTAGCGTCCGACCGGGCTGGCCGGGGTCGGCAGCTCGTAGTACCCGAAGGTCATTCCCGCCTCCAGCGCCGGATCCAGCCGCGCCAGCCCGTACGGCGCCGCCGGAAGCACGGCGAACCACTGCGGCAGCCGCGGGGCGAGCCGGTCGAGGTGGCCGCGGTAGCGGGCCTCGACCTCCTCGGGCGTCCGGGCGTACAGCCGGGGCTCGGTCCGCAGCCGGTCGTGGAACTCGCTCTCGGCGCCCGAGAATCCCAGGACGGTCCGGAACTCCCGCATCCGCTCGGCCAGTTCGAGGCACTGCTCGCGGCCGAGCCGGTGGAGCCGTTCCGGTGACGCGTCACCCCCGGTGTGGGCCCGGACGAACTCCCGGTACGCCTCCTCCCCGCCCTCGTACTGCGCCCAGCCGACGGTCTGCGGCGCCGAACACAGATAGGCCGGATCGTCGAGCACGGTGAGCAGACGGTCGAAGGCCGGTTCCAGCGCGTCCGCCACCAACCGCTCCACGCCGTCACGGAGTTGACCTCGGACGCCCTGACCGAGTCCGTCGAGCCGATCGTCCGACGGCCCCACCCGGCGGCCCACCGACGCCCGCAGACCGGCGGCGGTGGCGCACGCGCCGGCGAGGGCCGGGGCAGGGATCCGAAAGCCGCGGGCGGCCTGTTCCGCCGCCTTGTCGGCGATCGACCCGACCGCCCGGGCCAGCTCCCGCAGCAGCGTCAAGTACCGTTCGGCATCCGGTGGTTCGGCGAAGACGAAGGGGCGCAGCACCGCGTCGACGTACTGCGACAGCGGGAACAGCCGGTACGGCGTGGCCGCGGGCGTGAGCCAGTAGCAGCGACCGTTCCGCAGCTCCTGCTCGGCCAGTCCGGCGAGGAACGCGACGGTGTCCGCGTCCGCACCCGACAGCTCTGCGCCGTCGAAGGCCCGGACCCGCCCCAGCACACCCTCCGCGAACTCCGCCCGTTCCTCGGCCTCGGCGAGCGTCGCCCCCGGCAGCGTCTCGACCGGGAGGCCCTGGCGCACTCTCAGCAGTGGGTCGCGCTCCAGCAGGAACTCCCAGTAGCGGTCCGCCAGGCGGCCGATCTCCCGGCCCGGTTCGTTCGTCCTCATGCGGCCATAGTGACGACGCGGGGCCGCCCGGTCACCCGGTTCACGGCACCCGGGCGGGGCACCCCTCGAAAGGGTGAATAGCACCAGGCCCACCCTGACGCTCTCGCGGCTCCCGGCCAAGGCAGAAGGCGACTCCAATCATTCGAACATGCTTGTCACACATATAAGTTGACTCGTCATCGGCCCAACCCGGTGACACCATGGCGCCATGTCGCGTCGCACCCTGCCGGTCCCCCTGGCGGCCGTCGTCACCGCCACGGCCGTCACCCTGACCGGCTGCGGGGGCACCGCCCGATCCTCGACGAGCACCCCGCTCGTCGACCACGGGACCGTCCGGATCGCCGGGTCCAGTGAGACGCCGAGCTTCAACCCGTACTCGGCCTTCGGCGCCGCCCAGGCCCGTTACGCCTACGACTCGCTGGTCAACGTCGCCCCCGACGGCGCGGTGGTCTCCGGCCTGGCCTCGTCCTGGCAGGCCACCACGACCACGGCCACCTTCACCCTCCGCCCGGGGATCACCTGCTCCGACGGCACCCCCCTCACCGCCTCCGCGGTGGCCCGGGCACTGACCTACGCGGGTGACCCGGCCAACCAGCTGGCCGGCGCCCAGACCGTCCTGCCGAACGTGCCGTTCACCGCGAGCGCCGACGACCGGGCCGGCACGGTGTCGGCCACCACCGCCGCCCCGTTCCCGTTCCTCACCCGCACCCTCGGCCTGCTGCCGATCGTCTGCCCCGCCGGCCTCGACCGGCCCCAGTCACTGGACCGCACCACCCAGGGCACCGGCCCGTACGTGCTCACCCGTTACACCCCCGGCGGACCCTACGAATTCACCGTCCGCGAGGGCTACCGCTGGGGACCTGCCGGGGCAACCACCGCGGAGCCCGGCCTACCGGCCCGGATCGTCCTCTCGGTGGTGCCCCAGGCCTCCACCGCCGCGAACCTGCTGCTCACCGGGGGCATCGACATCGCGAGCGTGAACGGCCCCGACCGCGCCCGGCTCACCGGCCACGGCCTGGCCGCCGCCGACGTGGCGACCGTGGTCGGGCTGACCTTCTTCAGCCAGCGCCCAGGCCGCCCACTGGCCGATCCGGCGCTGCGCCGCGCCCTGGTCTCCTCGCTCGACCGCCAAGGGCTCGCCAACGTCGCCGTCGGCGGCACCGGCCGGCCCGCCACCGACTTCGGCGCCGAAGGTGCCGTCTGCCACGCCGACCTCGCCGACGCCAACCTGCCGGCGCAGGACGCCGTCGAGGCCCTGCGCGCCGCCGGCTGGGCCCGCGTCGGCGACGGCCCGCTCACCAAGGACGGCCACCCGCTCCGGCTGCGCCTGATCACCAGCTCGGACATCGGCCCGACCCTGCCGTCCGTGGCCGAGCTGATGGCCCGCACCTGGACGGCGCTCGGCGCGGACGTCACCCAGGTCACCGAGGGCCTGCCCGCCCTCGTCAACGCGATGTACCAGACCGGCGACTTCGACATCGTGGTCGGCAGCACCCCGGGCTTCGCGCTACCGGTCGGCTTCATCCCGTTCTTCTCCGGGCCGACCCCTACCCAGGGCCTCAACTTCGCCGCAGTCGCCAACCCCGAGTACGACGCCCTGGTCGCCCAGGCCCTCCAGGAGGCCGACACGGCGGGCTGCGGCACCTGGAACCGGGCCTCCGCCGCGCTCCTGCGCTCGGCCGACGCCCTGCCGATCGCCGACGGCCGGAGCACCGTGTACGGCCACCGCACCACCTTCGCCACGACCTTCGGCGGCCAGCTCGTCCCCACCAGCATCCGCCTCCACCAGTGACCGGGGCCCATCATGTCCGTACCCCAGCTGCTGCGGCACCCGTGGACGGTGTTCCTCGGCCGCCGCACCGTCCGGCTGTTCCTGTCCCTCGGGATCGTGCTCACCGCGTCGTTCGCGATGATCCGCCTGGTCCCGGGTGATCCGGTCCGCGCCGCCCTCGGCGTCGACGCCGCGCCCGCCCTGGTGGCCGCCCGCAGGCACCAACTCGGGCTCGACGCGCCCTTCCCGTCCCAGTACCGGCACTACCTGGACGGCCTGCTGCACGGCGATCTCGGGACCTCGCTGGTCACCGGCACACCGGTCGCGGAGCTGGTCCGCACCCGGCTGCCGGCCACCCTGGAGATCGCCGGCCTGGCCTTCCTCGTCACCCTCGCCGTCGCCCTGCCCTGCGGACTGCTCGCCGCCGTCCGCACTCAGGACGGCCGGCACCCGCGCAGCGAGCTGGCGTTCACGGCAGTGACCGCCGGACTGGCCGGGGTGCCGGACTTCGTCCTGGCCGCCGGCCTGACCGCGCTGCTGGCCGTCGGCCTCCAACTGCTCCCGGTGGCCGGTGCGGCGGGCGTGGAATCCTTCGTGCTGCCGGTCCTCGCGCTCTCCCTCGCGCCCACGGCCGTCCTGGTGCGGATCGTCCGGGTGGAGGCGCTGAAGGTGCTGTCCGAGGACTACCTGCGGACCGCCCGCGGGAAGCGCCTGTCCCCCGCCCGCCGCTACCTGCGGCACGCGGCGCCGAACATGGCGACCGCCGCGCTCACCATCGCCGGTAGCCTGTTGCCCGCCATGATCGCCGGCACCGTCCTGGTCGAGAAGGTGTTCGCCTGGCCCGGCATCGGTTCGGCGATGGCACAGTCCGTGGTCACTCAGGACTACCCGGTGATCCAGGCGATGGTGCTGGTCCTGGGCACCACCGTGCTGCTCTCCGGGCTCCTGGTCGACGTGCTGCTGGCGCTGCTCGATCCCCGCTCGGCGATCCGGGAGAGCTGAGGATCCGATGCGCCTTCCCACCCGGTACCCCCGCTCCCCCATGGCCTGGGTCGCGGCCGCCATGTTCGTCTCGCTGGTCGTGCTCGCGCTGGCCGCCCCGCTCCTGTGGGGCACCGCCGCGGACCGCCCCGACCCCTCGGCGGTGCTGCGGGGCCCGTCGGCGGCGCACCCGTTCGGCACCGACAACCTCGGACGGGACGTGCTCGCCCGGGTCCTGACAGCCTCCCGGCCCTCCCTGCTGCTCGCGCTGGCCGCGACCCTGCTCGGCGCGAGTGCGGGCGTACTGCTCGGCGCGTCCACCGCCGTCGTCGGCCAGCGCACCCGCCGGCTGCTCACCGCGCTGATCAACCTGCTGCTCGCCTTCCCCGCGCTGCTGGTCGCCCTCTTCCTCGCGGTGGTGTTCGGCGCGGGCGCCGGCCAGGCGATGCTCGCCCTCGCCGTCGCGGGCATCCCCGGCTTCGCCCGGCTCGCCCAGACGCTCGCCGCCGGCGTCGCGGGCACCGACCACCTGGCCGCGGCCCGGGTGCTCGGCCTGCGCCGGCACCGACTGCTGTGGCGACACGTGCTGCCCAACATCGCCGAGCCGCTGCTGCTGAGCACCACCACGGCGGCGGGTACCTCCCTCGTCGCACTCTCCGGGCTGAGCTTCCTCGGCCTGGGCGTCCAGCCGCCCGGCTACGACTGGGGACAGCTACTCAATCAGGGGCTCGACCGTATCTACGCCCAGCCGCTGCCCGCCCTCGCCCCCGGCCTGGCCATCCTCTACGCGGCGGTGACCTTCCAGCTGCTCGGCGAGGTCATGGCCGGCGGCGTCGCCCGGCGCGGCCCGGCAACCCGTACGGCCCCGCGGCCGGTCGCGCCGAGCGGGCCCGCCGAGGAGGGCCTGGTGCTCCAGGTCGAGGACCTCGGCGTCGAACTGCCCACCCCGGACGGGGTGATCCGGCCGGTGCGCGGGGTGAGCCTGTCGCTGCGGCCTGGCGAAATCGTCGGGCTCGTCGGCGAGTCCGGCTCCGGCAAGTCGCTCACCGCGCTCGCGATCGCCGACCTGCTCCCGGAGCGGGCCCGGGTGTCCCGGCGGACCCTCCGGCTGCTCGGCGCCGACCTCGCCGCCATGACGCCGAAGGAGCGCGACCACCACCTCGCCACCGGCCTGGCGGTGATCTTCCAGAACCCGGCCTCGGCGCTCAACCCGGCGCTGCGGGTCTCCACCCAGCTCACCGAGACCGTCCGGGCCCATCGCGGCGCGAGCCGCGCCCAGGCCGCCGCGGAGGCCGCCGCCGCCCTGCGCCGGGTCGGCCTCCCCCCGGCGACGCTGCGCGTACGCCCCCACCAGCTCTCCGGCGGCCAGCGGCAGCGCGTGATGATCGCGGCCGGGCTGATGGTACGACCGGGCCTGATCATCGCCGACGAGCCGACCACCGCGCTCGACGTCACCGTGCAGCGGCAGATCACCGGGCTGCTGTCCGAGATCCGCCGGGACAACCGCGCCGCCGTCCTGTTCATCAGCCACGACGTCGCGCTGGTCGGCGAGTTCTGCGACCGCGTGCTGGTGATGTACGCGGCGACGATCGTCGAGGAGCTGCCCGCCGACCGGCTCGCCGGCGGCACCCGGCACCCCTACACCCGGGCCCTGGTCGAGTCGGTGCCCGACCTCACCGCGGACCGCGACCGGCCGCTGCCCACGGTGGAGGGCGCCCCGCCCGACCCGCTCGCGCCCGCCCCTGGCTGCCCGTTCGAGCCGCGCTGCCCGCGCCGCCGGGACCACTGCGCCGAGCAGGCCCCGCCGCTGGAGGAGCTCGACCCGGTCCACCGGGTCGCGTGCTGGTACCCCGTACCGGTGGAGGCGAAGGTGACCGCGTCATGACCACCCTTCAGGTCTCCGACCTCACCGTCCGCCACCACGGCCCGCACGGCCCCGTCACCGCCGTGGACGGCGTCTCGTTGGAGATCCCGTCCGGCACCACGCTCGGGCTCGTCGGCGAGTCCGGCTCCGGCAAGTCGAGCCTGGCCCGGGCGATCGTCGGCCTCGACCCCGTACACGGGGGCACGGTCCTGCTCGACGGCCGGGAGCTCCGGGTCCGCACCGTCCGCGACCGACGCCGACTCGGCCGCCTGGTCCAGGTCGTCCTCCAGGACCCGGACACCGCGCTGGACCCCCGGATGACGGTCCGCCAGACGCTCGTCGAGGCGGCCACCGCGTTCCACCGGCTCGACCGGCGGGCCCTGGCCGAACGCGTTGCCGCCCTGCTCGAACTCGTCGGCCTGGATCCCCGGCTCGCCGATCGCCTGCCACGGCAACTGTCCGGCGGCCAGCGGCAACGGGTCGCCGTCGCCCGCGCCCTGGCCGTCGAACCCGGCCTGCTGATCGCCGACGAGATCACCTCGGCACTCGACGTCTCGGTACAGGCCTCCGTCCTCAACACGATCCGCGAACTCCAGCGGCGGCTCGGCCTGTCCATGCTGTTCATCGGCCACAACCTGCCCGCGGTCTGCTTCGTCTCCGACTCGGTGGCGGTGATGCGGCAGGGCCGGATCGTCGAGACCGCCGCCACCGGGGCCCTGCTGCGCACCCCGCGCCACCCGTACACCCGGACGCTGCTCGCCTCCGTGCCGAGCCTGCGCACACCCCCGACCGAGGAGGGGCCGTCATGACCGCCAGCCGACCGGACGCGGTGGTCGTCGGGGCCGGGGTGATCGGCGCCGCCGTCGCCCTCGAACTCGCCCGCGCCGGGCGGCAGGTGGTCGTGGTGGACAAGGCGGGCGCAGCCGGCCACGGCTCCACCAGCGCCTCCAGCGCGATCATCCGGTTCAGCTACTCCACCTTCGACGGCGTCGCCACCGCCTGGGAGGCCCAGCACCTCTGGACCTGCTGGCCCGACCATCTGCGGCTGACCGGCCGCCGTCCGCTCGCGGCCTTCCACCGCACCGGCGCCGTACAGCTCGACGCCCCCGGCAGCGCGCTGTCGGACACCACCGCCCTGTTCGACCGCGCCGGCGTCCCGTACGAACGGTGGGACACCCCGACGCTGCGCGGGCGCCTTCCCGGGATCGACCCCGGGCGGTACTGGCCGCCGAAGCCGGTGGACGACGACGCCTTCTTCGCCGCCCCCACCGGCGAGCTCGGCGCGCTGTTCACCCCGGACGCCGGGTTCGTCGACGATCCGCAGCTCGCCGCCCAGAACCTCGCGGACGCGGCGGGCGAACTGGGCGCGCGCTTCCTGTTCCACCACACCGTGGTGGCCGTCGACCGGAACGCGGACCGGGTGACGGGCATCCGCCTCGCCGACGGGACGCGGATCGCCGCGCCGGTCGTCGTCAACGCGGCCGGCCCGTGGTCGGGCGGCCTCAACCGGCTGGCGGGCGTCGGGAGCGACTTCACCATCGGCGTGCGCCCGCTGCGCGAGGAGGTCCACCAGGTCGCCGCGCCGGGCGGGCACACCACCGGCCCCGGCCCCGTCGTCGCCGATCTCGACCTCGGCACCTACCTGCGCGCGACACCCGGCGGGCACCTCCTGATCGGCGGCACCGAGCCGGACTGCGACCCGCCCGAGTGGGTCGACGACCCGGACCGGGCCGACCCGCGACCCACCGCCCGCCGCTTCCGGACCCAGGTGACCCGGGCCGCGCGCCGCTTCCCGGCGATCGGCGTTCCCAACCGGCCGCTCGGGGTCGCGGGCGTGTACGACGTGGCCGACGACTGGACGCCGATCTACGACCGCACCGCCCTCGACGGCTACTACGTGGCCATGGGCACCAGCGGCAACCAGTTCAAGAACGCCCCGCTGGTGGGCCGCTACCTCGCGACCCTGATCGACCTGGTCGAGGCCGGCCACGACCACGACGGCGACCCGGTCCGCTACCGCTGCGAACACACCGGCAACGTCGTGGACCTGGGCTCGTTCTCGCGCCGACGCCCCGTCCGGGCCGGCTCCGCGCGGACGGTCATGGGCTGATCAACGGACGGCCGTGGGGTGTCCTCCGCTCATCGGCGGACGGTCATGGGCTGGTCACCCGCAGCTCCCGCACCAGGTCCCCGACCACGCCGACCACGAACTCGGGCGCCTCGTGCGGGAAGTCGTGACCGGTCCCCTCCGGCGTGTACACCAACCGGGACTCCGACGACGCCGCCAGGTACCGGACCCGGCTGCGGAGGTAGAAGCGGGTGATCCGCTCGGCCTCGACCGCGTCCCGGGCGCCGGCCAGCACCGCCTCACCGCCGATGAGATCCCGCGGTGTCACCAGGACCAGCGGCAGGTCCGCGAGATCCCCGTCGTACACCACGGTCTCCCAGCCCGCCCCGGCCAGACCGGGCGGCGAGAGCTCCCTGAAGATCGACGCGGCGGCGCAGTCCTGCCCGGTCCGGCCGCCCCGGTCACGGTGTGCACCGAAGAGATGCCGCACCGCGGTCAGCAGGAACCGCCGACGCATCCCCGCGACCAGCCCGTTGGCCGGCGCGAAGGCGATGACCTCCAGCGGCGTCGGGTCCAGCAGCACCAGCCCGGCCGTCAGATCCGGCCGCCGCCGGGCCGCGTTCGCGACCAGCAGCCCGCCGAAGGAGTGGCCGACGAACACGAACGGGGCCCGCTCCCCCGCCGCCTCCAGCGCCGTCAGCAGTTCCTCCGCCTCAACGGCCGTCGTCCGGGGGAAGGGTCCGACATCGCTCCAGCCCGTGCCGAACCGGTCGACCAGCACCGAGCGGGTCCGGGCCGCCAGCATCGTGTGCAGCTCTCCGAACTCCTCGCCGGGAGCATGTCCCCCCGGCATCCACACGACCGTCGGCCCGCCCGTCGGCTCCCCCTCGCCCAGGACGTGCATCCGATGGCCGCCCACCTCGACCAATAACCCCGGCGCCGGCCGCGCCCCCGCCTCCCGGGCCACCAGCACCAGGTGCCGCACGGCCCCGACCAGCAGCGCCACACCGACAGCCACGGCCGCAGCACCGAGCGCCACCGCCCAGGTCGTGCCGAGCGCGACGAGGCCACCACCCACACCCGCCGTCACCAGCGCGACCGGCACTCCCGTCCAGTCCCGGCTCAGGAGCGCGAGCAGGGAGTTCGCCACCCGTCCGTCCCGGCGCATCGTGTCCTCCGCGACAGCAGCATCCGACAGCCGACCCCTTTCCGTCTTCTTCCCGTCTGCCCGGGCCCTCACCCCACAACCACTCAAGAACGCACCGCGTACGCCCAGGGACCCTGGGTCATCGACGCCCGGCGGGACGGTCGCCCCCCCGGGTCCGGCCCTGGCGAATTCCGCTTCCTTCCAAGGACTTTGAGGACCCGGGACGTCCCCGTGAGCGGCCTGAGCGGGGCGGCGGGCGCCGGGGGCGACGAGCCGGTCAGGAGTGGCGCAGGGCTTCGCTGAGGCGGTTGGCCGCCTCGACGACGGCCTGGAAGTAGTGCGGGCCGGGGTGGCGGGTGAGGCGTTCGACCGGGCCGGAGACGGAGACGGCGGCCACCACCCGGTTGGACGGGCCTCGGACGGGCGCGGAGACGGAGGCGACCCCGGGCTCGCGTTCGCCGATCGACTGCGCCCAACCGCGGCGCCGGACCCCGCTGAGGGCGGTGGCGGTGAAGCGGGCGCCCTGGAGGCCGCGGTGGAGCCGCTCGGGCTCCTCCCAGGCGAGCAGGATCTGCGCGCCGGAGCCCGCCTTCATCGGGAGGGTGACGCCGACGGGGACGGTGTCACGCAGGCCGGAGAGCCGCTCGGCGGCGGCCACGCAGATGCGGACCTCGCCCTGGCGGCGGTAGAGCTGGGCGCTCTCGCCGGTGACGTCGCGCAGGTGGGTCAGCACCGAACCGGCGGCGGCCAGCAGCCGGTCCTCACCGGCCGCCGCCGAGAGCTCGGTGAGCCGCGGGCCGAGGACGAACCGGCCCTGCATGTCCCTGCCGACCAGCCGGTGGTGTTCCAGCGCGACGGCGAGCCGGTGCGCGGTGGGCCGCGCCATGCCGGTGGCGGCGACCAGTCCGGCCAGGGTGGTCGGCCCGGCCTCCAGGGTGCCGAGGATCGAGGTGATCTTGTCGAGCACGCCGACGCCGCTCGTGTTCTCCATGGATGGGTACTCCAGTCTCAGATCCCGTGAGCGGCGGGTGGGTTCGGCTCACGGGAGCTCCCCGCGGGGAGCGGGGGGCGGTCAGCGAGGACGGGCCGGAGAAGTCGGCCGATTGCCTGCGCCGGGCACGAGACGGGTACGCGAAAGGGCCGGGGCGGGAAGCGCCCGGGCGAAGGACAGCACAGAGAGCACCGTGTCTCCTCATCTTTCCCGCGCCACGTTGGCGACAGGCCGGAGTTGGCACTGATCCCGGACGGCACGGCGCGTACTTCGAACGCCGAGTCGACCGGGGAGTTGCCGGGGCTTCGTAGGGCCGGTCCCTCCACCCCTCTGGATGATTCGCCAGGAACCATACAAGATTCCCCCGCCGACCCGCCAAACCTCCCGTGCCTCGCCCGCCCTACCCGCCCGCCGCCGATCGGGTGTGCCGTCTGGTGCCGGTCCCGTGACCGGTCGAGGATGGCGGCATGGGTGTCGACGACCCGGGTGCCGGGCTGCTGGTGACGAACGTGCGCGTGTTCGACGGGATCGGCGAGGAGGCGGTGCCGGGACACGTCCGTATCGAGCGGGACAGGATCGCGGAGGTGGTACCGGGCCACCCGTCCCCGCGCGACACCCACGGGGCGACGGTGCTCGACGGCGGAGGCGGCACGCTCATGCCGGGGCTCACCGATGCCCACGTCCACCTGTTCGCGATCGGCGGCACCATGGCGGACCTGCGGCTCGCACCGACCGGCACCGTCTACTACCAGGCCCTGGCCGCCGCCCGCGACATGCTGATGCGGGGCTTCACCACCGTGCGGGACATGGCCGGTGACACCGAGCCACTGCGGCGGGTCCTGGACCGCGGACTGTTTCCGGGCCCGCGGATCTACCCGAGCCAGGCGGCCGTCTCCCAGACCTCCGGCCACGGCGACTTCGGGTCGGTCCACGAAGTCCCGACCGTCCTGGGAGGGCCGCAGGCCCGCACCGAGCAGATCGGGTTCACCCGGATGGCCGACGGGCCGGAGCGGGTGCTCGCGGCGGTGCGCGAGCAGCTGAGGAAGGGCGCCACCCAGATCAAGGTGATGGCCGGCGGCGGGGTCGCCTCGGAGTTCGATCCGCTGGACGTGCTGCAGTTCACCACGGCTGAACTGGAGGCGGCGGTCGCCGCGGCCTCCGACTGGGGCACCTACGTGACCGTGCACGTCTACACCTCGGAGGGAGTGCGCCGCGCGGTGGAGGCCGGGGTGCGCTGCATCGAGCACGGGCACCTCACCGACGAGGACACCATCCGCTACCTCGCGGAGCGGAACGTGTGGCTGAGCACCCAGCCGTTCGAGGTCGACGACCACCACTACGCCTCCGCGGACGGCGACCGCAAGAACCGCGAGGTGTGTGAGGGCGTCGCCCGCACCTTCGGCTGGGCACTCGAACACGGCGTGCGGCTGGCGTTCGGCACCGACCTGGTGCTCGACCCCGCGAAGGCCCACCGGCAGTCCGAGATGCTGGTCCGGCTCGGCCGGTACCTCAGCCCGGTCGGCGCCCTGAAGATGGCCACCTCCGGTAACGCGGAGCTGTTCCGCCTGTCCGGCCGCCGCGACCCCTACCGCGCCGCGCCGCTCGGGGTCATCGCGCCGGGCGCGTGGGCCGACCTCCTGGTCGTCGACGGCGACCCGACCACGGACCTGTCCGTCCTCGCCGAGCCCGAACGCAACCTGCGGCTCATCGTCAAGGGCGGTGTCGTGTACAAGAACGAGCTCGGCTGACCCCGGTCCCGGGCGACACCGGGCGGCCGCTCACGCCCGCCGTCACGGGGCGGCCGCGGCCCGCCACGGTCGCTACGCGCTACCGATGAGAAGAGATGGCTACCGGCGGTGCGCCACGCCGCCCCGCGCTCCCGGTGAGCGCGTCGTACCGGGGCTGGGACTCGCCCCCGCCGGTCGACCCGGCGGGGGTGCGCGGCGGCTCGTAGGAGCTCTGAGGACTCTTGTCAGTCGCCCCACCTGTCACTGCGGTCTCCGCTTCCGGCGGTCGCCCGCGCAGTGGGACAGCGCCGCTTCGAGCGCCGTGACGGCCCGCGTCGGCGGGGAGACACTGGTCGAGGGGCCGGAGGACGGAAGTGACCGCGATGACTGACGGCGCAGACCGCGGCTACCGCGTGCTGATCGGCGAGCTGGCCTGCCTGGTACGGCTGGCGCACACCGCGCTCGGCGGCGCGACGGTCGTACTGACCGGTCCGGCCGGCGACGGCGACGGCATCCCGGCCGCGGAGAAGGCCCTCGCCGACCTGCGGTCCCGGATCGAGGAGGACGCCGCCGGAACACTCGGCGGCCGGGCCGGGACTGTCGTGGGCGTCCATGTCGGGTGCGAGGTGGAGGCTCTCGGGCAGCTGGTGCAGCGGCTGCTGGAGGCGGCCTGGGCGCGCCAGGAGCGGGAGCCGTTCGACGAGCGGCTGCTGGCCCCGCTGCGCGGGATCGCCGACGCGGCGCTGGACCTGGTCGCGCGGGCGGCCGAGGTGCTGGAGTCCGGGGCGCCCGAGGCGGTGGCGGACGTGCTCACCGAGCTGCACGAGATCGGCCAGCGGCAGCGGCTGCTGTACGAACTGCTGCTGCACGAGTACCACACGGACCCGGACGACATCGCCGACCTGGTGCTGCTGTCCTGCTGCTACCGGTGGTGCGCCGACCACGCGGGAGCGATCGCCCGCCACGCGGGGCTGTTCGCGCACGCCACGGTCTGAGGCGTTACGGCGGTCCGGCGACGGCGGTCACGGCCTGCGGGAACCGCCGGGTGGGCTCGTGCCGGCCGACCACGCCGGGCCCGCGGTTGACCGTCATGACCATCGACGCGGCCGTGGTCATGTTGAAGACGATCGCCCCCATGCCCGCCACCCCCCGGGTTCCGGCGCCACGTCGCCTCCCTGCGCGAGGGAAGCGCCGAACCGGTCCACGCGGACCTCCCCAGCCCGGTGCCGCGCCGGCCGGTGCCGCGAGGAGGCCTCGTGGCACCGGCGGACGGTGGGACTGCCCGAACCAGGGCGCGGGTCAGGTCACCAGGTGACCGGGACGGCGGCCGCCGTGATGGCCATCCGGTTGGGGTGCCAGGGGACCTCGGCGGCCGGCACGGCCAGGCGCAGGCCGGGGAAGCGCTGGAGGAGGACCCGGAAGGCGACGTCGGACTGCCGGCGCACCAGGTGGGCACCGGGACAGTGGTGGCGCCCGTGACCGAAGCGCAGATGGGGGTTGGGCGAGCGGGCGGGCTCGAACCGCTCGGCGTCGGCGAACGCGTCGGGGTCGAAGTTGGCGGCGTCCAGGGAGAGCAGGATCAGGTCGCCGGTCTTGACCCGCGCACCGCCCAGGGAGGTGTCCTGGGTGACGAAGCGCGGGATCGCGTTGCCGAGGACGACGCTGCACCGCAGCAGTTCCTCCACGTGCCGGGGTGTCGCCTCGGGGCTCTCCCGCAGCGTGGCCATCGCCTCGGGGTGCTGGAGGAGGTTGACCGCGGCGACGCCCAGGAAGCTCGCGAAGTCCTCGTAGCCGCTGACGAACAGCACGGCGACGATGTTGGACAACTGCCGTTCGTCCAGCCCCTGGTGGAGGGCGTTCAGATCGGCGAGCCGATCGGCGAGGCCGCGCGGGCGCCCGGGGGTGCGGGCGGCCATGAAGGCCGCCATGTAGGCGCGGATCTCCTCCCAGTTGACGGCGAGTTCCTCGTCGGAGTACGTCGCCATGGTGAGGTCCTTGTCGGCGCGCTCGGCGAGCCACTCACGGTCCTCGAAGGGCAGGCCGAGCAGCCGGCACAGGCACTGCGCGGCGACCCACTCGGCGAAGTGCCGCTGAAGGTCGCCCGGCGCGCCCTCGGCGACCATCCGTTCCAGGCCTTGCCCGGTGACCTCGGCGACCCAGTCGGCGGGCAGTTCGGGCTGGTTGCGGCCGAGCGCGGCGAGCACCTCGTCGCGCAGCCCGGCCCGCTGGAGGTGGTTCATGGCGTCCATCAGTTCGGGCGCCAGGATCGGGGCGTCCTGGGTGGGGCTGTCGTCCTCGCCGAGCACGGAGCGGGCGAAGGCGCGGTCGCGCAGGACGTCGCGGGCCAGGTCGTAGCCGGTGACCAGCCACGCCTCGCCGCCGGAGTTGGTCCTGACCCGGGCGACGGGGCAGCGGCTGCGCAGTTCGTCCAGTTCGGGGGCGAGGCGGTCGCCGTCGGTGCTGAACGGATAGCGGGGCAGGGAACTGCCGTCCGGGGCGCCGTCGGTGGTGGCGGGAGCCTGGGGTGCGCTCACGTGGCGCGGTCCTTTCTGAGCGGAGTCGGAGGTGTGGGGCGGGGATGCCGTCGTCACCAGCGCACCGGCAGGCGGGCGGGAGCGCGCAGCGGGGTGGTCTCGTCCCAGGGCAGCGACTCGGCGGGCTCGGCGAGTTCGATGCCGGGCAGCTCCTCCAGCAACACCTGGATCACGGTGGCCAGTTGCATGCGGGTCAGGTGCGCGCCGGTGCAGGCGTGCGGGCCGTGGCCGAAGGCGATGTGCGGGTTGGGCGTGCGGGTCAGGTCGAGGCGGTCGGGGTCGGTGAACGCCTCGGGGTCGCGGTTGGCGGAGGCGGGCACCGGCACGACGGCGTCACCGGCCCGGATGTGTTGCCCATGGAGGGTGAGGTCCTCCTCGGCGACGAGGATGTTGATCGCGTTCATCAGCGGGACGTGGCGCAGCAGTTCGTCCACGGCGGTGGGGATCCCGGAGGGTTGGTCCCGCAGCCGGCGGAGCTGGTCGGGGTGGGTGAGGAGGGTGAGCAGGGCGTTGCCGGTGTGCTGCATGTTGGTCTTGTAGCCGGCCATGAGCATGGTGACGACGAAGCTGACGACGTCGTCCCTGGTCAGCTCACTGCCGGGGCGGCGGCTCTCGGCGAGGAGCAGGCGGATGTAGTCCTCGTCCGCGTCCTCCTGTTCCTTGCCTTCCTGTCCCTTGTCTTCCTGTTCCTTGCGGGCGATCAGCTGCGAGGCGTAGTCCTGTAGGGCGTACAGGGCGGCGAGGATCTCGTCCGTGGTCAGCCCGGCGGCGCTGAGCAGGGTGAGGGTGTGCGGGAGGTAGCGGTCGCGGTCCTCGTGCGGGAGGCCGATGGTCTCGCACAGCACGCGCAGCGGCAGCGGTTCGACGTAGGCGGCCACGAGGTCGGCCGTGCGGTCGGGTGCGGCGGCCGTCATCGTGTCGATCAGCTCCTGCGCTATGGCGCGGATGCGGGGCCGTATGAACTCCAGGCGTCCGCGGCCGAACAGCGGCAGGACGGCGCGGCGTACGCGCTCGTGGTGATCGCCCGTCATCTCCAGGAAGGTCGGCAGGCACGGCGGCGGTGCGTCGTCGCCCTCGACGGGCGGCCAGGCGGACAGCAGGGGCCGGACGAGCCTCGGGTCGGCGAAGGCGGCGCGGGCGTCCTCGTAGCGGCTGAGCAGCCAGGCGGTCTCGCCGTTGGGCAACTGCGCCTTGGCGACGGGCTGTTCGGCGCGCAGCCGGGCGTAGGCGCACGGCGGTCCGGCGGTGCCGGGCGTCACCTCGGGTACGGGGATGGGGGCGGGGATGGCGGTGTCGGTCATCGGATGCCCTCCTGGGTGGTGGCGGGGCGCTGCAGGTAGCCGGAGGTGAAGAAGTACTCCAGGTAGCGGTCCAGCAGGGCGGCGTCGACCGGCGGACAGTGGAGTCCGCTGCCCGCCAGGGCGGTCTCGGCGTTGTGCCGGCCGAGCACCGGGAAGGTGCCCTCGAAGTACAGCTCCTTGACGGATATGTCGGCGGTGCGGCTGCGGTCCACGCACAGCGACACGAAGGGGGCGGTGGCGCTGGTGGGGTTGGCGGCGACGTGCCGGACCAGCTCGCCGACCCACTGCTGGTAGGGCAGCGTGCGGACCGCGCAGCCGGCCGCGCGCATCCGCTCGATGACGTCCGCCAGCATCGCGGGTCGGGGGTTGGTGAGGTGGTAGGTGCGGCCGTCGGCGTCCTGGCGGGTGGCGATGTGGACCACCGCCTCGGCGAGGTGGTCGACCGGGACGAAGTCCATCGGCAGGGCGATGTCGGGGGCCAGCCCGGTCTCGGCGATCGTCCTGAAGAGGGAGCAGATGGCGGTCTCGGTATTGCTCACGCCGCTCACCTGGTCGCCCGTCACCTCGTAGGGGCGGTGGACGGCCACCGGCAGTCCCTGCGCCGCCGCCTGGCGCAGCACTCCCTCGGCGACCCACTTGCTCTCGGCGTAGCCCATGGTGAGTCCGTCGGCGTGGGCCAGTGGGGCGTCCTCGGCGACCTCGCGCACCCCGGCGGCGCCGGAGCCGGCGACGACGGCGACGGTCGACAGGAAGTGGACCGGGACGCGGCGGGACGCGGCGAGGCGGATGATCTCCCGGGTGCCGTCCACGTTGGGGGCGCGCAGTTGTTCGTAGGGGTAGAGGAAGTTGACCTGGGCGCCGTTGTGCACGATCAGGTCGAGGCGGTCGGCGAGTTCACCACGGTGGTCGGCCTGCAGTCCGAGGGCGGGCTCGGAGAGATCGGCGGGGAAGCACGTCACGCGCTGCCAGTCGGCCTCGTCGAGGTGCAGGCCGTAGCGGGCGAGGGCGGTGCGCACGCGCTGTTCGGCGTGGGCGGGGCTCGCGGCGCGGACGGGGCAGTGGACGCGGGCGGCGGTGCGGCGCAGCAGGGCGGCCAGGAGGAAGGCGCCGACGAAGCCGGAGGCGCCGGTGAGCAGGACGTCCTTCGGGTCCCGGGGGCAGGGCGCGGGGCCCTGGGCGGGCGGGAGGCGGAAGCCGAGTTCGGTTTCGCGGGTGAAGTCGACGGTGGATTCGTCGGCGCCGGTCGGGGAACCTTCGCGGGCGGCGCGGACGGCGTCGGTGAAGCTCTTGAGCGTGGGCGCGGTGAGCAGGGCCCTGATGAGGGCGGAGCTGAGCGCGGCGTCGAGGCCGAGGGCGGCGAGGGTGCGGGTGACGGTCTCGGAGGCGAGCAGGGAGTCGCCGCCGAGGTGGAAGAAGTCGTCCTCGGGGGCGGGCCTGGTGCGCAGCACCTGCTGCCAGATCCCGGCGAGGAGGGCGGTCAGCCCTTCGCCCGGGTGCTCGGGCGGCGTCTCGTCAGCGGGACCAGCGGTGGCAGGACCAGCGGTGGCAGGACCAGCGGTGGCGGGATGGGCGGCGGCGCGCAGCCGTTTGCGGTCGACCTTGCCGCCGCTGGTCACCGGGAAGTGGTCGAGGGCGACCAGCGAGGGGACGGCCTGCGGGGGCAGCCACTGGGCGCAGTAGCCGCGCAGCTCGGGCAGGGGCAGGTCACCGCCGGGGGCGGCGGCGGTGATGTAGGCGGTCAGCGCGCCGTCGTCGGCCTCGACGACGGCCTCGGCCACGGCCGGGTGGGCGCGCAGACGCGACTCCACCTCATCGAGCTCGATGCGCGCGCCGCGCAGCTTCACCTGGCGGTCCGCCCGGCCGCGGTACTCCAGCAGACCGTCGGCGCTCCAGCGGGCCCGGTCGCCGGTGCGGTAGAGGCGTCCGCCGGGTTCGACCTGCGGCAGGTGGACGAACCGCTCCGCGGTCAACTGCTCGTCGCCCGGGTAGCCGAGGGCCAGTCCGTCCCCGCCGACGTACAGCTCGCCCTCCTCGCCGGGCGCCGCGGGTGTGCCGTCGGCGCGCAGGACGTGGCAGGTGGTGGCGCCGAACGGGCGGCCGATGGGGACGTGCGCGGCGTCCTCGGGCAGCGGGCGCACGCGGTGGGCGGTGGAGACGACCGAGTTCTCGGTCGGGCCGTAGAAATTGACCACGGTGGTGGCGGGGCAGGCCGCGAGGACCGCGTTCGCGAGCCGCGGGTCCATCGCCTCGCCGCCGGCCGAGACCAATCGCAGGCCGGCCATCGCGTGCGGGCGGGTCCGGGCGAGGAGGTGGAAGACGCTCGTGGTCAGGTAGGCGACGGTGACGCCCTGGGCGTGGAGGAGGTCCTCCAGGGCGGTCGGCGAGAGGAGTTCCTCGCGGTCCGCGATCACCAGGCAGGCGCCGGTGAGCAGGGCGCCCCAGATCTCGATCGTCGAGGCGTCCGAGGACAGGCCGTAGCCGTGCAGGATCCGGTCGCCGGGCCCGGGCGGGGGCAGTTCGCGGTCGGACAGGACGAGGCGGACGACGCCCCGGTGCGGGATCGCCACGGGCTTGGGGCGGCCGGTCGTGCCGGAGGTGAAGGCGACGTACGCGCAGTCGGTGGGTGCGGATAGGGCGCCCGCGATCGGGAGGGGCCCCGGTGTGGCCTCCCCGTCGACCACGGCCGGGACGCTCACCCGCAGCCCGCGGACCCGGCGTACGGCGCCGGGCAGGGTGACGGCGGCGCGCAGCCCGGCGTCCTCGGCCATGGCCCGCAGGCGGGCCGGGGGCAGGTCGTCGTCGAGCGGCACGTACGCGCAGCCGGCCTTGAGGATGCCCAGCAGCGCGATCAGCGCCTCCGGGGAGCGGCTGCCGCACACGCCCACCGGTTCGCCCGGTGCGATGCCGGCGGCGAGCAGTCGGGCCGCCAGGGCGGTCGATCCGGCGTCGAGTCGGCCGTAGCTGAGGGTGCGGTCGCGGTACCGGGCCGCCGGTGCGTGCGGGTGCGCGGCCGCCTGCCGGGCGAAGAGCTCCGGAAGGGTGAGGTCCTGCGGGTAGTCGGGGAAGGAGGCGCCTGCCGCGGGACGGGCGGCCGGGATGCGGATCAGGCGTGACGAAACATCGGTATCGGTCATTGGTCCTTCTCAAGAAGTCGGCTTCGTCGGCTGCGACTGTGGCTGAGGTGCCGTGCCGGTGCCGACAGTGGGCCGGGTCAGTCCGCGCTGTCGGCGGGCGGATCGGCGGGCTCGGTGAAGTCGGCCGCGAAGGCCGCGAAGTCGGCGGTCCGCCAGCGCTGGGGGCGCAGGCGGAACAGGATGTCGTCCTTGAGCTGCTCGGCGGTGGCGTCGAGGTAGCCGCGGGCCTCGTCCGGGTCCAGGTAGCGGTGGGCCAGCGCGTCACGGACGGCCGGCGGCACCGGGTCCTCGACCGCGACGACGGGCCCCTCGACGCTCACGTACCGGTAAGGCCGCCGCTCGTCCTGCACGCAGAGGCTGAAGCGGCCCGCGGCGCGCAGCAGCCGTCCTTTCACCGTCTCGCGCCCCGTCTGGACGAGGATCTCGCCTCCGGGCTCGTAGCCGTACCAGACCGGCACGCTCAGCGGCGCGCGGTCGCCTTCTCTGGGATCCGCGACGCTCAGGACTCCGATTCGCCGGTCGGCGAGGAAGCTTTCCCGGTCGTGCTGTGACATGGCGGGCAGCATCAGCCAATCCCCTTTTCTGGTCAGGAAGGTGAGGTCCGCAGTGGCTCCATGTCCACCTCGATCAGGGCGGACGGTGCGTCACTTGCTCATCGGATGGAACGGCAACCACCGGTCGGGGGGCGTCGGCGCCGGTGCGGCGAGGGGCCGCCGGTGCGCCCCGGCGGCCGGGGTCGTCTCCGTAGGAACAGCATGACGCTCTTGGCACGTACAGTTACGAGGAGATCACTCTACTGTCGTGAACATGTCATTCACTGGCCTGAATCAGACCGTCCCCGGGAAGTAAGAGCTACCACCCCGGCGCGGTTCCGGCATCCTCGGCGGGGACACCGCTGCGGGCTCAGCAGAGCAGGGCCGGGTTGGGCAGCTGTGCCCAGTGGTCGCCTTCGGGAGCGAGCCGCATCGAGGTGAGGGCCTTGACCGGCAGCGGGTCCTTCACGAGGGCTTGCAGGTCGGGGGTCGCCGGGAGGCCTCGGCTGGCGGCTGCCAGGATCGCGCCGAGGCCTGGTGCGTCTCCGGCCAGTGGGCCCAGCGCTCCGGTGAGCAGGCAGCCGAAGACCTTGCGGCGCAGGGTGGTGGGATCGTCGTCCAGGAGCCGACCGGTCATCGGCGGCCGGAGTCCGTGGCGGGCCAGACGGGTTGGGCTGATCCGGATGTCGGCGAGGTCACGGTAGACCAGTCGCCGGGCTCGGCCCTGCCGGTCGAGGACGGCGAGCAGGTTCTGCCCGTGCGCTTCCAGGGCCACGCCCAGGTCGAGCAGGTCCAGGCAGACCCCCACGGCCAGGCGCGCGAACTCGGCGATCCGGTCGCGTCGTTCGTCGGCCGAAAGCGCTGCGAAGCATGCGGGTAGCTGCGCCACCGGCACTACCTGCTCTCCCGGCCCCGCGTACGCGTACGGGGACTGACGCAGCATCGCGGCCAGATCCGGCGTGCCGTCTCCTGCCGCTGCCAGGATCCGCGCGATGTGCAGTCGGCCTCCGAGGTGCTCCGCGGCCCGCTCCACGATCTCGGAGGTGGTCAGCGCGTGCTCCACCGAGTAGGCCGAGATGTCGCGTACCGCGGAGGTGAGTTGGACGCTCAGCGCGGTCTTCACGTGGATGCTCCCGCCGAGGTCGAGCGTTCGCAGGGACAGCAGCGGACGGGCGTTCGGGCCGGGCCGCGTGGGTCGTCCGGTCAGGGCGTGCTCCGCCTGCCAGGGGTGCACCGGGATCAGCACGAACCGGCCGTCGCGCAGGTCCGCCGGCCACGGGCCGCGCACCATGGCGTCGGCCACCGGTGCGAGCCGCAGACCCACCACCGGCCGGTGCTCCGGTGCGTACGCGAGCTGTTCGGCGGCCGAGAAGCCCGGACGGGACCGGCAGGCGGGGTGGTAGGGGTGCCCGTCCGGTGACCGCTGCTCCCACTCCCACGGCGTCGCGGGCGGCCCGGCGGGGTGCGGGGCGGTGCGGGAGAGCGCCATCGAGGCGACGCTGTGATCGAGCTCGCCGGCGAAACGCCCGCCACCGGGTACGGCCAGGGCCGTGAGCAGGTGGGCCGGATGGTCGAACGGGCGGCCGTCCAACTCCACGCGGGCGACCGCCGTCCCGGTGGCCCATGGGTCCGACGGCGGGCCGTGCAGCAGCCGCCCGTCCGCAAGTCGCAAGCTGATACCGTCCCGCCCGGAAACGCGTCCCACGATCCAGGGCAGCGGCTCGTGGACGAACCCCCGCCACAGCCGTGCCAGCACCGCGGACCGGGCCTCGGGCAGAGCGGCGAGATAGGCATCGACCAGCTCAGGGCGGATGTCGCCCAGCTGCTCTGCCAGCTTCCGTTCAGCGGCACTGTCCGGCATATGACCTCCGATCACCAGCTGGCCGTTCCAGACATGATGACGGCCGTCGGATGATATTGGTGGCTGATGGATGACTTCGCCCGGAAAGCTGACGCGCTGTCCGTTGCCCCGCTGCTCAACTGCCTCCTGCGCGAAGCGGTCGAACCGTCGGTGCGCACGTCCACCGGTCACACCGTCCACCGCCTGAGTGCCACTGGCCGCCTGCTCCGCGTGCGCACCGGCCACCGGCCCTCCTCGCCCGAACTGTGGACCGGTGCGACCTGGCACGCCCTGCACCACGCCGACCTCGTCGAGGTCGCCGCCCGGGAGATGCGTGCCGCCACCGGGCGCTCCAACCCCGCCCTGGTCGCCGAGGCGACGGCCAGTCGCGCGGCCCTGGGGGCGATCCTCGAAGCACGCGCCCGCGCCACCCCACCCGAGGACCCGTGGCTGCGCTCCGAGCAGGCGCTCGTCATGGGACACCCCTGCCACCCGGCCCCCAAGGCCCGCAGCGGTGGCGGCCCGCCCGCCGCCTGGCTGCGCTACGCCCCGGAGGCGTACGCGCGATTCCCGCTCGTGCTGCTCGGCGTCCGTGCCGACGCGGTGATCGACGAAGGCTGCACCCGCGCCCTCGACTCGCTGGGCCAGGCGCCGCCCGGCTACCGCCTGCTGCCCGTCCACCCCTGGCAGTTCGCCCTCACCCACCACCTGCCGGCCGTGCGCACCGCCTTCGCCGAGGGGCGGCTCGTTCGGCTCGGCAGCACCCCCTGGCAGGCCCGGGCGACGTCCTCGGTGCGCACGGTCCACGTCCCGGGAAGCCCCGAGCGCCCCGGATCGGCCGATCTGTTCCTCAAGTTCAGCCTGGAAGTGCAGATCACCAACGACGTCCGGCGGATGCGGCGGCACGAGCTCCGCCAGGGGCGCCGTACCGACCCGCTGGTCGCTGCCGCCTTCGCGGCCGTGGGCGGCCGGGCGGCCTGGTTGGGTGAACCGGGATACCGTACGGTTCGCGGCCTCGAGGAGACCCTCCCGGTCCTGGTCCGCGACGGCCTGGACGAGCACCTGGCGCCGGGCGCCACCGCGGTACTGACCGCCGCGCTCACCGAAGGCTTCGACGGCAATCCGCTTGATCGCGTCGCCGACCCGCTGCGCTGGTGGGAGGCCTACCTGGGCCACCTGGTCCCGCCGGTGCTGGAGGCGTACGCGTGCCACGGTGTGGCGGTCGAGTGCCACCTGCAGAACACCTTGATCGCCGTGGACGCGGACGGCGATCCCGTCCAGGCCGTCTTCCGTGATGCCGAGGGAGCCAAAGTCGTTCCCGAGACGCCTCGCGAGGCGGCCTGGCGGCGCCTGGTGTACTGCCTCGTCGTCAACAACCTCGGCGAGATCGCCAACACCCTCGCGCACCGCTTTCCCCGGGTGGCGGGCGCGCTGTGGCCGGCCGCGCGGCAGGAGTTCGAGCGGTGCGAGAAGGAGCTCGGCCTCCCGGAGGCGGCGGTGCTGCTGGCCGCGGCCACGGTGCCGGGCAAGGCCAACCTGCTCTCCCGCTGGCTCGACGCGGACGGCACCGAGCCCCGGTTCACGCCCGTCCCCAACCCACTGGCCGCCACTCGGGGTCTTCCCCAGTGGACCGCCTGCGCCGCGCCCGGCCCGCGCGGCGGGGATTCGAAGGGTCCCGGGCCGGGAACCTTGCCTGCCGGGGCAGCGTGGGAGGGCCCGAGACGATCGGATGAGGACAGTGGGGCTGCGGTGGTAGGAGAAGCTGATCGTGCCAGCGGGGTTGAGGTGAACCCGGTCGCGGGACACATTGGAGCGGAGATCACCGGCGTCGACCTGGCGGACGATCTCGATGACGCTGTGATCGCGGCGATCAGGGCGGCGCTGCTGCGGTGGAAGGTCGTCTTCTTCCGGGGACAGCGACTGGACCACGCCGGGCACGTGGCACTCGCCCGACGCTTCGGGCGGCCGATCGTCTGGCCGCGACGCGGCAGCGCATCCCCGCCGGACGTGCCGGAGATCGAGACGACGGCCGATCGACTGGAACTGTCCGGACGGTACGGCATGGACCGGGCGGAGTGGCTTCACCGGCGCAACGACAGCCTGCTGCACCCTTGGCACTCCGACTGGAGCAACCACATCGACCCGCCGGCCGCGACGATCCTGCGGGCCGAGACCGTGCCGCCTTACGGCGGTGACACCACCTGGGCCAACCTCGCAGCGGCCTACGCGGGACTGTCGGCGCCCGTGCGCGACTTCGTGGACGGACTGCGGGCCGAACACCGACTCGGAGTCGGCTACCAGCCGCGGCCCGGCCATGACGCGTACGTCGAGCACCTGCTCGGTCATCAGATGGCCACGGCCCACCCGTTGGTACGCGTCATCCCGGAAACCGGCGAACGCGTACTGTTCGTCAACGGCTTCTACGCCGAGCAGATCATCGGCCTCTCCCGCCCGGAGAGCCGGGCGGTCCTGGAGATGCTGCTGGAGCAGGCGGTCCGCCCCGAATACACGGTCCGGTTTCGCTGGGAGCCGGGCAGCGTCGCCTTCTGGGACAACCGAACCACTGTTCACATGGCCCCTCGTGACGCCGCGCACCTCGACTTCCCGCGGATCATGCACCGGGTGTTGATCGCCGGGGAAGTGCCGACCGGCGTGGACGGCAAACAGTCAGAACCCCTCACTGTCGGCGATCCGGAACGCCGGTGAGGCACCGGCCCTGCGGAGGGGGTGGGCAGAAGCCCGACCAAGGCGGGGACGAACGGGGTGTCATCGTCGGGTCCCGGCGGTGAGCGGCCGTAGCCGGTGGACGTCGTCGAACAGGGCGCGCTCGGCCAGGCGGGCGGCGGTGAGGGCGGCCAGGGCAGCAGCGGAGAGCATCATGTACATCACGACGATCTGGTAGCGGATCGCGGTGAGCGGGTCGACGCCGGCCAGGATCAGGCCGGTCATCGCACCGGGCAGGCTGATCAGCCCGACGGTCCTGGTGGAGTCGACCGCGGGGATCAGCGCCGTGCGCAGGGTCGAGCGGAGGTGGGGCGCGAAGGCGTCGACGGCGGGCAGGCCCAGGGCGAGGCGGGCCTCGATGGCGGGGCGCGCGGTGCGGGCCTCGTCGCGAAGACGCACCAGGACGAGGGTGGTGGCCTGCATCGCGCCGGAGACCACCATGCCACCGACGGGGATCACCACCCGGGCCTGGGGGGCGATGACCCCGAGGGCGAGCAGCACGCCGAGGGTCGCGGCGGAGCCGACAGCGGCCGCGGTGGTGGCGATCGGCAGCGCGTGGGGCATCCCGGCGGAGCGGCCCGCGCAGACGCGCCCGGCCGTGATCACCATGAGCGCGAGCCAGCCGGCGGCTCCGGCCACGCCGGTGTGCTGGAAGACGAAGACCAGGATCGCGCCGACGGCGGCGAGTTGGACGCCGGCGCGGGCGGCGGCAACGGCGATGTCCCGGGCCAGGTGCAGTCGTCGGCGCCACGCCACCGCGATCGCCGGCAGCACCAGGGCGACGGAGGCGGCGACCCCGGCCCAGGTCGGTACGGCCGTGTTCACGTGCCCTTCCGGAGGTAGTCGACACGGTCCGCCGGCCCCGAGGCGACCAGACGTCCGCCGCGCAGGACCAGGACGTGGTCGGCGACCCGGCGCGCCTGCGGCGCGTTGTGGCTGACCAGCACCACCGCGAGCCCGTCCGCGACCAGGTCCTTGATCGTGTGCTCCACCGCCTGCGCACTCTCCGCGTCCAGCGCCGAGGTCGGCTCGTCGAGCAGCAGCACCTCCGGACCGACGGCCAGCGCGCGTGCCAGGCAGACCCGTTGGGCCTCGCCACCGGACAGCCCGGCCGTGGCCCGCTCCAGCATCCCGGCCGGCAGGCCGATCCGCTCCAGCAGCACGGTCGCCTGGTCCTCTTCGAGGTCCGGGCGGCCCACCCGCAGGTCGTCAACGACACGGTCGGTGAGCAGCACTGGCTGCTGGCCGACCAGCCCGACCCGGCGGCGCAGCTCCAACACGTCGAGCTGCGGCAGCGGCCTGTCCCGGAAACGGACGACACCCGACGTCGGCTCAGCCAGCCGGTTCAGCAACCGCAGCAGCGTCGACTTGCCCGCTCCCGACGGCCCGACCAGCGCCGTGCACGCGGCGCCGGGGATCTGCGCCGAGAGGCCGTCCAGCAGCAGTCGCCCGGCGCGGCGCACAGTCACGCGGTCCAGGACGAATGACGGGGGCGCGTCCGCCCTGGGCCTTCCCCGACCGCGGGCGCGGGCGCGAACGGCAATGGCGAAGGGCTCGTCCACGGGCCTCCGTTGCTGGTGGGACGGCGGGCGAGGCCGTGCCGGTGGACACGGGTTCGCCCGGGGCGTGCGGGTCGGGTGGGCAGCGGACGGGCATCCGGAGGTCGTAGCCGCCGAAGACGACGGCGCGGCGGGCCACCAGTTGCGAAGCGAGCGACCTTGAACATCTGCGCGTGGGTCGGGGCGAGGGTGGCGGTGGCGGTGACCTCGGCGAGGACCTGGTCGGCCCGCTCGACGGTCCGCGGGTTGAACGCGTCCTCGATGCCCAGCAGCCGGCCGCCGCCCTCACCACGGCCATCAAGCTCGGCGATCCGCTGCGCGGCGAGGTGGAAGTCGTACCCGGCCGCCAGCCGGATGTCGTGGGCGCCCACGTACCTGAGCTCCTCGACCTCCGGCCGCCAGCTGACCGGCGTGCCGTCGCGGGCCCGGTTCCACCCGTGCGCCAGACGGAGCTTGACCAGGGTGGCCAGGGCGGCGACACGGCGGTTCTGCGGCTGGACGGCGCCGGAAGCGGTGTCGGGCAGACCGGCGGCGGCCGCACCGGCGGCCAGTGCGGCCGCAGTGGCCCGCCTGGTCATGAATCGGTCCATGCGCCTCATCGTGCCGGTCCGACCGCCGGGACCTGTGGTGATCACCACCGCGCCCACTCGTACGGATGACGGACCGCTGTTCACCGCTGACGGGCGGCCCACCGCAGACGGTGGCTGCCCCTCGGTGGGCCTCCCCACCACCGCCGGTCCACGGGGTTGTCCGCGTGAAGCACATGGGCGCCTGAGACTGAGAGAGGACCCTCCCTGGGCAGCGGCTCCAGACGGGGGACAGCGGCAAGGGCCTCCGCTGCTCGCCGCTCGCGCGGGGATGATCCTGCCACCGAAGCTGTCGGCGACTGGTGAAGAACAAGGTTCTGGATCACTTCCGGGCGGCACCGCGCCGGACGCGCTGGGCGGGATCGGGGCGGTGGCGTCGTGGTCGACGGAGACCGAGTTCGCCTTGTCGGGTGGGGAGCGGAAGGTGCGTCCGGATGCGGTGTGGCAGGCCTCGGAGATCGGGGTGCCGAGGCTGATGGTCGAGATCGACCGGGCCACGATGGCCCCGGCCCGGGAGGAGGCGAATGCCTGTCGGGGCTTCCTGGTAGCCCTCTGAAGAGTGTCCAGATATGTGCGGCTATGCCTTCTCTGGCGCGTTGTCGGCAAGCCTGTGGCCTTGGGTGCAGAGCCAGCGCCGGATCGCCTCCGCGTGGCGGATGGCGGTTGCGTGCAGGGCTGGACCGGTCCTCGCGGCGGCGGCCTCGCGACCGATTCGGGCGGCGTCCTGCTCGGCGGCCTCGACGACGGCACTCGCGACCCAGTCGTCGACGACGCCTTCGTTTTTCCACCGGACGAGCCGGTTGCGCGCGGCCCGGTATGCGGCCTGGGCTTCGGCCGCCTGCGTCTGTTGAGCGGCCCGCTCCCAGTACCGCGTGCGGTTGGTGAGGTATGCGTCGATGGCGCTGCGGGCCATGGCGCCGTCCCGCTCGGGATCGTGCTGAGGGCTCGTCATACGGGAAGAATAAGAGAGCGCCGACGGGTCGGCCCGCTGCCCGGCCACGAGTACCGGGAAGTCTCACCGCGCCGTGATCACGCACTCAGCCGGCACGAGCCTCCCTTGCCGACGCCACGCCAGCCCGCTGACCAGCGACTTCAGGCTGGAAAATACTCAATGACGTTGACGCGCCAGGAAGAGCCCAGGGGCGGAGCTTCGCGACGAAGCTCTCCCCTGGGCGTTCCGCTCCCCGGGGGTCGGCCGCTTTCCTCAGCGCCGCCACTCGACTCAGTTGTAGTACAGCCAGATGTCGGCATAGACGCTGGCGTTCCCGTGCGGGAGGATCCGCGCACGGAAGTTGCCGCCGAAGTACTTCCACGGACTGCACGTCTTGTTCTTCGGCCCGTAGTAGTGAGCCGTCCACTGGGTGCCCGAGTCCGACACGAACAGCACGTAGTAGCCGTCGGTCAGGTGGTTGCCCCAGATGTTGAAGCAGATCTGCGCGCTTGAACCCGCCCACGCGCTGGGTGTCGCGCCGACAGTGCCCGAGTACGAGTGGACCCGGAACGGGCCGGACGTGTTCGCCGGCCTCGCGACGGCGGCCGACGCCGGACCGACGGCCGCGGACAACGCAGCGGTCGACAGGACCACCGCTGCGAGGGCGGCAGAGAACTTCCTGCGCATCAACTCTCCTTGTCCGGAGGCCTCAAGAGAGGCCACAGGGACCATTCACCGAGCGAGCAAGGACACCGGCGCTCACGTCGACGAGCGTCCGGCGACTTCAACTTGACTCTAGCCCAAGGGAGATGGCGACACGGCGGCTTCATGACGATTGCCTAGCCGTATCGAGGCGGCCGTAGGTCAGGGCTTGAGGAGGGCCTTGATGGCGCGGCGCTCGTCCATCGCCCGGTATCCCTCGGCGACCCGCTCCAAGGGCAGGGTGAGGTCGAAGACCTTGCCCGGGTCGATCCGGCCGGTCAGGACGTGGTCGATCAGGTCGGGCAGGTAGCGGCGGACGGGGGCGGGTCCGCCGCGCAGGCCGACGTGGGAGAAGAACAGCTCCTGCCCGTCGACGCAGACCCCGTGCGGGACGCCGACGAAGCCGACGCTGCCGCCGGGACGGGCGGAGCGCAGGGCCTGCTGCATGGATTCGGCGGTGCCCACGCACTCCAGCACGCTGTCGGCGCCGATCCCGCCGGTCAGCTCCTTGATCCGGGCTGCTCCTTCCTCGCCGCGCTCGGTGACGAGGTCGGTCGCGCCGAATTCCCGGGCCAGCTTCTGCCGGGATTCGTGGCGGCTCATCGCGATGATCCGCTCAGCGCCCATCGCCTTGGCGGCGATCATCCCGCACAGGCCCACCGCACCGTCGCCGACCACCACGGCGGTCGAGCCGGGCCTCACCTCGGCGGCGTCCGCGGCCCACCAGCCGGTGCCCATCACGTCGGAGACGGCCAGCAGGCCCGGCCAGAACTCCTCACCGGGCACCTCATCGGTGGCGACCAGAGTGCCCTGGGCGTTGGGAATGCGCACGTAGTCGGCCTGGCAGGTGCTCATGAACTCGCGGTGCACGCAGTTCGACGGGAACCCGTTCCGGCAGTTCGGGCAGGTGTTGTCCGAGGTGGCGAACGAGCCGACGACGAACTGGCCGGCGCGCAGGCCGGTGACCTCGCTGCCGACCTCCTCCACGAAGCCGACGTACTCGTGCCCCATCGGATGCGGGTCGCCGATCGGCTCCAGACCGCGATACGGCCACAGGTCCGATCCGCAGACGCAGGTGACGGCGGTGCGGATGATCGCGTCGGTCGGATGGAGGATCGTCGGGTCGTCCAGGGTCTCGAAACGGACGTCGCCGGGGGCATGGATCACTGTTCCGCGCATGAGGGGATTCCTTCGCGTGCCGGGGCGCGCGGTCGTACGGGGCGTACCGGCCGCCGCCGAGTGCGGGTCGGGTGCGCGCTGCGCGTCCTGCCGTCTTCACGGCCGGACGAAGAGCGCCACGTCATCCAGAGAACCCGCTCCCGGGTCGTGCAGCGAGTCACCAGCGAGAGGTGTACCGGCAGTACATCCCTCCCGGGCCCGGGACGCCGCACTCCGGGCCGGCGAGCCACCACCAGGCGTGGGCGACGGCTCCGGCGATCGTCCACAGGGCCAGGGCGAAGAGGCCGCGGACCCGGTCGACATCACCGACCTGGTGCTGCTGTCCTGCTGCTACCGACGGTGCGCCGACCACACGGGGGCGATCGCCCGACACGCCGGGCTGTTCGCGCACGCCACGGTCTGAGGCGTTACGGCAGCCCGGCGACGGCGGTCACGTCCTGCAGGAACCGCCGAGTGGGCTCGTGCCGCACCATGCCCCGGTCGGTCACCAGCATCGGCCCGAGCACCGGGTCGGCCGCGGGCTCCCCGCCCCGTAGCAGGCGGTCGAGCAGTGCGAGCGCGTTGTGGCCGTACGCGAGCGAGGCGGTCGCGGGCACCTGGGCGGCGAGCTCTCCGGCGCCGATGACCGTCACCCCGTCGCCGACCAGCGTGGTGGTGTCCGACCGGACGCCCTCGATGGTGCCGCCCTCCGGGCCGGCCGCCAGGTCCACGAGGACCGAGCCTGCCCGCATCCGTGCCACCGTCGCCGTGTGGAGCAGCACCGGGGGCGTCCGGCCGGGCAGGTCGAGGGCCGTGACGACCACGTCGTGGTGGGCGACGGCCTCGGCGAGGCCGGCCACCCAGGCCGGGCGTTCGTGGTCGAGCGCGTCCCACAGGTCCCGGTCGTCCGCCACCGGGTGGAGTCCGGGCAGGTCCAGCAGTTCGGCGCCCAGGGCGGCGACCGCCGCTCGCTCGCGGTGGCGCGGTTCGACCGCTCGGACGGGCGCGCCCAGGCGGTGGGCCGTGTCGATCGCCTGCAGCCCTGCGTGGCCCGCGCCGACCACCAGCACCCGGACCGGTTCGAACAGCCCGTCCGTGGTGCCCCAGGGCGGCAGGCAGCGGTCCAGCCGGGTGGCGGCCAGCAGGACCGCCCGGTAGCCGGCCGCCCGGCCCTGGGAGGCCCCGGCGTCGAGCGGGTAGGCGGCGGGCAGGTCCGGTGCCAGGTCGAGGCCGATCGCCGTCACCCCGCGGTCGGCCCACTGCCGGACCAGGTACGGGATACGGTGCGGGCGCACCAGCGCGGCCAGTATCCGGCCGGGGCGCAGGTCGCGCACCGGGTCGACGGTCGGCGGGTGGATGCCGAGCAGGACGTCCGCGCGGCGGATCAGTTCGGCCCGTCCGGCCACGGCGGCGCCCGCCCGCAGGTAGTCGCCGTCGTGGTGACCGGCGAGGGCGCCGGCGCCGGGCTCGACCAGGACGGTCGCGCCGAGGCGGACGGCGGCCGGCACCAGCTCGGGCACCAGGGCCACCCGGGGCTCGCCGGGTGCGGTCTCGCGGAGCACGCCTACCGTCGTGGTCGTCATCGCTGCCTCCGTTGCCCCCCGGTCGGCCCGCACGCCCAGTATGTCCCGTTTGGCCGTCGTCCTCGCTCGGCCGGATACTCGTGCACGGGGCTACTCGCGCACCGGGCGACGACACCCGGCACGGCGGAGGGAGCCGGTCATGGCCTCCAGGGGCTGGCAGTTCTGGGTGGACCGGGGCGGCACCTTCACCGATGTGGTCGCGTTGGCCCCGGACGGCCGCCTGCTGACCCACAAGCTGCTCTCGCACGACCCGGCCCGCTACCAGGACCCCGCCGTCGCCGGGATCCGGGCCCTGCTCCCCCCGGGAGCGGACATCGAGTCCGTCCGGATGGGGACCACGGTGGCCACCAACGCCCTGCTGGAGCGCACCGGCGAGCCGACCGCGCTGTGCATCACCCGCGGCTTCGCGGACGCGCTGCGGATCGGCTACCAGAACCGGCCGCAGATCTTCGCCCGCGGGATCACCCTGCCCGAACCGCTGTACGCCCGGGTGGTCGAGGTGGACGAACGGATCGCCGCCGACGGCGAGGTGCTGCGCCCGCCCGACCTCGATCGGCTCGCCGAGGACCTGCGCGACTGCCTGGACGCCGGAATCCGCTCCGCCGCCGTGGTCTGTCTGCACAGCTACCTGCATCCCGCCCACGAGCGCGCGATCGGGTGCCTCGCCGAGCGACTCGGCTTCGACCAGGTGTCGCTGTCGAGCGAGGCGAGCCCGCTGATGAAGCTGGTGCCGCGCGGGGACACCGCCGTCGTCGACGCCTACCTCAACCCCGGCCTGCGCCGCTACGTTCGGCAGGTGGCGGACGAACTGGCCGGTGTCCGGCTGATGTTCATGCAGTCCAACGGCGGGCTGGCGGAGGCCGGGCACTTCCGGGGCAAGGACGCGATCCTCTCCGGCCCGGCCGGCGGCATCGTCGGCATGGTGCGGATGTCCGAACTGGCCGGCCACCAGCGGGTGATCGGCTTCGACATGGGTGGCACGTCCACGGACGTGTCGCACTTCGCGGGCGAGTACGAGCGGGTGGTGACCACTCAGGTCGCCGGAGTGCGGCTGCGGGCGCCGATGCTCGCCATCCACACCGTCGCGGCGGGCGGCGGCTCGGTGCTGCGCTTCGACGGCGAGCGCCTGCGGGTCGGACCGGACTCGGCCGGCGCGGACCCCGGACCGGCCTGCTACCGGGGCGGCGGTCCGCTGACCGTAACCGACGCCAACCTGCTGCTCGGCCGGATCCAGGCCGGACACTTCCCGCACGTCTTCGGCCCGGACGGCGACCAACCGCTCGACACCGAGGTGACGGAGCATCAGTTCGCTCAGCTGGCGAGCGAGATCGGCGATCGTACGGCCGAGGAGACGGCCGAGGGCTTCCTGCGGATCGCCGTGGGCAACATCGCCAACGCGATCAAGCGCATCTCCGTCCAGCAGGGCCACGACGTCACCCGCTACGCCCTGACCACCTTCGGCGGCGCGGGCGGCCAGGTCGCCTGCCCGGTGGCCGAGGCGCTGGGCATCCGCACCGTGCTCGTCCCGCCGATGGCCGGCGTGCTGTCCGCCCTCGGCATCGGCCTGGCCGACACCACCGTGCTGCGCGAGCACGCCGTCGAACGGCCGCTGGCGGAGGAGGAGATGACCGCCGTGCACACGCTCGCCGAGGAGCTGGCGGCAGCGGCCACCGAGCAGCTGCTCGACCAGGGCGTGCCGGAGGATCGGATCCGGCTGACCCACCGGGCCCGGCTGCGCTACCAGGGCACCGACACCACGATCGGCGTCCCCCTCGGCGAACCGGGCGACATGAAGGCCGAGTTCGAGGAGCGCCACCGGGCCACCTACTCCTTCCTGATGGACCGCCCACTGGTGATCGAGGCCCTGGCCGTCGAGGGCACCGGCGTCACCGAGCAGCCGGAACTGGACGCCCTCTCCCCCACCTCCGAGGCCCCGGCGGAGCCCACCACCGTCTCGCTGTACACCCACGGCGAACGACGCCGAGTCCCCCTGTTGGAGCGGGAGTCCATGCGCCCCACGGACACCGTGACCGGCCCGGCCGTGATCGCCGAGGCCAACGCCACCACCGTGGTGGACGACGGCTGGCAGGCCACCGTGACGGAGGCCGGGCACCTGCGGGTGGAACACATCGAGAGCCGCACGGACGAGGCTGTCACCGCCGCCGCCGACCCCGTCCTGCTGGAGGTCTTCAACAACCTCTTCATGGCGATCGCCCAACAGATGGGGGCCCGGCTGGAGTCCACCGCGCAGTCGGTCAACATCAAGGAGCGGCTGGACTTCTCCTGCGCCCTCTTCGACCCGGACGGCAACCTCGTCGCCAACGCCCCGCACATCCCGGTCCACCTCGGCTCGATGGGCACCACCGTCAAGGAGGTGATCCGCCGCCGCGGCCCGAAGCTGCGCCCCGGCGACACCTACGCGGTCAACGACCCGTACCACGGCGGCACCCACCTGCCCGACATCACCGTGGTGACCCCGGTCTTCGACGCGGACGGGCAGAAGGTGCTGTTCTTCGTCGCCTCCCGCGGCCACCACGCCGAGATCGGCGGCATCACCCCCGGCTCGATGCCCGCCGCCAGCCGGGAGATCGAGGAGGAGGGTGTGCTCTTCGACAACTGGCCACTGGTGGTGGACGGGCGGCTGCGCGAGGCCGAGACCGTACGGCTGCTCACCGAGGCGCGGTACCCCTCCCGCGACCCGGACACCAACCTCGCCGACCTGCGCGCCCAGATCGCCGCCAACCGCAAGGGCGTCGACGAGGTCAACGCGATGATCGACCACTTCGGCCTCGACGTCGTCCAGGCCTACATGCGGCACGTCCAGGACAACGCCGAGCAGGCGGTGCGCCGCGCCATCGACGGCCTGACCGACGGCAGCTACCGCTACCAGACCGACTCCGGCGCCGTGATCGCCGTCGAGGTCCGGGTGGACCGCGACGACCGCAGCGCCACCATCGACTTCACCGGCACCTCGCCCCAGCTCGGGAGCAACCTCAACGCCCCCTCCGCCGTGGTCACCGCCGCCGTCCTCTACGTCTTCCGCACCCTCGTCGCCGACGACATCCCGCTCAACGACGGCTGCCTGCGCCCACTGCGGATCGTCGTCCCGCCCGGCTCGATGCTCGCCCCGACCCACCCCGCCGCCGTCGCCGCCGGCAACGTCGAGACCTCGCAGGCCATCACCGGCGCGCTCTACGCCGCGCTCGGTGTCCAGGCCGAGGGCTCCGGCACGATGAACAACCTCAGCTTCGGCAACGAAGACCACCAGTACTACGAGACCATCGCCTCCGGCTCCGGAGCCGGCCCCGGCTTCCACGGCGCCGACGTCGTCCAAACCCACATGACCAACTCCCGCCTCACCGACCCCGAGGTCCTGGAGTGGCGCCTGCCCGTCCTGGTCGAGGAGTTCGCCATCCGCCGTGCCAGCGGCGGCACCGGCCGCTGGCACGGCGGCAACGGCGCACTGCGCCGACTGCGCTTCCGCGAACCGATGACCGTCAGCCTGCTCTCCAGCCACCGCCACGTCGCACCGTACGGCATGGACGGCGGCTCCCCCGGCGGCCTCGGCGCCAACCGGATCCTGCGCGCCGACGGCACCGTCGAGGACCTGCCCGGCTGTGGCAGCGCCGACGTCGAAGCCGGAGACGCCCTGGAGATCCGCACCCCAGGTGGGGGCGGCTTCGGAAGGCTCTAGACGCGTCGTCGGACGGCGGCCGCGGCCGTGGGAGAGCCCCTAGCGAGCCCATGGTGATCAGAGACCGCCAGGACCTTCGACCGCCAGGACCTTCAGTGGGAACTTCGCCGACCTCAGGGGCGGACATACCGACGACGACCCGAACGGTGCCGCATCCTGGCCACACACCGCCGAGCCGAGAGGGAGACGCCCTTGCGTATCACCGACGCCCGCACCGGGCAGCGCACCGAGGTCCGCCCGCACCGGGTCGGGCTCCTGCACGCGATCGTCGACGTCGGCGAGCAGGGCCACCCGTTCGGCCTCGGGGACTTGCGCGCCCTGGTGGCCGGTGACGTACTGGCCCGCACCTGCGAGGCTCTGGGCCTGCAGGTGATCATCGAACTCGTCGTCCCGGACGCCCCCGAGGAGAGGACCCGGGCCCTGCTGGAGGCCTCCGACCAACTCGGCGTCCATCCACCCGCCAGGCTGAGCACACGTCACGATGTGGACGGCTCGGACCGAGCCGCGGTCGACCTCGTCATCACCAGCCGCTCAGCCGTCCGTTCCGACCCGCCGTCCGCGCCGCTCCTGGTCACCGGTCCGGTGACGGGGCCACGCCACCCCCGTCCGGACTCCGGAGCCGAATCCCCGGCCTCGATCACCGTGGACCAGCACGACCCCCTCGCACTGCGCCTCACCTTCCTCGAACACCCCGTCACCGCCCCGATCTGGCTCACCGACGACGACTTGGCGAACGCCGCGGCGAGGCTGGCCCACTGGCGCGCGCTGGTGGCCGACAGCGCCCGCGAGCCGTCCCGCCCACCGGAAGCCGACATGGTCCAGGCGGGCTTCGACGGCCTCGACGAGGAACTGGACGCCCGGGTCGCGGTACGCGCCCTGCACGCACTGGAGGCCCGGGCCACCCTGCCGGACGGCGCCCGTTTCGAGACCTACGTGCGTCTGGACCAGATCCTCGCCCTCGAACTCGGCCGCGACATCGGCCGGATGCCCGGATGAAGTTCTGATTCGTCGCGTTCCGTTCAAGCTCCGCTTACCCCATCATGGGACGGTGTCCCGCGCGCCTACGCGCGTAGCACCGCCCCCTGTACCCCCACGGCACAAGGAGCTTGACCCATGCTCAGACACACTGGCGCCATCCGCCCGCTCGCCCTGGGCGCCGTCGCCTTGACCGTGCTCGCCGGCGCGAGCGCCGTACCCCACCGGGCCGAAGCGGCGACCGTGACGTCCACCGCCACGACCACGCAGCACCGCGTCCTGTTCGACAACAGCAAGGCGGAGACCGCCGGCAACGCGGACTGGATCATCAGCACCAGCCAGCCGGACCCGCTCGGCGAGAACGCCAACCCGCAGTCCGGGACCGACTGGACGGGCGCCATCTCCAGCTGGGGCGTCGCCCTCCAGAAGACCGGCCAGTACAGCCTCAAGACCCTGCCGAGCGGCTCCACCATCACCTACGGCACCGGCGGAGCGCTGGACCTCGCCAACTTCGACGAGTTCGTCCTGCCCGAGCCGAACATCCGGCTGAGCGACTCCGAGAAGACCGCGGTCATGACGTTCGTCCAGAACGGCGGCGGTCTGTTCCTGATCTCCGACCACACCGGCAGCGACCGCAACAACGACGGCTGGGACTCCCCCGCCATCATCAACGACCTGATGACCACCAACTCGGTCAACGGCAACGACCCGTTCGGGCTCTCGGTCGACCTGCTCAACATCCAGACCGACAACCCGACCGCCGTCAACGACGCCACCGACCCCGTCCTGCACGGCCCCTTCGGCACCGTCACCGGCAGCATCATCCGCAACGGCACCACCTTCACCCTCAAGCCCGCCGACAACCCCTCCGTCAAGGGCATCGTCTACCGCACCGGCTACTCCGGCACCACCGGCGCCTTCTTCGCCACCAGCAGCTTCGGCAAGGGCCGGGTCGCCGTCTGGGGCGACAGCTCGGCCATCGACGACGGTACGGGCGAACCCGGCAAGACCGTCTACGACGGCTGGAACGACCCGGCCGGCACCGACGCCGCGCTCGGCCTCAACGCCACCGCCTGGCTCGCCGCCGGCAGCGGCGGCAGCACCACAGGCAGCGTCACCCTCACCAACCCCGGCGCCCGGACGGCCACCGCCGGGACCGCCACCAGCCTCCAGCTCTCCGCCACCGACACGGCCGGCGGAAGCCTCAGCTACGCCGCGTCCGGCCTGCCCACCGGCCTGAGCGTCAACACCGCGACCGGTCTGATCAGCGGTACCCCGACCACCGCCGGGAGCTACTCCGTGACGGCCACCGCGACGGACTCCACCGGCCCGTCCTCCTCCGTCACCTTCACCTGGACCGTCCAGTCCTCCGGCAGCGGCGGCTGCACCGCGGCCCAGCTGCTCACCGATCCCGGCTTCGAGGCCGGTACGACGGCCGGCTGGACGGAGACCAACACCAGCGGCACCAGCACCATCAACAGCAGCTCCAGCGAGCCGCCGCACTCCGGCACGTACGACGCCTGGCTGGACGGGTACGGCAGCACCAACACCGACACGCTCGCCCAGACGGTGACCCTGCCGACCGGCTGCAGCAGCTACACCTTCAGCTTCTGGCTGCACATCGACACCGCCGCGAGCAACACCACCGCCTTCGACACGCTGAAGGTCACCGCGAACGGCACCACCCTGGCGACCTACTCCAACGTCAACGCGGCCGCCGGCTACCAGCAGCACAGCTTCAACCTGTCCGCCTACGCCGGGAAGACCGTGACCCTCAAGTTCACCGGCGCCGAGGACTACACCAAGCAGACCTCCTTCGTCCTCGACGACACCGCCGTCAACGTGGCGTGAACCAAGGCCGGTTGCCCCCTCCCCGCGCGGGGAGGGGGCAACCGGTGCGCGCCGGCGGCCGACGTCGGCGTCGCGCCGCGGGCGCCGGGGCCGGTGCCGGATCAGAACTGGGTGCTGACGGTGACCCCGGAGAAGTCGGTCACGGCGTACAGGCTGACGTAGCGGTAGCCGGCCGTGCTGTTGCTGACCGTCAGGCTCTGGGCGGTGCCGGGGTTGGTCGACGAGGCCGTGAAGGCGCTCGGCGAGGCCCAGGTGTCCGGATCGAAGTAGAGCGCGGCGGTGCCGGTGCCACCGGAGCTGGTGACCTTCAGGGTGGTGGAGCCGGCCGGCAGCCAGAGGTAGAAGTGGGCCGTGTTGCCGGCCGTGGCCGACACGCCGGACCGCGAGCAGTTCTGGCCGAGCGCGTCGGTGCGCGGGTCGGTGCAGGTCGGCAGGGCCGCGCCGGCGGTCACGGTGACCGAGGCCGGGGTGCTGGCGGTCCGGCCGGTGTTGTCGGTCACCGTCAGGGCGACGGTGTAGGTGCCGGCCGCCGCGTAGGTGTGGGCCGGGTTGCGCTGGTCGGAGGTGCTGCCGTCGCCGAAGGTCCAGTGCCAAGCGGTGATGCTGCCGCCGCCGGTCTGCACGGACTTGTCGGTCAGGCTGACCGTGGCGCCGTTGACGGAGGAGCC
This sequence comes from Kitasatospora sp. NPDC023118, assembly GCF_055560875.1. NCBI lineage: Bacteria > Bacillati > Actinomycetota > Actinomycetes > Kitasatosporales > Streptomycetaceae > Kitasatospora > Kitasatospora sp. NPDC023118. The sequence goes on from NZ_JBVHHW010000022.1 coordinate 116,089, forward strand.
GAACAGCGCCGTCGGGCCCTGGGCGTAGCAGGCGCCGGCCGCGCAGGCGGTGAGCCAGCTGTCGAAGTCGGCGTCGTAGGAGGTGCCGAGGCCGTTGTAGACCTGGTAGGCGCCCTGGTAGTCACCGGTGCGGAAGTGGCCGAGCATGGTCGAGATCACGTCCGGGTGCTTCTCGAACATGTAGCGGACGGCCAGGTAGCCCCACGGGTAGGTGCGCACCGTGTCCGAGTTGTCGTAGGTGTTCTGGAAGATGGTGCTGAGCTTGTAGGTGTGCTTGGCGGCCTCGGCCATCGCCTGGGTGTCGGTGGTGCCGCGGTAGGCGTACGACTCGTACTCGGCGACGCCCTCGATCCACCAGATGTCCGGCACGGTCAGCTCGTCGCCGAAGGTGCCCTTCATGTCGTAGATGCCGTCGAGGTAGTGGGTGTACTCGTGGTTGAGGTTCCACACGTTGGCCGGGAAGCCGTCGTTCCACGCCTTGCGGTACATCACCGACACCGGCCGGTTGTTCGGGTCGGTCGGATCCATCAGGGTCTCGCCACCGTTGTCGGTGGAGTTGCCGAAGATCGCCCAGGAGTAGGTGAGGTAGTCCGCCTGGGTGGCGAAGACGGCCAGGTCGATGGTCTTGCCGTACGGGTTGGCCGGCCCGCTGTCCTTGACCAGGTTGTGGAAGAAGGTGTCCTCGCCCCGCAGGCTGGTGCAGACCGTGTTCAGCTCGTCCGCGGTCAGGTTCTCGGTCTCGATGGTGCGGTTGTCGCAGACCAGTTGGTTCGGCAGCACGGCCGCGGTCAGCTTGGCGGGCAGGTTGCAGGTGCCGTAGACGGAGCAGTTCGCGGCGTCGTACAGGTTGGCGTCGTAGGCGGTGTGCACGTAGAGCGGGCCGGTCGCGCCGGTGATCGGGGTGACGGCGAGCAGCGCCGCCACCTGCCGGCCGGCCGCGGCCCCGGCGGCGCCCCCGTCGCCTGCGGCGCGACCCAGGTCGTTGCCGGTGTTCACCACCAGGAAGCCGGCCGGGCCGGACGCCATGTCCTTGTGGTCGGTCGCGAACCTGCCCATGGTGCTGAGGATGCTCGGGTCGGCCGCCACGGCGTTGACGAAGGCCGGGTTCCAGTTGCCGCGCCACAGCGGGGCGAACAGCACCGCGTTGACGGCCTTGTCCATTCCGGCGACGGAGTCGTAGGCGCTGGTGTAGCCGGTCAGCACCTTCTTGTAGACGTTCAGGTAGGAGGCCTGCAGGTTGGCGCTGTCGGTCAGCACCAGCGCGTCGTAGAGCACCGGCGCGTTGGCCGCGGTGACGTCCTGCCAGTGGGCGCTGGCGAAGAAGGCGTCGAGGGCCGCCTGGTTGGCCGTGGTCAGGGCCGCGTCGTAACTGCCGACCGAGCCGGCGTTGTTGGACTGCACGTACCAGCCGGCCCGGAGGAAGAGTTCCAGCTGCCAGATGCCGGTCGAGTCGTTCCCGGCGTAGCCGGATGCCAGCGCCCGGTAGGCGTCGGCGACGGTGAGCATCTGCGATTCCTTGAAGGCCTTGCCCGCGTCGCTGCCGGTGAGGTTGAAGAGCGTGTTGACGCAGTCGGGGGTCGAGCCCTCGATGAAGGAGACCAGCGCGCTGCCGGTGCGACTGCCGAAGTCCGCCGGGGTGCAGCTCGCTGCGGCCGTGGTCGCCGAGCGGGGGGCGTTCGGCCGCGCCGCCGGGGCCTGGGTCTTCGGCGAGAGCTGGACGGCGGTGCCGGGCGGCAGGGGGCGCTGCGCCTGTGCCAGCTGATCCGGGGTCAGCGGGGCTGCGGCCGGGCCGAAGGCGTCGGAGGAGGTGCCCGCATCGGAGAGGGTGGCGCCGAGCGGCTTGGGGACGGTCGGCGAGGAGTGTGCGGGTGTCTTGGCGGGGGCCGGCGCGGGGGCGGCGACGGCCGCGGGGGCGGGCAGGAGACAGGCGGCGGTGGCGCAACCGGCGGCGAAGCCGGCCACGAGGGTGCGGAGGGGTATGCGCGGTCGCACGGGTGATCCTTCTGAGTGGGGGTCAAGGTGCACGGGGGACGGACTCACTGGGTGTTGAGGCCGCGTCATGGGGATCCGGGTGAAGCGTGCCACCGGCACGACGCCAATACAATGTGACAGGTCATATGACATTCCCTCGCGGCCCATAACACTGGCCCCGCCCGGTTCCGCGCCGGTTACGGGCGGGCGCCCCAGTAGGTCCGAGCCGCCCAGGCCTGGAAGTGCGGCGAGGCCTCGGCCAGATCCCGGTAGGCCGCGGCCGCGGCTTCGAACAGCGTCTCGACCAGCTCGCCGCCCACCGCCGCGGGCCGCCAGGCGAGCAGGTACCTGGTCCGCAGCGGCGTGCCGGCCAGTGGCTTGATCACCACGGCGGAGAGCGGCCGGGAGGTCGCCTGCACGGTGGAGACGCCCAGACCGGCCGCGATCATGTCCTGGAGTTCCGCCCGGTCGCCGAGGAACTCGTGCACCGTCGCCGGCACGAAGCCCTCGGCGGCGCAGGCGCCGAAGAACACCCCCGGCCAGCCGGCGCCGTCGTCGGGGGTGACGAACCAGGGCTCGCCGGCGAGATCGGCGAGCGCCACCTCGGTACGGCGCCGCAGCCGGTGCCGGGCGGCCAGTGCGACGAAGGTGGGCTCGGTGACGATACCCCGGAGCGCGACGGCGTCCGAGTGCCGCAGCTCCATGCCGGGGTAGTCCACCGCGATCGCCGCGTCCAGGGCGCCCTGCTCCAGCAGCTCGACGATGTCCGAGGAGCGGTAGACGCTGCTCACGGTGATCCGCAGCTCCGGCAGTCGGCTCCGCGCCCTGGCGAGCAGGCCCGGCAGCACCGGCGAGTTGGTGGCGGCGAGCCGCAACTCCCGGCCGGCCGGTGAGACGCCCGCCACCGCCCTTCGCCCCAGACCGTCGGCCCTGGCCAGCACGTCACGTGCCGCGGCCAGCACCTCGACGCCGAAGCCGGTGGGCGCCACACCGGTGGTGGTGCGCTCGAACAGCGGCGCGCCGAGGTGGGCCTCGATCCGGCGCAGCTGGGTGCTGGTCGCGGGCTGCGAGGCACCGAGCACCGCGGCGGCCCGGCCCACGCTGCCGGTGTCGGCAATCGTGCACAACACCCTCAGGTGCCGAAGCTCCAGCTCCACGCGGCGCCCTCCCCCGGCGACGGATCGACCGCCGCACCCATGTGCAATGGCACACGTAACATGTCAGAATCTCGGCCCTCACGATCGCGCTGGACCAGGGCCGCGTCAAGCCCTTGACCGGGCATCGACACCCGGAGGCCGTCCCGGCGGTGACGGACCCTCGGGTGATCCCGTCGGCCCGGGCGCGGGCACACCGAGGCCGGTTCACACCTCTGATCGACGATCGTCCGGAAATCACCGCTTGTCCGCGTGGACGGGTCACCGAAGCATCGACATCACGTTCAAGGTCCACCGGCACCCGATGCCCGGCTCCGTCAGCCGAGCGGCCCGGATCCTGAACCTCGACCCCGCCGCGCGGAAATGCCGGTGGCCCCGTCTCCGCGGGGACGGGGCCACCGGCAACCGCAGCCGCGATCCTCAGCCCCCTGCGGTCCGTTGCTGCCGGACCCACGTCAGGACCTCGGACACCTTGTCCTGCGACCTGGCGTTTCCGGCCCCGCCCGAAGCGGTACGGCGCCAGGCCCGGCCGAGGAGCGTCGCGGTACACCCACCCACTACTTGACGAAGCTCTCCACGACCTTCGGCGGCCAGACCCCGACCTTGAGGGCCCCCATCGAGTAGGCCCGGGAGACCAGTGCGGCGCGGTTGGGGACCCGCAACTTCCGCAGCAGGCACGTCACGTGGTACTCCACGCCCTGACGACTCAGGTACAACCGGGCGGCGAGCGGCACGGTCGAGACGCCGGCCGCGATGCCCTCGAGAATCTTCGCGTCGATCTCGCTCAGCAACTTCTTCTGACCGGCCACGACCTCGGACCCACCCGAGTCCGGACGCCCGTCGGGCATCATCACCAGGATCGACGACTCGTCAGGCAGATCGCCACGCACCATGACGGCGGTGAGCGGGACGGTGAACGTCTCGTCGTGCGGACCGACTGCTATGACGTCGGTGGCGAAGCGGTCACGCCGCCCTTCGATCAGTCCGGAGAACTGACGCAGCAGGGGTTGTTGGACGCTCGGGTGCACGAGGTCGCTGAAGGTACGGCCGCAGAGGTCCGCCGAGGAACGTCCGAACTGCCAGAAGAAGGCCTCGTTCGCCTGCCGGATGGTGAGAGCCCGGTCGAGCTGAGCCATGGTCAGGACGGGCTGTCCGGTCAGCGGATTGCGCTGCGCCCCCGCGACGTCCCCCTGGACGCGGCCGGGCTCGATGCTCCGGACGGCACCGGCCTGATCTGCATAGGAATTCACCACGGAAAGTCGGATCCCTTCAAGGCGCGAGTGCGGTTGGATCTCCTCGGGATGTCCTGGCGCCCTCTCCGGCAGCCTGAGCCGCAGCGAACTCCGCGAGGAAGCACGGATACCGGCCAACACGCCGGTCAACGTCGACCGGCGCCCACCCCGGCCGATTCCGTGGGTGTACTGAGGAGAGGTTAGATGACGATTCCGAATATTCCGGGGCCACGCTTGGAACGAACCGCGAATTGCGGCTGACGGGGATTGAGCGTACCCAAGCCCCCTGGGAAGGAATATATGGGACCCGTCAAGAAGCCGTCCGGTACCCGAACGACGGCAGCCGGGGCCACACCCACGCCTGGAACCGGTGGATCACCCACCGGCGACCGGGCACCGCCCGAGAGAAATCTTGAACGAACCGTTACTTTTTCTCAACTCGCGACTTCCGGTCAAACCGGGACACAAGCGGAGGATCGAGTCGCGACGGCCACCGTTCGGGCCGAGGACTAAGGAATTCCCGGCGCCGGGCGTGAGACCAAGGTGGGGTGCAGTCCCGACCACCGATCCCGCCCCGAGGGAGTCCGATGAGCGCCGCGCAACGGCCGATCCTGTTTGTCAGCCTTCCGGAGAGCGGCCTGCTCAACCCCCTGCTGGTGCTGGCCGGCGAGCTGGCCCGACGGGGTGTGCCCGACCTCTGGTTCGCCACCGACGAGCCCCGGCGCGCCGAGGTCCTGGGCCTCGCGGACCGGTCGGCGGTGGAGTTCGCCTCCCTCGGCGACGTCTTCTCCGAACTGTCCGCGGTCAGCTGGAGCGACGAGGTGTACCGCCGGGTGACTCAGCCCTCGCGGTTCAGGGCACACCGGGCGGTGATCCGTCAGTCCTACCGGCCCGACCTGCAGGCCGAAAAGTACCGCCGGCTCGCGGCGGTGGTGGACAAGTGCGAGCCGGCCCTGATGGTCATCGACTGCGTCAGCTCCTTCGCCGTCGATCTGGCGCTGACCCGGGGCATTCCCTTCGTCCTGAGCGTCCCGTTCCTGCCGAGCAACGTCCTCACCTCGCACAGCCCCTTCGGGCCCTCCTACACGCCGGATGATTTCCCCGTCCCGCATTCCGGCCTGCCCTACCCGATGAGTTTCGGTCAAAGGCTGTACAACCGCCTCTTCAAGTTCCGCACGCTCGCACTGTTCCTCCACCCCACGATGGGGAAGGTGCTTTCCGAGGACGCCCGGCTGCGCAAGGAGCTGGGCCTGCCCAAGCCCAGTCCCATGACCCGGATCGACCGTGCGGAAATGGTCCTCTGCAATTCCGTGCGAGAGCTCGACTATCCGTTCGATATTCCCGGGAAGGTGAAGCTCGTCGGGGCCATGGTCCCGCCGCTGCCGGAGGCCTCGCCGGGCGACGACCCGACCGGCGTCATGGACTGGCTGGATTCGCAGTCCTCCGTGGTCTACATGGGCTTCGGCACGATCACCCGCCTCACCCGGCCGCAGGTCCGCGACCTCGTGGAGGTCGCGCGGCGCCTGGACGGCCGGCACCAGGTGCTGTGGCGGCTGCCCGCCGAACAGCAGCACCTCCTGCCGCCGCGGGAGGAACTGCCGGGCAACCTGCGGATCGAGGGCTGGCTGCCGTCCCAGCTGGACGTGCTGGCCCACCCCAGGGTGGAGGTGTTCTTCACCCACGGCGGCGGCAACGGCTACCACGAGGGCGTGTACTTCGGGAAGCCGCTGGTGGTCCGGCCCCTGTGGGTGGACTGCTACGACCAGGCCGTGCGCGGTCAGGACTTCGGGATCAGCCTGACGCTGGACCGGCCGCAGGACCTCGACCCGGACGACGTCGTGGACAAGCTCACCCGCGTGCTCGGCGACCGTTCCTTCCGCGAGCGGGCCGCCCGCATCGGCGAGGCGCAGCGCGCCGCCGGTGGCCGGTCGGCGGCGGCCGACCTGCTGCTCGGACTACCGGCCCTGGCCTGATCCCTCCCCCGACCGTCCACGAGCCGACCCGCCGTACGCCGATCGCCGTACGACACCCCGTCACGCGACGGCCCGTCCCGAAGTGAGGACCCCATGCCCTTCACCATCCCCGTGTCCCGGCCGAGCCTCGACGGGCGGGAGCTGGAGTACGTCAACCGCACGATCGGTGACGGCTGGATCTCGTCCCAGGGGCCGTACGTCCGGCACTTCGAGGAGGCCTTCGCCGAGTACAACGGCACCGCCCACGGTGTCGCCTGCTCCTCCGGCACCGCGGCCCTGACGTTGGCCCTGCGCGCGCTCGGCGTGGGCCCGGGCGACGAGGTCATCGTGCCGGAGTTCACCATGATCGCCTGCGCCTGGGCGGTGACCTACACGGGCGCCACCCCGGTGTTCGTCGACTGCGCCGACGACTTGAACATCGACGTCACACGGATCGAGGAGCGCATCACTCCGCGTACCAAGGCGATCATGCCGGTGCACGTCTACGGCCGGCGCTGTGACATGACGACGATCATGGAGATCGCCCATCAGTACAACCTGCGGGTCGTGGAGGACTCCTCCGAGGCCCACGGCATCCGGCCGGTCGGCGACATCGCCTGCTTCTCGCTGTTCGCCAACAAGATCATCACAGCCGGTGAAGGCGGCATCTGCCTCACCGACGACCCCCGCCTGGCCGGCCAGCTGGCCCACCTACGGGCCATGGCCTTCACCGCCGACCACAGCTTCCTGCACAAGAAGCTCGCCTACAACTTCCGCATGACGGCCATGCAGGCCGCCGTCGCCGTCGCCCAGACCGAGCGCCTGGACGAGTTCCTCGCGGCCCGCAAGGAGATCGAGCGGCGCTATGACCAGGGCCTCAAGGACGTCCCGGGGATCACCCTGATGCCGCCCCGGGACGTGCTGTGGATGTACGACCTGCGGGCCGAACGCCGCACCGAGCTCCGGGAGTTCCTGACCGCCGAGGGCATCGAGACCCGGCTGTTCTTCCAGCCGATGAGTCGCCAGCCCGGCTACCTCGACCCGGCCTGGCCGAGCCTCAACGCGACCCGTTTCGCCGCCGACGGCCTCTACCTGCCCACCTACACCACCCTGACGACCGCCGACCAGGACCGCGTGATCGAGCGGGTCCGCGCGTTCTACGGCATGCCCTGAAGCGCACCGCACCCGAGGGAGACCCGACGAAATGACGAGCGCCGAACCGCGGGTGGTCGAGTTCCCGCTGCGCAGGCCCGGCGAGGCCTTTCCGCCGCCCCGCTACCAGGACTATCGCGAGCAGCGGGGCCTGGTGGTGTGCCACCTGCCCAACGGGAACCGGGTGTGGCTGGTCACCCGGCACGAGGACGTCCGCGCCGTCCTGACCGACCGCAGGATCAGCTCCAACCCCGACCACCCGGGCTTCCCCAACATCAGCCAGACCATGGGCGTGCCCCGCCAGGAGCAGATACCCGGATGGTTCGTCGGCCTGGACTCGCCCGAGCACGACCGCTTCCGCAAGGCTCTCATCCCCGAGTTCAGCGTCCGCCGCGTCCGGGAGCTGCGGCCCGCCGTCGAGCAGACCGTGGACCGGTGCATCGACACCATGCTGGCCGCTGGCGACGAGGCCGACCTGGTCGCCGACTTCGCGCTGCCCGTCCCGTCACTGGTCATCTCGGCACTGCTCGGGGTGCCGCCGGTCGACCGGGACTTCTTCGAATCCCGCACCCGCACCCTCGTCGCGATCCGCGCCTCCACCGACGAGCAGCGCGACACCGCCTCGCGCGAACTGCTGCGCTACATCAACCGGTTGGTCGCCATCAAGCAGAAGTGGCCCGGTGACGACCTGATCAGCCGGCTGCTGGCCACCGGCGCGATCGAGCCCCAGGAGATGTCCGGGGTGCTGATGCTGCTGCTCATCGCCGGGCACGAGACCACCGCCAACAACATCGCGCTCGGCGTGCTCACCCTGCTGGAAAACCCCCGATGGATCGGGGACGACCGGGTCGTCGAGGAGACGCTGCGCCTCCACTCGGTGGCCGACCTGGTCTCCCTGCGAGTCGCGACCGAGGACGTCGAGATCGCCGGCCAGTTGATCCGGGCCGGAGAGGGCATCATCCCGCTGGTGGCCGCGGCCAACCACGACGAGCGGGCCTTCGCCTGCCCGCACGCCTTCGACCCGGCCCGCACCGAGCGCCACCACGTGGCCTTCGGCTACGGCGTCCACCAGTGCCTGGGCCAGAACCTGGTCCGGATCGAGATGGAGACCGCCTATCGCAGGCTCTTCGAGCGCATTCCGGGCCTGCGCCTGGCGGTGCCGGCCGAGGAACTGCCGTTCAAGTACGACGGCGTGCTGTGCGGCCTGCACGCGCTGCCGGTCCGCTGGTAGCCCCGCCCACGACACTGCCCCAGGAGATCTTCATGCGCGTCACCGTCGACACCGCGCGCTGCGTCGGCGCGGGCCAGTGCGTGCTCAACGCCGGCTCCGTCTTCGACCAGGACCACGACGGCGTGGTCGAACTGCTCGACCCCGCCGCGGCCGACGAACACCCGGACGCGGTCGAGTTGGCCGCCACGCTCTGCCCGTCCGGCGCCATCACCGTCCACCGGGACTGAACCCCACCACCGAAAGAGGACCGAGCCCATGACCAGCCCCGGCACGTCGAGCACGCTCTGGCTGCGCCGCTTCCACCCGGGAGCCGACCGACCCGTGCGCCTGGTGTGCTTCCCGCACGCCGGCGGCTCCGCCAGCTTCTACCACCCCGTCTCCGCGGCCCTCGCCGACGACACCGAGCTGATCGCCCTGCAGTACCCCGGCCGACAGGACCGCCGTCTGGAGCCCTGCATCGAGGACATCGACACCCTCGCCGACCGGATCACCGAGGAACTGCTCACCCTGGATGATCGTCCCACCGTCTTCTTCGGCCACAGCATGGGCGCCGTCCTCGCCTTCGAGACCGCCTGGCGTCTGGAGCGGAAGGGCACCCACGCACCCCGGGCCGTCATCGCCTCCGGTCGGCGGGCACCGTCCACCACCCGGACCGAGAACGTGCACCGCCAGGACGACGAGGCGGTCATCGCCGAGCTCAAGCTGCTCAACGGCACCAGTGCCCAACTGCTCGGTGACGATGAGATCCTGCGCATGGCCATGCCCGCGATCCGCGCCGACTACCGCGCCATCGAGCACTACACCTGCGGGCCGGAGCGCGTTCTCGCCTGCCCGGTCACCGCGCTCACCGGAGACGCCGACCCGCGGACCACCATCGCCGAGGCCCGGGCCTGGCAGGACCACACCACCGGCGCCTTCCGACTGAAGGTCCTCCCCGGGGGCCACTTCTTCCTGGCCGAGCAGCAGGCCGCGGTCCTGCGGGAGATCGCCTCCGCACTCGCCGCGCTCCGCTGACCAACCGCCGGCCGCCCCGCCCTTGAGCTGCAGCCGGCCCCGCCCGGCGGCACGGCACGACAAGGACCACTGATGCGCACTCTCCTGGTCGACAACTACGACTCGTTCACCTACAACCTGTTCCACTACCTCGCCGAGGTCAACGGGCGTGAGCCGGAGGTCGTCCGCAACGACGACCCCTCCTTCCGGCCCGAGCTGCTCGACGACTTCGACACCGTCGTCCTCTCCCCCGGCCCCGGCACCCCGCACAACCCCTCCGACTTCGGCCACTGCGCCGGGATCGCCCGCGAGGGCCGGCTGCCCGTCCTCGGCGTCTGCCTCGGCCACCAGGGCCTCGCCCTCGCCCACGGCGCCGCAGTCGGCCGGGCGCCCGAACCCCGGCACGGACGCACCTCGGACGTGCGGCACAACGGCACCGGACTCTTCCGCCACCTGCCCAACCCGCTGGAGGTCGTCCGCTACCACTCGCTCGCCGTCACCAGCCTCTCCCCCGTGCTGGAACCGATCGCCTGGGCCACCGACGACGGCGTGCTGATGGCCCTAAGCCACCGCGAACTCCCGCTGTGGGGCGTGCAGTTCCACCCCGAGTCGATCGGCACCGAGGCCGGACACCAGCTGCTCTCGAACTTCCGGGACCTCGCCGAGCGCTTCAACCACGCGCACCGCCACGGCCGCGGACGCGCCCCCGGGGTACCGCGGCCCCGCACCCGGCCCGACCCCACTCCGCTCCCGGCCACCCGGCAACTGACCGTGCTGACCCGGAAGATCGATACCCGGTGGGACGCCGAAACCGTCTTCGACCGGCTCTTCCGGATCGGCAGCCACCCGTTCTGGCTGGACAGCAGCCTCCCCGGCGGGCGGCTCGGCCAGGTCTCCGTGATGGGCAACGCCTCCGGCCCGCTCGCCCGGGTGGCGAGCGCGGACGTCTCCCGGGGAACCGTCACGGTGACGGCCGAGGACGGCACGCGGGTACTGGAGGACGAGTTCCTGCACTGGCTCGACGCGGACCTCCGCTCGCTGCACGTGGAGGTGCCCGAGCTGCCGTTCGACTTCGCGCTCGGCTGGGTCGGCTGCCTCGGCTACGAACTCAAGGCCGAGTGCGGCGGCGACCGCGCCCACCGTTCGCCCGATCCGGACGCCGTCATGGTGTTCGCCGACCGGGCGGTCGTCCTTGACCACCGCACCGGCGCCGCCCACCTGCTCGCCCTGGCCGAGGACGGCCGGGAGGGGCCCGCCAGGGCCTGGCTGCGGGACACCGCCGCCCGGCTCACCGGCCCTGCACCGCGCACCGACCCGCCGGCCCACAACCCGCCCGGCCAGCCGGCCCGCCTACGGCTGCGCCACCCCCGTGAGGCCTACCTCCAGCTCATCGACGCCTGCCAGGACGAGATCGGGGCAGGCGAGACCTACGAGGTCTGCCTCACCAACATGATCGAGGCCCCGGCCGCGTTCGACCCCTGGCAGGCCTACCGAGCCCTTCGGCGGATCAGCCCGGCACCGTTCGCCGCCTTCCTCGGCTTCGGCGGGCTGTCCGTGCTCAGCTCCTCCCCCGAGCGCTTCCTGCGGATCGGGCCGGACGGGGTGATGGAGTCCAAACCCATCAAGGGCACCCGCCCGCGCGGCGCCACCCCGCAGGAGGACACCCTGTTCGTCGCCGACCTGGCGACCAGCGAGAAGGACCGGGCCGAGAACCTCATGGTCGTCGACCTCGTCCGGCACGATCTCGGGCGGTGCGCCGAGACCGGATCCGTCGTCGCCGACCCGCTCTTCGACGTCGAGACGTACACCACCGTCCACCAGCTGGTCAGCACCGTACGGGCGCGGCTGCGCCCCGGGTACAGCGCCGTCGACGGCATCCGCTCGGCCTTCCCCGGCGGCTCGATGACGGGCACGCCCAAGATCCGCACCATGCAGATCATCGACCGCCTGGAAGGCGGCCCGCGCGGCATCTACTCGGGAGCGATCGGCTACCTCTCGCTGACCGGCGCCGCCGATCTGAGCATCGTCATCCGCACTGCCGTGGTGAGCGAGGGGCGGCTGCGCTACGGGGTGGGCGGCGCGATCATCGCCCTCTCCGACGCCGAGGCCGAGTTCGACGAGACGGTGGTGAAGGCCCGCCCGCTGCTGGCGCTGCTGGACACCACGTTCCCCGAGCAGGTCCCGGTCGTTCCCCGCGCCGCATCGCGTCGACTCTAGGGAGCCTCTTGGACCTGTCTTCGAACTCCCGTCGTCCGCCCGGAGGGCGGGACTTCGAAGACAGGTCCTAGGGCTTTCCCGACGGGCCGCGGTCGAGGATGACAGCGCAGCCCGCACCGACCCCGGGAGTGAAGGTGTCCGTCCACAGCGATGACTACACGATCGATCCGGCCTCCGGGGCCCCCGGAGCGCTGGGCGGTCACACCCTGCCCGGGGTGTTCGCGGCGGCCGTACGGCGCGCCCCCGACGCCGTCGCACTGGTCGACGGCGACCGCGAGCTGACCTGGCGTCAGTGGCGGACGGAAGTGGCGTCGCTGGCCCGGGCGCTCCAGGCACTAGGCGTGGGCCCGGGTGAGGTGGTCGCGGTCCAGCTGCCGAACTGCTGGGAGTACCAGACCGCTCACCTGGCCGTCGCCGCCGTCGGCGCGGTCATGCTGCCGGTGCACGCCGGGTACGGCGCCGCCGACGTGCGGGCGCTGCTGGGCCGGGTGGACCCGGTGGCGGCCCTGTTCTCGCCGGAGGCGGTGGCCACCGCCCGCGAGCTGCCGGCGGCCGTACCGTCCCTGCGGGCGGTCCTGGTCGCGGGGGATCCGGACGGACTGCCGCCCGGGGTCCACTCCCTGGCCCGGACGATGGCCGACCACGCGGGCCGGGAGCCGCACCCGGTCGAGGTCGTACCGGACCAGCCGCTGGTTCTTCTCCCCTCCTCCGGCACCACCTCGGCGCGGCCCAAGATCTGCCTGCACAGCCACGACGGACTGCTCTCCAACACCGCCCCCGTCGCCGAGGAAGGCGGCGCGGCCTTCGCCGACGCGATCCTGACGGCCTGCCCGCTCACCCACCTGTTCGGCCTGCAGTCCTTGCACACCGCGCTGTTCCGGGCCTGCCGACAGGTCCTGCTGCGCGGCTGGGATCCCGAGCGCTTCCTCGCGCTGGCCCGGCGCACCGCCCCCAGTGCGGTGTTCGCCGTCCCGGCGCAGCTGCACGACATCGTCGGTGCGCTGGCCCGCACCGGACAGCCCGCCGGATTCCGGCCGCACCAGGTGCGCACCGCCGGGGCGGCGATCCCCGCCGCGCTGGCCGCGGACGTGCGGGTGGCGCTCGGCGGCGAGCTGGTGGTGGTGTGGGGCATGTCCGAACTGGGCACCGGCACCCGCACCTCGCCGGCCGACCCGGCCGACCCGGCCGACCCGGACGGCGCCGCGGTGCGCAGCGTGGGCCGGCCGACCAGCGGGGCGCGCGTGCGGATCGTCGGCGAGGACGGGCGCGAACTGCTCCCGGGCGCACCGGGCGACCTCCAGTACCGCAGCCCGAGCATGTTCCGCGGCTACTACCGGGATCCCGAGCTGACCCGCGCGGCGATCACGCCGGACGGCTGGCTGCGCACGGGCGACCGGGCGAGCCTCGGGGAGGACGGGCTGCTGCGCTTCCACGGGCGTGCGGCGGAGCTGATCAACGTGGGCGGGCGGAAGTTCGACGCGACCGAGGTCCAGGAGCTCCTGGCGGCGATGCCGGGCATCGGCCCGCTCGCCGTCGTCGGGCGGGCGGACGCGCGGCTCGGCGAGATCCCGTGCCTGGTGCTCACCCGTGCGGCGGACCCGGCGATCGGGCTGCGGGCCGTGACCGGTTTCCTCCGTGAGCGGGAGGTCGCCGAGTACAAGATGCCGCTGGAACTGGTGACCGTCGACGACCTCCCGCGCACCCCGGCCGGGAAGCTGCACCGACGGTCGCTGGAGGACCTGGTGGCCCAGGAGGCGTCCGTCCCCGGTCCGTCCGCGCTCGACTACCGCGACGCGCTGGACCTCGTGCGCTCGTGCGCGGCCGAGGTCATGGAGCGGGGCCCGGAGGACGAACCGATCGGCGCCGACACGGCGTTCCGCGCGTACGGGCTGGACTCGGTGCGCACCATCCGGCTGCGCAACCTGGTGGCGGAGGCGACCGGCCGTCCGCTGCCGGTGAGCCTCGGCTTCGACCACCCCACCCCGGCCGCCGTCGCGTCCCTGCTGTCGGGCGCGGCGCCGGACCGACCGGACGAGGGCCCGTACGACGCTTCCGACGAGCCGGTCGCGATCGTCGGCATGGCCTGCCGCCTGCCGGGTGGGGTCTCCTCCCCCGACGACCTCTGGACGCTCGTCGCCGACGGCACCCACACCGACTCCGCGTTCCCCGCCGACCGCGGGTGGGACCTCGACGGCCTCTTCCACGACGACCCCGAGCACCCCGGGACGTCCTACGTCCGCCGGGGCGGATTCCTGGACGGCGCAGGGCGGTTCGACGCCGCCTTCTTCGGCTTCTCCCCGCGCGAGGCCCTGGCCGCCGACCCGCAGCAGCGGCTGCTCCTGGAGACCGCCTGGGAGGCGCTGGAGCACGCCGGCATCGACCCGACCGGGCTGCGCGGCAGCCGCACCGGCGTCTTCACCGGCGCGATGTACCACGACTACGGTGCCGGCGCCCCTCCGGAGCTGGAGGGACTCCTCGGGATCGGCACCGCCGGCAGCGCGCTCGCCGGGCGGATCTCGTACTGCTTCGGCCTGGAGGGGCCGGCGCTCACCGTCGACACCGCGTGCTCCTCCTCGCTCGTCGCCCTCCACCTCGCCTGCCGCTCACTGCGCGCGGGCGAGTCCTCGCTCGCCCTGGCCGGCGGCGTAGCGGTGATGGCCACACCGGGGTCGTTCGTCGAGTTCTCCCGGCTGCGCGGCCTGGCCCCCGACGGCCGTTGCAAGTCCTTCTCGGACGACGCCGACGGCGCCGCGTGGGCCGAGGGCGCGGGCCTGCTCGTCCTGGAGCGGCTGAGCGACGCGCGGCGCAACGGGCACCCGGTGCTCGCCGTCGTCCGCGGCTCGGCCGTCAACCAGGACGGCGCCTCGAACGGCATCACCGCGCCCAACGGCCCCGCGCAGCAGCGCGTGATCCGCCGCGCACTGGCCGACGCGGGGCTCGTCCCCGGCGACGTCGACGCCGTCGAGGCCCACGGCACCGGGACCTCGCTCGGCGACCCGATCGAGGCGCAGGCGCTGATCGCCGTCCACGGCTGCGCACGCCCGGCGGACCGCCCGCTGTGGCTCGGGTCCGTCAAGTCGAACATCGGGCACGCCCAGGCGGCGGCCGGAGTGGCCGGCGTGATCAAGACGGTGCAGGCGCTGCGGCACGGCCTGCTGCCGCGGACCCTGCACGTCACCGAGCCGACCACCCGGGTGGACTGGTCCTCCGGCGCCGTCCGGCTGCTGACGCAGGCGCAGCCGTGGCCCCGGGAGGCCGGTCGGGCGCGACGCGCGGGCGTGTCGTCGTTCGGGATCAGCGGGACGAACGCGCACGTGGTGCTGGAGGAGGCGCCCTCGGCGGATTCCGTCGACAGCTCCGTGAGCGGGCCGGTGCCGCTGGTGCTCTCCGCCCGCAGCGAGCCCGCCCTGCGGGCACAGGCCGGGCGGCTGGCCGAGCACGTCGTCGCTCAGCCCTCTTACGCCCTGCCGGACCTCGCGCACGCGCTGGCCACCACCCGGGCCGTCCACGGGCGCCGGGCACTGCTGGTCGGCGCCGACCGAGGTGAACTCGTGGACGCGCTGCGGCGGTTCGCCGCCGGTGAGCCCTCGCCGGTCGTTCCGGCCGCGGGCCGGCGTGACGGCGGCGGGCGGCTCGCCTTCGTCTTCGCCGGTCAGGGCAGCCAGCGGCCCGGGATGGGGCGCGAACTCGCTGCCGCCTTCCCGGAGTTCGCGGCCACCCTGGACGAGGTGTGCGGCGTCCTGGATCCGCTGCTGAGGCGGCCGCTGCGCCCCGTCCTGTGGGACGACGATCCCGAACCGCTGCTCGACCGGACAGAGTTCGCGCAGCCCGCACTGTTCGCCCACGAGGTCGCGCTCCACCGGCTGTTGGAGTCCTGGGGCGTGCGGCCCGACCTGCTGGCCGGGCACTCGGTCGGCGAGATCGCCGCCGCGCACGTGGCCGGGGTGCTGTCGCTGGTGGACGCGTGCACGCTGGTCGCCGCCCGGGGACGGCTCATGCAGTCCCTCCCGGCCGGGGGCGCGATGCTCGCCGTCCGGGCGGCGGAGGACGAAGTCCTGCCGCTGCTGGGCGAGTTCGTGTCGCTCGCGGCCGTCAACGGGCCGTCGTCCGTCGTCGTCTCGGGCGCCGAGGGCGCCGTCTCGGCGATCGAGGCGCACTTCGCGGACCGGCGGACGACACGGCTTCGCGTGTCGCACGCCTTCCACTCGCCGCTGCTGGAGCCGATGCTGGCGGAATTCCGCGGTGTGCTGGAGGGGTTGTCGTTCGCCGCGCCCGCCGTGCCGCTGGTCTCCGGCGTGACGGGGCGCCCGCTGACCGCCGTCGAGGCCCGCGACCCCGGCCACTGGGTGCGGCAGGCCCGGGAGCCGGTCCGCTTCCGGGACGCCGTGTCGCGCCTGGAGGCGGAGCGCGTCGACGCCTACCTCGAACTCGGGCCCGCCGCCGCGCTCGCACCCATGCTCGGTGAGTGCCTGGCCGCCGGGGACGCCGGACCGTCGGCCGCCGTCATCGCGAGCGGCTCGGCGGACCAGGCGGACGAGACGCGAGCCCTGCTCGCCGCCGCCGGTCGCCTCCACCTGCACGGCGTGCCGGTGGACTGGGACGCCGTCCTGCCCGGCGCCCGGCCCGTGCCGCTGCCGACGTACCCGTTCCAGCGCCAGACGTACTGGCTCGCGACCGCCTCCCCGACGCCGCCGGCCGTAGCCGTTGCCGACGTGCCGCTCCTCGACGACCGACTCGCGGCAGTGAGCCCCGAGGAACGCGACGCCCTCCTCCTCGAACTCGTCCTCGCGGAGACCGCCGCCGTAGTCGGGCGCGGCGCCGACGCCCTGGACGCCGCCCACGCGTTCTCCGACCTCGGCGTCAACTCCGTCAACGCGATCGAGCTGCGCGAACGCATCGCCGCCGCCACCGGCACCGCCCTCCCCGCGACGCTCGTCTTCGACCACCCGTCCCCGGCCGCCGTCGTCCGCGCCCTCGGCGCCCGGCTCGACCGGGGAGCCGCACCGGAGCCCACCGCCGTCGACCTGGTCGACCGGCTCGCCGCGCTGCTCGCCGCCGGCACCGCCCTCGACCCGGCCACCGCCACCCGGCTGCGCGACCTCGCCCGGCGCTGCGCCGCACCCGCCGGGCCGGCCCGCCCGGGCCCGGGGCCCGACCTCGACGCGGCCACTGACGAGGAGCTCTTCCGCCTGATGGACGCCGTCGACTGACCCCGTCGGCTGACAGCCCCGCGAGCCCCTGCCGATCCCCCGTACGGAGACCCGACCATGCCCGCCCGCACCGCCCCGCCCCCGCCCGCCGTGGCCGACGACGACCTCGTGATCGAGGCGGTCGACGTCGGCATGACCTTCGGCACCGTCCGCGCCCTCGACTCGGTCAGCCTCGCCGTCCCCCGGGGCAGCGTGCTCGCCCTGCTCGGCCACAACGGCGCCGGCAAGACCACCCTCGTCGGCGTTCTCACCACCGCCCTCGCGCCCACCACCGGCCGGGCCAGCGTCGCCGGCTTCGACGTCCGGCGGCGCCCCGCCGAGGTCCGCCGCCGGATCGGCCTCACCGGCCAGTACGCCACCGTCGACGGGCGGCTCAGCGGACGCGACAACCTCCTCCTGCTCGCCGGGCTGCTCGGCGCCGGCCGCCGCGCCGCCCGGACCCGCGCCGACGAGCTCCTCGACCTGTTCGACCTCGGGCAGGTCGCCGACCGGCCCGCCCGTGGTTACTCCGGCGGCCTGCGCCGCCGTCTCGACCTCGCCGCGAGCCTGGTCGGCCGACCGGAGGTGGTGTTCCTCGACGAACCCACCACCGGCCTCGACCCGGTGAGCCGGCTCGGCCTCTGGGAGATCGTCGAGGGCCTCGTCGCCGAGGGCACCACCGTGCTGCTCACCACCCAGTACCTCGACGAGGCCGATCGGCTCGCCGACGCCATCACCGTGCTCTCCGGCGGTAGCGTCGTCGCCCACGGCACCCCGGCCGAGCTCAAGGCCCGGGTCGGCCGGCGCACCGTCACCGTCGTCCTCGACGGGCCAGCCGGGAGCGAGTCCGGGAGCGACTCCGAGCGCGCCGCCGAGGCACTGCGCCGAGCCGGGCTCGCCCCCGTCACCGGCCGCGAGGGCGCCGCCCTCGTCGTCCCGATCGAGGCCACCCGCGACATCGCCGCCGTCGTCCGGGCGCTCGACGGGGTCGGGATCGAGGCCGCGGAACTCACCTTCGGCGAGCCCGGCCTGGACGACGTCTACCTCGCCCTGGCGCACCGCGCCGACCGCCCCGCCCGTCCCGTCAGCCCGGAAGGACCCGCTCGGTGACCACCACGCTCGACACCGGCCGACCACCCCGCACGTCGACGCCCACCGCGCCCGCCTGGCGCGGCAGTTCGCGGATCACCCAGGTCCGCATCCTCACCGGCCGGTCGCTGCGCGCGCTCGTGACCGACCCCGCGGTGCTGCTCTTCGGCCTGCTCCAGCCCGTCATCACGCTCGTGGTGCTCTCCCAGGTGTTCAGCCGGATGGGGCTCCCGCCGCACTTCCCGCCGGACGTCACGTACCTGGACTTCGTCCTGCCCGCCGTCCT
Source organism: Kitasatospora sp. NPDC023118 (assembly GCF_055560875.1). NCBI lineage: Bacteria > Bacillati > Actinomycetota > Actinomycetes > Kitasatosporales > Streptomycetaceae > Kitasatospora > Kitasatospora sp. NPDC023118. The sequence continues at coordinate 134,555 of NZ_JBVHHW010000022.1, forward strand.
CGTCGACAACGCGGTGCAGTCCGCCGTCCAGTCCGGGGTCGGCCTCGTCGAGGACCTGCAGAACGGCATCGTCGCGCGGCTGCGCTGTCTGCCCGTCGCGCCGAGCTCGCTGCTGGTCGCCCGCAGCCTCACCACGCTGGTGCGCGCCGCCGTCCAGGCCGCGATCATCCTGCTGCTCGGCATCCTCGTGCTCGGCTACAACCCCAGGGGCGGGGCCGGCGCGGTCGTGGCCTCCATCGGGCTGACGCTGTTCATGAGCTGGGCACTCGGCTGGCTGTTCATCGCGGCGGCGGCCTGGCTGCGCCGCGCCGAGCCGATCCAGAACCTCGCGATCATCGCGGTGCTTCCGCTGATGTTCGCCTCCAGCGCCTACGTCCCGACCGCCGACCTCCCGGACTGGCTGGCCGCCGTCGCCCACGTCAACCCGCTCACGTACGCCATCGACTCCACGCGAGCCCTCGCCCTCGGCCTGCCCGGGACGGGCACCGCCGTGTGGGCCCTGCTGCTCGGCGCGGCGGTGGCGGGGGTCGGCGCGTGGCTCGCAGTGGCCGGCTTCCGGCGGCCTTTGACTCCCCGCTGAACACGACCGGCCGGGCCCCCTTCCGCATCCGCGGAAGGGGGCCCGGCCGTCTGCCGGTCAGGAGGAAGGGGCACCGGCCCCGGTACGGACGGCCGTCGAGTAGAGGGGCCAGCCGTCGTGGTCCGGGCGGCAGGACACCTCGGCGAAGCAGCCCGACTCGCGCAGTAGCGCCGGCACCGTCGCGCCGTGCAGGTGGCCGTGCTCGACCACCAGCGTGCCGCCCGGTAGTAGCAGCCCCGCCGCCGCCCCCACCACCTGGCGGACGACCCGCAGGCCGTCGGCGCCGCCGAAGACGGCCTGCCGGGGCTGGTAGCGGCCGAACTCGTCGGGCACGTCGGCCGCGTCCGGCATGAACGGCGGGTTCGCGAGGACCAGGTCCGCCTCGGCCGCCAGCCCGGTCAGTTCGCCCGCCCGGGCCGCCTCGCCCTCGTGGACGGTCACCTCGGTGTCCCCGAGGGCGGCGCGGCGGGCCGCGTTGCGGCGGGTGAAGTCCGCGGCGACGGGGTCGAACTCGACCGCGTGTACCCGGGCGTCCGGCCGTGCGTGGGCGAGGGCGAGTCCGATCGCGCCGGAGCCGGCGCACAGGTCGACGACCGTCGGTGCCTCCGTCTCCGCGACGGCCGCCAGGCCGGCTGCCAGCACGAGCTCGCTGTGCACCCGCGGCACGAACACGCCGGGCCCGACGAGGAGTTCGAGGCCGGCGAACACGGCTCGCCCGGTGAGGTGCCCGAGCGGTACGCCGTCGGCTCTCCTGCCCACCAGGTCCCGCAGCCGCCGTACCGACCTGCCGTCGACTTCCCGCCGCGGATCCAGCCCGGCCGCGTCCACGCCGAGCACCCGCGCGGCGAGTTCCTCCGCCTCCTGCCGTGCGCCCGCGCACCGAAGTATCAGCACCGCCTCGTCGAGCAGGTCCCCGAGCACCATCGTTCCCATCCGTCGCCTCCCGGCCCGTGGTGCGGCGCCCTCGGCCGCACGACGCCGCCAACTGTGCGGCAGGGGCGGCTAGGAGAGTGTCCAGAATTGGCGCCCGAAAGGGTGGGGCGAGCCCCGACGCCGACGGTCGGGACCGCAGACAGGGCGTCGGGGGGGGGGCCCGGGGGGGGGGGGGGGGGCGGGGGGGGGGGGGGGGGGCGGGGGGGGGGGGGGGGGGGGGGTGGGGGGGGGGGGGGGGGGGCGGGGGGGGGCGGGGGGGGGGGGGACGTCCTGCTTGGCGACCGGGTCGCCGTGGAAGGCGAGCACGCCGATGGCCAGGGAAGCGGCCAGGGCGAGGATCGGCGCGGTGGTCAG